>NZ_JAVDUX010000028.1:0-29472 GCF_031456575.1 Ancylobacter sp. 3268
CCTACAACTCCTGCCGCAACCGGCACTGCCCCAGGTGCCAGGGAGCAACCGCCCGGGACTGGCTCGCCGCCCGGCAGGCCGAGCTGCTGCCGGTGGCTTGCCACGGTCGACACTAGACGCTACCGAATGTGTCCGTCGTTGGAGTTGACCAATAATGTGTACGTCACTGAGCTACAGGGACCTCGCTGGCAAAGTTTATTTCGGACGAACGCTGGAGCTGACCATCGATCTACCCTACCAGATCGTCTGGCTCCCGGTTGGCTTTGCAACACGCTCGGAGATTCCGGGGCATCCGCCAGTCGAGTTCCATGCCCGCCACGGCATGCTGACCGTCACCATGCCGAGTCGCGTCCCCACGGCCGAAGCGCCGCTCGGCATCGATGACTTCAAGGTGCTGGAAGGCCTCAACGATAGGGGCCTGACCTTCAGCCTGCTGTCCTATCCGGCCGCCGCCGGGACGCAGCGAGCGCTCGCCGCCACGCAGGCGGTGCTGTCGGCCTCCGATCTCGGCTGCTGGATTCTCGGGCAGTTCGCCACCGTCGCCGAAGTAAAGACGGGGCTGGCCGCGCAGCCGATCCTCTTGCAGCCGCTGGCCATTCTCGGCGGCGTGGAATCGCCGTTCCACTACGTGGTGCACGACGTCACCGGCGCGGCCGTGGTCATCGAATTCAACCGCGGCGAGATGTCGGTCTACGACAATCCGGTCGGGGTGATGACCAACGGACCGGAGTTCCCCTGGCACCTCACCAATCTCAACAACTATACCCACCTCACCAATGTCGACGCGCCGACGGCCAGCTTCGGCGGCTACAAGGCGATCCAGCCGGATTCCGGCATTGCCACCGCCGCGCTGCCGGCCTCCAACACCTCCGTCGGGCGTTTCGTCCGCGCCGCCTTCTTCGCCCATTTCACCGAAAAAGCGACCACGCCCGATGTGGCGGTGCGCACGCTGGCGCATGTGATGAACAATTTCGACCGCGCCCGCGGTGTCAGCATCGACTATCCGAACGCCGGGGGTGGCCATATGGAGGTTGCCGGCCTGGAGCCGGAGAAGGGCGTCACCTACGCGACCGAGTTCACCTCCTGGACCAGTCTGTCGGACCTCGACCGCAAGCTGTTCTTCATCCGCGACTATCAGAGCCTGAACTTCACCAGGTTCGACCTCGGCCAGCTGACTTCCCTCACCGTGCCGAAGGTGTTGCCGCTGAAGGCGCTCAATGGCGGCGCGACCGATGCCAGCGAAACGCTCAAGGCCGTTGCCGCCGCGTGACACCTGCCACGCTGCCGCGAGGCGGCTTGTGGGAAGGCGCGGTCGTCGGCTTGGTTTGACCGGTCGCGGCTGTTAACACATTGAAAGGTACTGGCGGGGGCCGACGCGACGAATGCCGCTGCGACGCGTTGAATGGGATCGTCTTGCCGGCGTGATCGCGCCGGTGTCACTGGTGGTTGGCGCCTTGATGCTTGGCGGATGCGATGCCCGGCTGGCGCCGTCGGTACCGCTGTTCGGCGCCTACTTCCCGTTCTGGCTGGTCTGCACCGCCGCCGGTGTGATCGGGGCAGTAGTGTTGCGCGGGTTGTTCATTCGCATCGGTCTCGACGACGTGCTGCCCTGGCGGCTCGCCGTCTATGCGAGCCTCGCTGCCGCCATCGGTTTCCTGCTCGCCCTTACCGTGTACGGGCGCTGAGCGATGGCAGCCTCCGCCTATTCCCATCGCCGCAGTCTGTTCGGGTCCAGCATCGCCGCGCTGATCATCGTCGGCGCCGTCGTCGCCGGCTGGCGCTATCTCGACATGGCGGAAGACCGTCCCTTGTCGGAGGACGCCGTTCTGACCGCCAACGTGGTCAACATCGCCTCGACCGTTCCGGGGCGCATCGTCACGCTGGCGGTCGCCGAAAACCAGAAGGTGGCGAAAGGCGACCTGCTGTTCACCGTCGACCCCGAGCCCTACCGTCTCGCTGCCGATCAGGCGCGCGCCGATCTGAAGATCGCCGAGGCGACCCGCGATGGACAGCGCCGCACCATCGCGGCAGAGCAGTCCAACGCCGCCATCGCCGGCGAGCAGATCACCCGCGCCCGCACCAATCTGGCGCTGGCCGAGCAGACATTGGCCCGGCTGACGCCGCTGCTGCCGAAGGGCTACGTCACCGCGCAGCAGGTCGACGATGCCCGCACAGCGCGTGACGATGCCCGCACCAGCCTCGCGCAGGCGGTGAAACAGGCCGAGGCGGCCGACAGCCTCGTCAGCACGCTCGACGCCTCCGAAGCGCTGGTAGAGGCACGGCGCGCCGCGCTGGCCATCGCCGAACGCAGCCTCGCCAATACCGAGGTGCGCGCGCCGCATGACGGGCGCGTGGTCGGGCTCACCACCGCGACCGGACAGATCGTCGCTCCCGGCCAGTCGGTCTTTACGCTGATCGACACCAGCAACTGGTATGCCTCGGCCTCGTTCCGCGAGACCGAGCTGCCGGCCATCGCGGTCGGCGATTGCGCCCGCGTCTATGCATTGGCCGACCGCTCGGTCGCCATCGCCGGCACGGTGCAGGGCGTCAGCTGGGGCGTCATTTCCGAGGACGTCCTCAACCTGCCGCGCGCACTCCCCTATGTGCCGAAATCGCTGAACTGGGTGCGGATCCAGCAGCGTTTCCCGGTGCGCATCCGGCTGATCGACCCGCCCGAGAACCTCATGCGCATCGGCGCTTCGGCGGTCGCCATCGTGCACCGCGGCGAGCGCTGCTGATGGCGATGGCAGGCGCCTCGGAGGCGCCAGATCGGCCACTACCGGTGCCGCGGTCGCTGCTCTCGCAGGCGATTACCGACCTGGCGCCGTTTCCCGGCCGGGCGGCGCTGACATGGCGCATCGCGCTTCTATGCGCGCTGGTCTCCGCCACGGCGATGCTGTTCCAGACGCCGGAAGCGGCAATCAGCTGCTACCTGGTCATCTTCCTGATGAAGCCCGACGCGGTGCAGAACATCGGCACCGCCATCGGTCTTATCGTCCTGGTGGCGCTGGTGGTGCTCGCCCTGGTTCCCATCATCAATGCGACGGTGGAGGTGCCGCTGCTGCGGTTGCTGGCCATCGCGCTGGTATCGTTCGTCTTCCTGTTCATCGGTGCGGCGAGCCAACTCGGCGAGATCGGCGGGGTGATCGGGCTGGTCTTCGCCTTCCTGCTCACGCTGGTGAACATGGCGCCGGTCGCCGACGTCGTGACCTTCGGGCTGCGCTACGCCGCCTATATGGCGATGATGCCGATGGCGTGGATGATCGCGTTCAACCTCGTGCTCGGCCTGTCGCCGGTGCGCCTGCTGCGCGCCACGCTGCGCGAGCGGCTGGAGGCCTGCGCCGACGCCATCGGCAGCGGCGCTCCGGCGCGTCATGAGGCGCTGGTCGAGCTGCTGCGCGCCGACAATACGGCCCTGGAGAAGCAGGCCGGCTTCGTCAGGCTGCTGAACCTCGTGCGGCGTGAGAACGCCGCGCAGATCACCCGCGACGTGCGAGCCTCCTACCGGCTCATGATGGCGACCTCCGGCCTGCCGGACGACCTCGATCCGGCGCGACGGACGGGCATTCTGGCGGCGCTGCACACCGCTATTGCCGCGCTCGACGCCGGCGAGCGGCCGCCCATGCCGCCGGCTCCGGACATCGCGGCCGGCGCCGCCGAAAGCGAGATCGTCGCCGCGCTGGCGATCATCGCCGGTGCCCCGGAGGGCGAAGTCGTCGCGGCACCGAAGGCGCCGTTCTTCTTCCCCGACGCTTTCTCCAATCCCGCCTATCAGCGCTTTGCGCTGAAGACCACCGCCGCCGCGGTGATCTGCTATCTGATCTATACCGGGCTCGACTGGTCGGGCATCCACACGGCGATGATCACCTGCTACGTCGCCGCGCTCGGCACCACCGGCGAGACCGTGCACAAGCTCGGCCTGCGCATCCTCGGCTGCCTCATCGGCGCCGCGATGGGCATGGCGGCGATCCTGTTCGTCATGCCGCAGCTGGAGACGGTCGGCGGGCTGATGGTGCTGGTGTTCGCCGGCGTGCTGGTCGGTGCCTGGATCTCGACCGGGCCGGAGCGCATCGCCTATGGCGGGGTGCAGGTCGCGCTCGCCTTCCTGCTCACCGTGCTCCAGGGCTTCGGGCCGGCTACCTCGCTCGATACCGCCTGGGACCGGGTGGTCGGCATCCTGCTCGGCAATGTCGTCATCTACCTCATCTTCACCCGTCTCTGGCCGGTGCCGATCGAGAGCGCCGTGCGAGCGCATCTCAGGGCCGCGCTTGCTGGCGTGAAGCGCATCGCCGCTCTCGCGCCGGAGTTGCGCCCACACGCCGTGCAGGATGCCGCCCTGGTCGGCAGCGAGATCGGCAAGGCGGCCGAGCTGACGGCGCTCATCCCCTTCGAGCCGGCGGCCATACGCGCCGCGCCGCTGGTCGAGGCCGTGCTGCGCGAGACGACGGCGGAGATCGGCCAGCTCGTCCGCGACGTCTATCTCGCCCGCGTCCCGGCAGCCTCGGTGGAGACGTCGCTGACCCGTCTCGACGCGGCGGTGACGACATGAGGCGCCTGCTACTGATCTGCGCCTTGCTGGGGCTTGCCGCCTGCGCGCCGAACGCCGCGCATATGGCGTCGCGCAGCGCCGACACGCCATGGGCGCCGAACGGCAACGAGGACGGCGTGTGGAGCGCGCAGGGCGAGCCCGCGACGCCGCCTCCGGCGACAGCAACCGGCGCGCCGGATTTCCGCGTGCCGGCCAACCCGGCGCTGGCCGTGCTGCCCTCCGCGCCGGAGCTCGATGCGAAGCGCACCTATCGGCTGCCGGAGCTCATCGACATCGCCCAGCGCAACAACCCCTCGACGCGCTCTGCCTGGGAACGGGCGCGCGAGGCGGCGCTGGCGGTCGGCATGGTGGAGGCGACCTATCTGCCGCTGATCACCGCCAGCGTCATCGGCGGCCGGCAGAGCGTTGAGCAGCCGCTGCCGATCCCCGTCGGCACCCAGCGCTATTTCGAGACCACGGCGGAAGGCGTGTCGTCCGCCGTCGCTCTGCAATGGCTGGTATTCGATTTCGGCCAGCGCGCCGCCGTCGCCGATGCCGCCAAGCAGGGGGCTGTCGCCGCCAACGTACTGTTCAATGGCGAACACCAGAAGCTGATCTTCGACGTCACTCGCAGCTATTACAGCTATGGCGCGGCGGTGACGAACACGCGCATCGCCCGCGACACGCTGCGTAACAGCCTCGCCATTCGCAGCGCCGCCGAGGATCGGCTCGCCCACGGCCTTGCCACCACGGTGGAGGTGGCGCAGGCGCGCCAGCAGGTGGCCCAGTCGGAGCTTCGGCGCGTGCAGGCGGAGGGGCAAGAGCGCGACGCCTATCAGGTGCTGATCGCCGCGATGGGCGTCAACGCCACGCTGCGCATCCATGTTGGCGACGATGGAAAGCGTCGCCTGCCGGACGCCGGCAACGTGCCGCTCGACCAGATAATCAAGCTCGCCTTGTCGCAGCGGCCGGATGTCGTCGCCAGCTATTCGGCGATGCAGGCGAGCCGGGCCGGCATCAAGGCGGCGGAGGCCGAATACCTGCCCAAGGTGTTCGTCTCCGGAGCGGTCGCCACTGGCCAGGGAAACTTCAACGCCAACGGCCTGCCGACCATCGGCCAGCAAGCGACCGGCTCGGGGGTGCTGATCGGCGCCACCGTTCCGCTCTACGACGCCGGCCTGCGCGCCGCTCAGCTCAAGCAGGCGCAATCGCGGGCGGCGGCGGCGGAGAGCACCTTCCAGCGTACGCAGACGCTGACCGTCACCGAGATCGTCGCGGCCAACAACGCGCTGCGCACCGCGCTCGAATCCTACCGGGCGGCGAGCGCCCTCGCCGCCGCCGCCGCCACCACCTATGACGCGGCGATGGCGGCCTATCGCAACGGCGTCGGCACAATCACCGCCGCCACCGCCGCGGATAGCGGCCTCCTCGATGCCCGGCAGGCACAGGCGGACGCCCATGCCGCGGCGCTGATCGGGGCGGCCAATCTCGCCTTCGTGGTGGGAGCGATGACCTCCCGCGATACGGTACCCTAAAAGCCGCGCCTGAAGCCGGCAAACCGAGACACGCAACTTTTCACTCAGGGAAGACGGGCGTCGCCTGCCGATCGCTTTGCGACCTCGCTCAGCACCGCGCGGAACGCGCCAGCCGCCGAATCAAGGGACGCCCCGTTGCTCTCGACGACGTAAGCGAGCTTGCCGAGCGGCGGCAGGCCAGCATCGTCGGGAACATTTTCAAGCACGGTCTTCTTGAAGCTCTTTCCGATGGCCATGACGCCGAGGCCCGATCGTGCGGCGGCAATCACACCCAGCAGATTGCTGCACTCCGCAACGTCGATCCATGGGCGGCGGCTCGCCAGAAGCGCACGCTCCGTAAGGTCGCGGGTGAGGCTCGGCTTCAGGTAGGAAACCAGCGGCACGGGATCGGAAGGCCCCAGCTGGAGCGAGCGATGCCCCACCCAGACCAGCTGTTCCTCCCACAGCGCGCCGGCTTCCTTCCCGTTGTGGCTCTTGCCCAAAATGACATCGACTTCGTGCGAGCGCAGAACATCGCGGAGATGCTCGTTGCGGCCGGTAATGAACTTCAAGCCGAAATCAGGGAACTGTGCGCGGAAGATGCCGAGGACTTCCGGCAGGCGCGTCCGTACGAACTCATCCTCGATGCCAACCTTGAGCACGCCCTTCAATCCGGGGCGGGCGAGACGTAGGCGCGCTTCCTCGGACAATGCGAGGATCGACCGCGCATAGATCAGCATAGCCTCGCCGTCGGGGGTGAGGCTCACCTGCCGCGTGGTGCGGTGCACGAGCCTGCGGTTGAGACGCTTCTCGAGCCGGGCGATTCGCTGGCTCACCGTGGACTGCGCCGATCCGAGCTCGGCGGCGGCGAGGCTGAAACTGCGCTTCGTCGCCACGGCATCGAACGCACGCAATTCATCCGTATCGATGAGGTTGCCCTGTTCCTGCATCACCCACCCAATCTGTCCATTTCCCTCGTTCTTGGGCGTTATGCATCACAGGTCACATCGATGGCCAGCCTTACCGGCGGGTAACCTACATATATCGGCAACGCGCATAAGAACGCTGGAAACACCGCAGATGAAGGCGGGATTTCGACCCCACAGGCCAGGGCATATTGCGCCGGCTCCCGCTGTCGCCTGCGTATGAAGGATGGCCCGGCTCAGAATCCGCTCAGAACCTTCAGATGGCTGTGCTCATGGGTCGAGCCTTGCGGATGCGCATGCGACGAGCGCTCCTCGGCCACCGGAACGAGGCTGAGGGCGCCGTGCAGGATGCCACGCTCGGCGAACAGCGCCTCGGCATAGGCCGAGACCTCGCCGACATGTCCGCGCATCAGCATCACGTCGATGGAGGTGGTGTGGTCGAGCGGGGCCGAAAGCACGGCGACCGTCTCGTCATGCCGGTCGAGGCGCCCCCGTGGGACACGGGCCGCGAGGTTGCGGACGGACTGGTCGATGACGCAGCTGACGACGCCGACGCAATGCGCGTCGGCTGGAGCCTCGCGGCGGGCGGACAGGCCACGGCGTACCAGATCGCGGATCGCCTCCGAACGATTGGCCGCACCGGTGCTCTCCATATAGGCGTCGAGCGCTGCGGCGAGATCGTCGTCGATGGCGATGGTGGTCCGATGCATGCGCGGCCGCTCCTATCCTCGCCGCAGGATAGGCCGACATCGGACGCCGTACAACGAAACCCGGGGCCGCTGGCTTGCCCGCCTTGGCGGCATGTGGGTATGATCTATTACACAGAATTTCATACAGAGAGGCGCCGTGAAGGATCTTCTTGCCATATTCGGCCGGTGCGCCGCGTGCCTGATGCTCGGTTCCGCGCCGGCGCTCGCCCATTTCCAGGAGATCATTCCTTCCGCCGACGTCGTTCCCGAAGGCGGCAAGGTGACGATCGACATGACGTTCACGCACCCCTTCGAGGGTGGTCCGGTGATGGAGATGAAGCGGCCGGTGCGGGTGGGCGTGCTCTCGGCCGGCCGGCAGACCGATCTTTCGGCCGCGCTTGTCGAGAAGCCCGCTGGCGGATCCGCCGGCTGGACCCTCACGCATGATGTAAACGAACCGGGCGCCGCGATCTTCTATGTCGAGCCGCAATCCTATTTCGAGCCCGCCGAAAACAAGCTGATCATTCACTACGCCAAGGTGCTCGTCGACGGATTCGCCTCCGGCGAAGGGTGGGACGAGCTGGTAGGGCTGCCGGTCGAGATCCGTGCGCTCACCCGGCCGACCGGGCTGTGGACCGGAAACCTCTTCTCCGGCGTCGTCCTGAAGCAGGGCAAGCCGGTGCCCTTCGCCGAGGTCGAAGTCGAGTTCGTCAATGACGGGACGGTGAAAGCCCCGAACGATGCCTTCATCACGCAGGTGATCAAGGCCGACGCGAACGGGACGTTTTCCTATGCCATGCCGCGTGGCGGCTGGTGGGGCTTCGCCGCGCTGGTCGAAGGCGATGAGCCGGGCAAGTCACCGGACGGCAAGGATGTCCCGATCGAGCAGGGCGGCCTCATCTGGGTGAAGGCGACCGACATGCCGACCGCGCGCTGAGCGACCCGCATGGCCCACATTCCCGACGGCATCCTGTCCGTGCCGGTGCTGATCTCTGGCGCCGCCGTCGCCGCCGCGGGAGTCGGGCTGGGTCTGCGTCGCCTGGACGATCGCCTCATTCCACGGGCCGGCCTCCTCGCTGCGGCGGTTTTCGTCGCCTCGCTGGTCTCCATTCCCGTGGGGCCGTCCAGCGTGCATGTGCTGATGAGCGGGCTGATGGGCATCATGCTCGGCGTCGCCGCCTTTCCGGCGGTGCTGGTCGTGCTGCTGCTGCAGGCACTGTTGTTCGGCTTCGGCGGGTTGACGACCCTCGGCGTCAACACCGTCAACATCGCCCTGCCGGGGGTGCTGTCCGCCCTGCTGCTCGGGCCGGCGCTACGCAAGGCCGGTCACGCCACGACCCGCGCAGCCCTGGCCGGCCTCGTCGGCGCGCTTTCCGTCGCCGGCACCGGCCTGCTCGTGGCACTGTCGCTTGCCCTCTCCTCCTCCGATTACACGCCCGTCGCCACCGTGCTGGTCGCGACCTATGTGCCGCTGATGATCGGGGAGGGGTTCGTCACCGCGACGATCGTGGCGTTCCTCGCCCGCGTGCAACCGGACGCGTTGCGACCGGTGGCGCCATGAGGCGGCTGTCCGTCGCGCTGCTGGTCGCACTCGCGGCCGTGTCGCCGGCGGCGGCACACAAGCTGAAAGTGTTCGCCACCGTCGAGGGCGCCTCCGTCCGCGGCTATGCCTTCTTCATCGGCGGCGGGCGGCCGGACGGCAGCCCATGGGTGGCGAAGAATCCCGCCGGCACCGTCCTCGCCTCCGGCCGTACGGATGCCGAAGGCCGCTTCGCCTTCGATCTTCCGCCCGCGATGGAGACGGATGTGACCGTCACCGTCGATACGCAGGAGGCGCACATTGCGTCCGCGACGCTGTCGGCGGAGCGTTTCACGACCGGGGCGGCCGCTGCGCCGCCTGCGACAGCCGCGCCGGCCGGCGCCCCGCTCGTCCCGGCGGGCGACGACGCCCGGCTGGCGGCGCTGGTCTCCGTCGCCGTGCAGAGAGAGATCGAGCCGCTGATGGAGCGCATGGAGGTCATGGATTCCCGCTTGCGCTACACGGACGCGATGTCCGGCGTGTTTCTGATCATCGGGCTCGCCGGCATCGGCCTCTGGGCGCGGCGGGGGCGTCGCTGACCGCGCCCGGCGATCCCCGGCTGCGCCTCGTGGCGGCGGTTGTCGCCGTCGCGGCCATTTCGCTGTTGCGGACATTGCCGGTCGCCGCCGCCGCCCTCGTCGTCGCGGCTCTCGTCGCGCTGCTCAGTCGCCCCGATCCGCGGCTTTGGCGCCGTTTGCTGCATGTCGAGGGCTTCCTGCTGCTCCTGTTCGCGACCCTGCCCTTCACCGTGGCGGGCCCGAGCATCGCCACCATCGGTCCGCTGAGCGTGAGCGGCACCGGCCTCTGGCGCGCCGGGCTCATCGCGCTCAAAGTATCGGCTTCGGCGCTGGTATTGCTGGCGCTTCTCGGCGACCTCGAGCCGGAACGGCTCGGTGCGGCGCTGCGTGCCCTGGGCGTGCCGGAGCGGCTCTGCCGCCTGTTCGTGACGACAGCCCGCTACGCCACCCTCCTTCGCGAAGAGGCGCGCCGCCTGGGCGAGGCCATGCGCGCGCGCGGCTTCCATCCCCGCTCCAACCGGCACACCTGGAACAGCTACGGCAATCTGCTCGGGATGATCCTCGTGCGGGCGCTCGAACGCGCCTCCCGTGTCGAGGAGGCCATGCTTTGCCGCGGCTATGCCGGGCATTATCCCTATTCGTCGCTTGCCTCGCCGCGACAACGCGACTGGGTCGCCTTCGCGCTGGTTTCGGGCGCGGCTCTCCTGGCTTTGGTGATCGACCGGTTATGAACACGCTCATCGATCTCATCGACCTCACCGTCACCCGCGCCGGAAAGACCGTGCTGACCGGCGTCGATCTCACGCTGTCGCATGGCGAGCGCCTCGCCCTGATCGGCCCGAACGGCGCCGGCAAAACAACCCTGCTGCGCAGCATCATCGGGTTGGAGCCCATCGGTGCCGGCCGCATCCGCCTGTTCGGCGAGGCGTGCACGACCGAGCGCGACTTCCGCAAGATTCGTCCCCGCATCGGCTTCCTGTTCCAGGACAGCGACGACCAGTTGTTCTGCCCGACCGTGCTCGAGGATGTCGCCTTCGGTCCGCTCAATCTCGGTTGCAGCGAGGAAGTGGCCCGCGGCCAGGCGATGTCCGCGCTCGAACGCCTCGGAATCGCCCCGCTCGCCGAACGGATCAATCATCGTCTTTCGGGGGGTGAGAAGCGCCTGGTCTGCCTGGCGGGGCTGCTCGCCATGAAGCCTGACGTGCTGATGCTCGACGAGCCCACCAATGGCGTCGATGCCGAGAACGGGCAGCGGCTGCGGCAAGCGCTCCACGAATATGAGGGCGCGCTGCTCCTCGTCTCGCATGACGACGCGTTCGTCGCGGAGCTGGCGACACGCGCAATGTTGGTGCGGCATGGACGCCTGGTGGCGGCAGAAATCCATGAACACGCGCATGTGCATCGCCACCGCCACGTCCATCTTGGCTCGGAATAGCCTCTCCAGCGGAAACCGGCATCTGGCAAGGGATCGACACCCCTCTCCTCAGTCGAAATCTATCGCCCACCCTGCCGTAAATGCCGGCTATTTATCTTCTATCTTGATAATTTATCGGCGTCGCCAGTTAATGCTGGTGTCGTCGTAGGGGTCGCTGTTATCACAAGACACGATCCCGCAGATCGATCCGGCCTGTCATCAGGACATGGTCGGAAGACCGTGTTCGTCGAGGAATTCGCCCATGCATTTTACCCCGCGAGAAATCGACAAGCTCCTGATCTACACGCTTGCCCAGGTTGCGCAGAAGCGGAAGGATCAGGGACTGAAGCTCAATCATCCTGAGACGGTCTCTCTCATCTCCGTCGCGGCACTCGATGGGGCGCGCGCCGGCAAGACCGTCGAGGAGGTCATGGAGTTGGCCAGCAAGGCGATCACCCGCGACGACGTTATGGAAGGTGTCGCCGAAATGATCCCTTATGTGCAGGTGGAAGCCGTGTTCACCGACGGTAGTCGCCTAGTCACGGTCCACGATCCCATCAAGTAGCGGCGGCGGAGCAGCTTCACATGAGCAATGACCAGGCTAAGACCCCCGTCGGCGGCCTCGTGCTCGGCAAGGGCGATATTGAGATTAATGCGGGTTATCCAACCACCACCCTGAAAGTCCGAAACACCGGCGATCGCCCGATCCAGGTCGGATCGCATTTCCACTTCTTCGAGGTGAACGCCTCGCTCGAATTCGACCGTGCACAGGCGTTCGGCAAGCGGCTTAATATTCCCGCCACCACGGCGCTGCGCTTCGAGCCGGGTGACGAGAAGGAAGTGGTGCTCGTTCCCTACCAGGGCAAGCAGCGGGTGATTGGCTTCAATGGTCTCGTCGACGGCTGGGTCGGCGACGAGAACTACAATGATTACCGCCCGCGTCTGACGGACGCTCTCGAGCGCGCACAGCGCTACGGTTTCAAGACCAAGTCGTGATGCGCACCAACAGTCAGGGAATGGGGATCTGAGATGGCCAAGATCTCGAGGCAGCAATATTCGGACCTTTACGGGCCGACGACCGGCGACAAGATCCGTCTCGGCGATACCGATCTCTATATCGAGATCGAAAAGGACCTGCGGATCTACGGAGAAGAGGCCGTTTATGGCGGCGGCAAGACGCTGCGCGACGGCATGGGGTATGACAACGAACTCACCAGCGCGGCGGGCGCTCCCGATCTCGTCATCACCAACGTGACCCTCCTCGACGCCGTCCAGGGCGTCATCAAGGCCGATGTCGGCATCAAGAACGGGCTCGTCTGTGCCATCGGCAAAGCCGGCAATCCGTCCACCATGTCGGGCGTCACGCCGGGCCTTGCACTTGGCCCGGGTACGGATGCCATTTCAGGCGAGCACCTGATCCTGACCGCGGGCGGGATCGATGCCCACGTCCACTACATCTCGCCGCAGCAGGCGCAGGCCGCACTTTCGAACGGCGTCACCACTGTGTTCGGTGGCGGTATCGGGCCGAGCGACGGGACCAACGGTACCACGATCACGCCCGGCACCTGGAACATCGAGATGATGCTCCGCTCGTTCGACGCTTGGCCGGTGAATGCCGGCGTACTGGGCAAGGGCAATGGCTCGGCGCCCGTCCCGCTGGAGGAGCAGATCCGCGCCGGTGCGGCGGGCCTCAAGATCCACGAGGACTGGGGCTCGACACCGGCCGCGATCCGCAACGCCCTGACGGTCGCAGACAATTACGACATCCAGGTCTGCATCCACACCGACACGCTGAACGAAGCCGGCTTCGTCGAGAACACGATCGCCGCGTTCGAGGGGCGCACGATCCACACCTACCACACCGAAGGCGCCGGCGGCGGTCACGCACCGGACATCATCCGGGTAGCGGGTCTGTCCAATGTTATCCCGAGCTCGACCAATCCGACCCTGCCTTACGGGATCAACTCCCAGGCCGAGTTGTTCGACATGACGATGATCTGTCACAATCTCAGCCCGAAGATTCCGACCGACGTTGCCTTCGCCGAGAGCCGGGTGCGCGCCGAAACGATCGCGGCCGAGAACGTGCTGCACGACCTCGGGGCGATCTCGATCCTCTCCAGCGACAGCCAGGCCATGGGGCGCATCGGCGAGAACTGGACTCGGACGATCCAGACCGCCGACCTGATGAAGCAGCGCAGGGGCGCCTATCAGGGCGACGCCTCGGGTAATGACAATGAACGCGTTTTGCGTTTCGTCGCCAAAGTCACGATCAACCCCGCCATTGCGCAAGGCGTGTCCCACGTGATCGGCTCCATCGAGATCGGCAAGATGGCCGACCTCGTGCTGTGGGAGCCGGCGTTTTTCGGCGCCAAGCCGAAGATGGTCATCAAGGGCGGCATGATCTCCTGGGCACTGATGGGCGATCCGAACGCCTCGCTGCCGACGCCTCAGCCGGTGATCTACCGGCCGATGTTCGGCGCGATGGGCTCTGCCCTGCCCAAGACCCGCGTGACCTTCACCTCGCATGCCGCCGTTGAGGACGGCATCGTGGAGCGCTATGAGCTGAAGTCGCAGGTGGTTCCGGTTTATGGCACGCGCACGATCACCAAGAGTTCGATGGTCCGCAACACCGCCATGCCGGTGATCGAGGTCAATCCCGAGACATTCGCCGTTACGGTCGATGGTACGCATGCCACGATCGAGCCGGCGACGCGCCTCCCGCTCAGCCAGCTCTATTTCTTCAGCTGAGCCTCGCATCGGATTGTGGAGGGGGCGAGCCCCTCCACACCAACTTGGTGGCCCGGGGCCGATGGACGTAATCGACATCGTGTGGGTGGGGTTGGGGGGCGGCGTCGGCTCCCTGCTGCGCTGGCAGGTCGGCCGGCTTGTAGAGAGGCACATCGGCACGCCGTTCAAGGTCGGCACCTTCTTCATCAATGTTTCCGGCGCCTTCGTGATTGCCTATATTTCCGCATCGCTGGCGCTGGGTTGGGAACATCGCTACGGCGACGTCATCTCGTCACTGGTGCTGACCGGCGTGCTGGGCGGCTACACCACCTTCAGCACTATGCAACTCGACGCGGTACAGATGGCGGCAGCCCGGCGGCATGCGCTCGCCATCGTCTATCTCGTCACCTCGGTCGGGGCGGGCCTTCTCGCCGCGGCGGCCGGCGTGGCGCTGGCGAGAGTGTAGGGCACGGCGATGTGGCTGCCGGTCATCATCATCTTCGTAGGCGGCGGTCTCGGGGCGATCACGCGCGAGCTCTCCATGCTCCTGATGGGGCGCTACAGCGTCGCCTTTCCGGTCGACATCTTTGCCGCGAATATCTTTGCGTCGTTCCTGCTCGGCCTCGTATTCGGCCTCCATCAGGCACGTCGCGCCTCGGACAACGTCACACTGCTGGTGTCGACCGGCTTCTGTGGTGGAATGTCGACCTTTTCGACCTTCATCTACGGAGCCTATTCCGAGATGGTCACGCCCGGTCAGCTGGGTCTTTCTTTTCTTTACGTCATCGCCAGTCTCGTCATCGGCTATAGCGTCACATGGCTCGGACTTGGCGCCGCGACGCAACTGCGTCGCGCCTGATGCCAGCCCCTTGGAGGCACATATGATTCTCGTCGAGAACACGCTCGGTAATCTCCGCGATCCGATCTGGCAGGAGCGGTCACGGCTCGCCGTTGTGGATCGTCTGGTGCTTGAACAGTGGGAAGCGCCCAAGAATCGCCTGCGCAAGGAGAGCGAAGGCGGCATGGAACTCGCCATCTCGCTGCCGCGCTCCGAGCATCTGCACGATGGTGATGTGCTGCATTACGACGAGGCGGCCAAGGTCATCGTCGTCGCTCGGATCGCACTCAAGGATGTGCTGGTCATCGAACTGGAGAACATCGAAAAGCTGTCGCCGCTCGAAATTCTGCGCACCTGTTTCGAGCTGGGCCACGGCCTCGGCAACCAGCACTGGCCGGCCGTGATCAAGGGCTCGACCGTCTACGTGCCGCTTTCCGTGGATCAGAAGGTGATGGCCTCGGTCATGCGCACCCACGCCTACGAGCACGTAAAGACCTATTTCGCGCCCGGCGAGGAAATCGCCGCCAAGCTCGATGCCCGCGAAGTACGTCTGCTGTTCGCCGGCGCCGATGCGACGCCGCATCATCATCATCCCGGTCATGCCCATGATCATTCGCACGGGCACGATCACGGCCATCATGATCATGACCACGATCATCATCATGATCATTCGCATTCTCACGGCCACTCGCATTCGCCGGTGAAGTGATGGCGGCTGGAGGCAAGGCAAAGGGCAGCGGTCCTTCCGGTATGGTGCATCTCGCGCGCCTGCTGCAATTCTCCGATTCAACCTTGCCGATCGGGTCTTTCGCCTTCTCCAACGGGCTGGAATCCGCGTTGCAAACCGGCGTGGTGACCAATCCGGAGAGCCTGCTGAAATATGTCGACCTCATCCTGCGCCAGACGGCACGGATGGACGGCATCGCGCTGCTGCATGCGCACCGTGCCGCGGTCGTCGGCGACTACGAGGCGATCCTCGAAGCGGATAGCGAATTGTTCTGCCGTCGCGTTGGCGAGGAACAGCAGATGATGCTCACCCGAGTGGGCAAGAAATTCGCCGAGCTGGTGCTGAAGATCATGCCCTCGCCCGTGCTCGAGCGCTGGCTCGACGACATCAAGGCCAATGCGACGGCCGGCTGCCTGCCGATCGGACAGGCGCTCGCTCTCGCTCACATGGGCGTCGATGAAGTGGAAGCCTTTGTAATGCATCAATATGGCATCGCCTCGATGATCCTGAGCGCGGCGCTACGGCTGATGCGGATCGACCATCTCGACACCCAGCGCATCCTGTTCACGGCGCAGGGGCGGGTCGAGGGCGACTATCTGGCCGTGCGCGACCTCTCGCTCGACGAAATGGCGTCCTTCGCTCCCGTCTTCGACGTGCTCGTCGCGCACCACACGACCACCCATGTCCGCCTGTTCATGAACTGACGCGGCGTCGGCAAAGGAAGCGTTTCATGAAGAAAATCACGCGCATCGGTATTGGCGGTCCGGTCGGTTCGGGCAAGACGGCAGTCATCGAGGTGATCACCCCACGGCTCATCGACCTCGGCATCAAGCCTCTGATCATCACCAATGACGTGGTGACGACCGAGGACGCCAAGCAGGTTCGCCGCACGCTGAATGGCATCCTCGTCGAGGAGAAGATCGTCGGTGTCGAGACCGGGGCCTGCCCGCACACCGCCGTGCGCGAAGACCCCTCGATGAACATCGCCGCCGTCGAGGAGCTCGAGGAGAAGTATCCCGACAGCGACGTGATCCTGATCGAGTCCGGCGGCGACAACCTCACCTTGACCTTCAGCCCGGCGCTCGCGGACTTCTACATCTACGTGATCGACGTTGCGGCAGGCGATAAGATCCCGCGCAAGAACGGCGCCGGCGTCTGCCAGTCCGACATTCTCGTCATCAATAAGAAGGACCTCGCCCCCTATGTCGGCGCGAGCCTCGAAGTGATGGACCGCGATTCCAAGCTCATGCGCGGAAAGAAGCCGTTCATCTTCACCAACTGCAAGACCGGCGAAGGCATTGACGACCTCATCCGCCTCATCCTCGACATGGCACTGTTCGACGTGAAGATCACGCCGCCCGCAAAGGTGGATGCCTGACGCCATGGCGCTCCACGAGCAACTCGGTCGCCTCGACGCGGCGCGCGAACTGCGCGATTTCAAGGCCGAGCCGGCCCAGATGCGCGCCGCCGGCCCGGGAAAGGTCGGAGAGCTACGCCTCGGCTTCTCGCTGCGCAATGGACGCTCGATCCTGCATGACCTCTACCGCGTGGCGCCGCTGCTGGTGCAGCAGGCGCTCTACTGGGACGAGGCCATGCCGGAGCTGCCGATCTGCTCGATCATCTCGATCGGCGGCGGCATCCTCCAGGGCGACAGGTACAAGATCGACATCTCCGTGGGCGAAGGTGCCTGCGCCCACGTCACCTCCCAGAGCGCCAATCGCGTCCATCAGATGGATGCGAATTACGCGTCGCAGCATCAGACGGTGACGCTGGAGAGCGGCTCGTATCTGGAGTACCTGCCCGACTTCACCATTCCCTATCGCGACTCCCGCTTCATCAACCAGACCGACATCGTCATCGCCGATGACGCGACGCTGCTCTATGGCGAGATGATGCTGGCCGGCCGCAAGCACCATCATGCAGATGAGCGGTTCGGGCTCGATATTTTGTCCGTGGCCGTGGCCGTGCGCCGGCCCGGCGGGCGCAAGCTTTTTGCGGAAAAGATCCTGGTAGAGAAGGGCGATTCATCCGTCGACTACCCGGCCGTGATGCAGGGCTATGACGCCTTCGCCAACATCATGTGCGTGACCCCGCCCCCCGTCGCTGCCCGCATCAAGGAACGCTTCGAGACCAATTTCCCGGCCGAGGCGCCGCGGGCGATTTCAGGGGTCTGCCGCCTGCCCAATGACGCCGGCCTCATGCTGCGCGCGGTGGGCATGGAGACCTATGACGTGCGTCGCGAGGTGCGCCGCTTCTGGCAGATCGTTCGCGAAGAGGCTCGTGGGCGGACTCTTCCACAGGAATTCCTCTGGCGTTGACCGAAGGACCGAAGCCATGGCCGTTCATAAAAGCAACCTCCTGACAGACTCCCTCAAGGGCGCCAGTCAGGTCTTCTTCATGGAAAATTCCGTTACCGGGATCCTGTTTTTCGCGGCGATGGCTTATGCGTCCTATACCAGCGGCGTCTGGGCGACAACGATCGGCGCAGCGATTGGCGTGGTCATCGCGACGCTCACGGCGCGGCTGCTGGATTGCGATGAGAAATCAATCGCTTCGGGCCTTTTCGGCTTCAACGGCGTTCTTGTCGGTGCCGCGTTGCCGACCTTTATCGCCGTCTCCCCCCAGCTTTGGATCTATGTCGTCGTCGGCGCCGCCGCGAGCACTGTCGTTACCGCCGCGTTCAGCGCGACGCTGACCGCGAAGTGGGGCATTCCGGGGTCGACCGGGCCTTTCGTGCTGACGGGCTGGCTGATGGTTGCCGGCGCCTATTCCTTCGGCGGCCTTCTGGTCACCGGGGACGCGCCGAAACTCACGACCGACTACGTGCAGGGGGTGGCGACCATTCCCCAGCCAATCGAGCTGGTGCAGATCTTCTTCCGCAACATCGGCCAGGTCTACCTGCTCGGAAATGAGATCTCCGGCGCGATCATCCTGCTTGGAATCTTCATCGCCTCGATCCCGGCGGGCATCGCCGTGGCCGCCGGCTCGCTGGTCGCCATGGTGGTCTCGATCGGCATGGGCGCTGATCTGGCCGTGGTCAGCCAAGGCCTGTACGGCTTCAGCCCTGTGCTCACCGCACTGGCCGTCGGCGTCATCTTCCTGAAGACCTCGCCGAAAGTGATGGTTTATGCGCTGCTTGCGACCGTGACCACCGTCTTCGTGCAAGGCGCCCTCGACGTGATGGTCGCGCCTGCCGGCATCCCCTCGTTCACGGCTCCTTATGTCCTGACCATGTATCTCTTCATTGCGCCGAAGAAGCTCCTAGCTCCGCACCCGCACCGGCCCGTCGTGGGTCATATGGTCGGCCATGAGCATACCGAGGCGGCTCTATCCACGAAGACCACGTGACGAGCGGGATCTAGCCGCGGTGAGTTCCACCCGATGTGTCACGGCGGCTCACGAGCCGTCGCCTTAGGTTCCAGCGGCGCGTAGCCGGGCTCGAAGGTCCGATGCGCGCATCCACGAAAGGGGCAATGGGATGCAAGCTATCAACGCAGGCGATACCGCCTTCATTCTCCTGTGCACCGCCCTGGTGTGCATGATGACCCCCGCGCTAGCGCTGTTCTATGGCGGCTTGGTCAAGCAGCGCGACATGTTGTCGGTGATGATCCAGAACTTCGTCTGCATAGGCGTGGTAGGCCTGATCTGGGTATTCGGCGGTTTCAGCCTCGCCTTTGGACCCGACATTGGCGGCGTCATCGGCAGCATCGTGCCCTATTTCGGCATGTATCACGTCGGCATCGAGCCGCATCCGACCTATGGCCCGAACATCCCCTTCATCATGGTGTTCGCCTATCAGATGATGTTCGCCATCATCACGCCGGCGCTGATGACCGGCGCGTTCGTGGGCCGGTTCCGCTTCGGCGCCTATCTGTTCTTCATCGCCCTGTGGACCATCCTGGTCTATCTGCCCGCCGCCCACTGGATCTGGGGTGGCGGCTTCCTCGCCGCGCTTGGTGTCGTCGACTTTGCTGGCGGTATCGTCATCCACACGGCGGCGGGTTTCTCCGCGCTGGTGACGGCGGCCTATCTCGGCAAGCGGAAGCTCGCCCCAGGCGAGAGCGAGTCGGAGCCCGCCAGCCTGCCGCTGGTGGCGCTGGGCGCGGGCCTGCTGTGGTTCGGCTGGTTCGGGTTCAATGCCGGTGGCGCCTATGCGGCGGACGCGCTGGCGGCCTACGCCTTCCTCAACACCATGCTGGCCGGCTCGATCGCCATGCTCGTATGGATGTTTTGGGAGTGGCGGGAGAATGGGCGCCCGTCCTTCTCGGGTGTGTTGGTCGGCGCTGTAGCCGGCCTTGCCACCATCACCCCTGCCTCGGGTTATGTCGAGCCCATGGCCGCGCTGTTCATCGGCGCGGTCGGTGCGACGGTCTGCTACCACGCCAAGCATGTGCAGGCCTGGCTGAAGATCGACGACTCGCTCGAAGTCTGGCGCGCGCACGGCGTTGGCGGCATGACCGGCGCACTGCTGATCGGCGTGCTGGCGAGTTCTCACATCAATCAGGTGTCGGCGGGTATTCACCAGCTGGGCGTCCAGTTGCTCGCCGTCGCCATCGTCGCCGCTTACGCCTCGCTCATCACCTTCATCCTGCTGAAGCTCCTGGATGGTATGAATGTGCTGCGGGTGCCCGACACCATTCAGCAAGAGGGGCTAGACACGCCATTGTACGGCGAGCGGGCTTTCAATTTCTGGGACATGGATCGCGGAAACCCAAAGTGAACTCAGGCATGGCGAGCCGCCTGTGCAGCTTCCCATGCTGTTAGACATCAGCTGCGCCCGCCCGGTCCTGAACCCGTGCGGGCGTCCCTGTTTCAATTCTGTTGCTGCCCTGTGCGAGTGCTTCCATGGACTTGACGCTCGCGATCTTCGCTCTGGTGTACGTCGCCATGGGCGTCGGCCACCTGCCGGGCTTTCGCCTCGACCGAACCGGCGCGGCCATAGTCGGGGCGATGGTGCTTATCGCGTCGGGACAAATTTCGCCGGCCGCCGCCTGGGCTGCGGTCGACTACCGCGTCATCGGCCTGCTCTTCGGCCTGATGACCGTCTCCGCCGCCTTCGTGGTCGCCGGGTTCTATGACTCGGTCGCCGTGAAGGTCGGCAACCTCGATGTCGGCCCCAAGGGGCTTCTGGCCATACTGATCGCCGTTTCTGGTGCGATGGCCGCTCTGCTGAACAAGGACGTGGTGGCGGTCGCGATGACGCCGATCTTCTGCTCCATATGCGTGGAGCGGCGGCTCAATCCGTTGCCTTTCCTGCTGGGCTTCTGCTTCGCAGCTAATTTCGCGTCGGCGGCAACGATCCTCGGCAGCCCGCAGAACATGATCATTGCCGAGACGCTGCAGCTTTCCTTCGTCGACTTCATGGCCGCTGCCGCTCCGCCGGCCATGCTCGGTCTGCCGCTTATCTGGATCGTGATCGTACTTTGCTATCGAGGCCGCTGGACGCTCCCCAACGCGGTGCGACCCTCAGGCGCCGGCGCGACGATCACGGACGCGCCCGTCGCCTTCAACCACGGCGAGACAATCAAGACATGCGTGGTCACCCTGGCCGTTGTCGCCGCGTTCATCTTCAGCGACCTGCCCCATATGCTGATCGCCCTTATGGGCGCGAGCGTCCTGCTCGTCAGCCGGCGCTTCGCGTCGAGCAATCTGTTGCATCACGTCAACGGCGACCTGCTGCTGCTGCTGTTCGGGCTGTTCGTTGTCAACGCGGCGCTCACGGCAACGGGACTGCCGGAACAGGTTCTGGCCGGCCTGCGCACGATCGGGCTCAACCTGCATGATCCGCCGTCCATGCTGATCATCATGGCGGTGCTCAGCAACATCGTCGGCAACAACCCGGCAGTCATGCTGGTGGCGCCCTTCATTGGCGGCACGCATCAGCCGGAAGCGCTCGGCGCAGCCATCGCGCTCGGCACCGGCTTCTCCTCGAGCGCCGTGATCTTCGGCAGCCTGGTCGGGATCATCGTGGCCGAGGAATGCCGCAAGCGTGGCATCCCGCTCGGCTTCGCAGAGTTCGCGCGAGCGGGCCTACCTACCTCCATCCTATGCCTGCTGATGGCCGCAGCCTGGATCCACCACATCGGGTGAGATCATTGCTTACCCTGGCGCGCGACATGCGGCAGACAAGACTGAACGACATAGACAAAGACGGCGGTCGACCAACCGATCATCATGAAGCCGCTCGTCGCGGTCATCGGAGCGAGCAGACGGGTGCCGATCTCCGGTTTGATCAGGCCGAGCCCGAGCGTCGTGTTCATGATGAATGCGGAATAGAAGGCATTCGGAAAATTATCTATCAGGTCGAGTGAGAAATAGATCGACTACCAAATCAGAACGCTCATTAGATGGGCTATGAATAAGGTCGTATTCGTCAGGATAAGCATGATCGCGATGAACTAGTTAGGGCGACCTCTTGATCAAAATTTCAAGCGGCCGAACCAGCTTGACAATCAGTATCGTGGCACCCAAATGTACGATCATCGCAAAAACGATCGCGACGAACCCTATCGATAGGCCGACTATCATTCTTCATCCCTGCTTTCATAACGAGATCGGTTGTTCGCGCTCTGCCGATGTCGGCGCGCGGCTGCCGCGATGTGCGCCACCGTTATTGTCATCTGGATACCGCGGTCGCTTTAAGCCGGCCGCACATCATGCGGGCGCGCCGAACCCGGCCTCCTGCGCTACAGCAAGGTCACGATGATGATGCCGCCAATGGTCAGCAATGTGTTGGAGATGGCGTAGGGGATTGTGTAGCCCAGCGCTGGAACCTGGCTGCCCGCCCGATCAGCGAGAAGGCCAAGGGTCGCGGTAGATGTGCCCGCCCCCGCACAGCAGCCGAGCACCAGCGCATCATCGAAGCGGAACACGTATTTCCCGACAAGAAGCGCGAAAATCACCGGGATTGTCGTGACTAGCATTCCCCAGAGAAACAGGCTTATTCCGACTTCCCGAACGCCGGCCACGAAGCTCGGTCCAGCTGTGATGCCGATCACGGCGATGAACAGGTTGAGCCCCACGACATTCATGAACCAGATGACGGCGGGCGGCACATTTCCAAATGTCGGAAACACCGAACGCTGCCATCCGGCCGCGATGCCGGCAAAGAGCACACCTCCGGTGATCGACAGTGTCAGCGGCACCCCGTCCAGCATCACGGCCGGCACGCCAATCAGCGCGCCTAGCGCGATCATGAGGAACATCACGCTGACATCGGTTTGTTCGTCGGAGAAATCGGCCCGGCCAATGGCACTGATCGAGGCACGTATCCGCTGCGGCTGGCCGACGACGGTCAGAACATCGCCACGGTGAATGGTCGTCTGGGGCAGGATCGGAATCTCCTCCCCCATGGCACCCCGGCGGATGCGAGTGAGGAAAATTCCATGGGTCGCCGCCATATGTGCGAGTTCCGTCAGCGTCTTCCTGTCGAAGGCGCGCTTGGTGACGACGACGTCAACGCCAGCCACCGGCACGGCAAGAAGCTCCAGATCCTCAACCTCCTCCGCCCCTGTGGCGAAGAGTACGCGAAGGCTGCTGCGAACTCCGGCGACGCTCACGACGTCCCCCGCTTTCAACACCGTCGCTTCGGTGGCTTCGATCACCTGTCCGTCGCGACGGATCTGGTCGAAGAAACACCGAGAATGGACGTTGCTTGCTTCGACTTGCCCGACCTTCTGTCCGGCGTGCGGCGAGTCGTCGAGCAGGCGATAGGTGCGCATGACGTAGTGATGCCAGGACGTTCCTGATCCGTGGTTCGTCCCACCCATCCGCTTCTCGTAGGCGCGGCAGGCCGCCGCCAGATCGATGCGCAGCAGCCAAGGGCCTATCTGGGAAATGATGAGGATGGGGCCGATGGTGCCAAAGATGTAGGTCATGGCGAAGGCCGTGGAGAGCGCGCCAATCATGGAGCGTGTCTCGTCCGCGGACAGGCCGAGCCCCTGAATGGCGGTTGTCGAAAGCGCTAGCGCCGACGAGGCCGTTGCCGCGCCGGCGAACAGACCCGCGCCGTAGCCTACGGAATAGCCGGTTAGCCGCGCCACTCCATAAGCGATCGCCAAAGTCACCGCGCATACCACAACGGCAAAAAGCGCCTGCATCGCGCCGTCATCAGCGATGCCACGGACAAACTGCGGCCCGACACGATAACCGATTGCGAAGAGAAACAGCAGGAAGAAAACGATCGCGACATTATGCGAGATTTGGATGTGAAGCTGCCCGACCAGAATGCCCACCAGCAGAGTGGTTGCGACCGTTCCCAGGCTAATTCCGCGATATTTGAATGTGCCGAGCGGATATCCGAGGGCAACGGTGAGAAACAGCGCAATCGCGGGTTGATCTCGCAATGTCGTTACAAACCAATCCCACATGCACCAACAACCTGCCCTTCATTTCGTAAATTCAGTGAACCGAGCCAGAGGTCTGATCACCTGAGGTGACTAGGACCAGCTTAACGTCGTGTCGTATCTCATTTGGCGAGGAATGCTCGCTCTTTGCACAGACGATACACATGCAGCGATTCCTGCGCGAACTCACAAATGCGAGGCAACGAGCCAGCACAGAATCCGGCGCAGGCAGGTGGAGCAGAACGTTAGCGCCGTTCGACGTTGAAGGCTGCGGGTAGGCTCCAGCGCTTTGGCGTTGACATTCGAGGTCGGCTGCGTAACGCGTCCGAATATGCGGTGGCATAAGATGGAAGCAAATGTCCATGAGGCTGAAATGGAATGAGCAGGCACGCAGCGTAAGACGGCTATCGGTGGGTACGTCGCCCGGTCGGCCTGGGCCATGTGACAAGTTGCTTAAACTCCCCGCGAGGGCCGCTGCTGCGCAAGAGGCAGATCGTCGCAAATATGATGCTCAGAGGCTCCTGTCCAAGGGGGCAGGCATCGTGCCGAAACGCATCCGCATCGAGATGAGCGTGGGCCCCGATGGTGACGGACAAGGCTGAAAGGCCACGGTCCAGGCATTGGCCAGGCTTTCCGGTTGATCTCAGCTGGCGCAATCTCGTCGCCTCGACACGCCTCGCCTGCGCGGCGGTGGCGGCGCTCGCCATCGCCTATTGGCTGGAACTGCCGCAGCCGCAGTGGGCGGTTCTCACGGTCTATCTGCTCACCCAGTCCTCGGCCGGCGCCGCCTTCGCAAAGGGGACTTTCCGCCTGCTCGGAACGGTCATAGCCGCGTCTTGCGCTGTAATTTGCGCCAAACTGTTCGCGCAGGCGCCGATCCCCCTCGTCGGCACCGCCATGGCCTGGATGTTCGTCTGCTATTACGGCGCCACGCGGATGAGCAATTTCGCCGCGTATGGCTTCATGCTGGCGGGCTATACGGGGCTGCTCGTCCTGTTCGAGGGAGCCGTTGACCCGAACAATGCCTGGCAGGTGGCGGTGGACCGCACGACCGAGACGTCGATCGGCATCGCCTGCGCCACACTTGCCAATGCCTTGGTCCTGCCGGTTTATGCCGGCGCCCAGCTGCGGGCGCTGATGGCCGGCACCTTTTCCCGTCTGGCCGATTACGCCGCCATTGCGCTGACGTCCTCAACCGGTATTGAGAACGTCATCCGGCTGCGGAGCGACATGTTGCGGGCGGTGACGAAGTTCGACGCGTTGCGCTCCTATACGATGTTCGAGGCGCGCGAGATGCGCGCAAACGACGCGGTGCTGCGGGAGATCGCGCGCGAGTTTCTCACCGTGCTGTCCGTCGGGCGTGGGCTGTACGTCCGGCTCGCCGATGTTCGAGGCGCAGAGGGCGAGCCGCTCACCGCCCGCCTGGCGCCGGTGCTCGAGGCGACGAGCGCCACGCTGGACGCCATTGCGCACAATCCCAACGCCTTTGAGAACCCTGAGCGCCTGCGCGCTGATCTTGCCATGGCACGACGGCGGCTAGCGGTCTTCTCGCGCGAGATCGAGACGCTGGCGGGGGAGGCGCCGCTCGCGCCGCTTGCCAATACAGCGCTCGTTGCGCGCCGCGCCATCAAGATGCTGCGCGGCCTCTCTCTCGTCGCGCTCACGGGGCAGGCCACATTCCGCCCGGCCGCGCCATCCGGGATGGCCCGGGGTCGGCCCCGGCTGGCGGAGCGGCGGGAGGCAGTGTTGCAAGGGGCACGCGCGGCGCTGGCGGTGCTGGCACTCTGTCTGTTTTGGTACGCCACCGAGTGGGATCACGGCATTGCCGGCATTACCGGCCTCGCCCTGATGAGTTATCAGTGCGTGAACACCGACGATCCCGGCAAGCTCGGCTGGCCTTATTTCCGCGCCGTGGTCGCCGCCTGTTTCTCCGCCTATGTGGTGATGGCGTTCGTCTATCCCTGGCTGGAAGGGTTCGGAATGCTGGCTGCCTTCCTGCTGCTGGTGCTGGTGCCGCTGGGCATCCTCATCGGCACGCCGCGCTTTGCGAAAACCGCGGGCACCTTCACCATCTTCTTCGTCGCCTGCGCGACCACCGGCAATGTCTACGATCCCGACCCGCTCACCTTCGCCAATTTCTGCTTCGGACTGGTGGTCGGCATGTTCGTCTGCCTGATGGCGGCACGGCTGCTCCCCGTCACCTCGCAGGCGTCGCGTCGCCTCGCCTATCGGCGTACGATGCACCAGTTGCTGCCCGAGGCAGCGGCCGGACCACGACCGGCGCGCAGGATCGCCCGTGAGATCGTCGACCTGATTGCCGCCCTGCTGCCGCACCTTTCCTCAGTCCGGCAGGAGGACGACGTGTTCCTGCGCGGCATGCTCGGCAGCGCCTCCAGCGCTTTGGAACTCGGGCGGCTGCACCAAGCCGTCGCGGATCCGGCGCTGCCGCCGGCGGGGCGCGCGGCGCTCGCCGCGGGGCTGTCGCGCTTCGCCGCGATCTTTACCGCACTGCCCGAGCGGGCCGAGTCGAGGCACGAAGCGCTGGAACTCGGCCGCGCCGCGATTGGCGAGATGTGGACGGCGCTTGAGCGGCTCGATCCGCCGGCAGGCTCTCCCGCAGCTCGCGCCGTACTGGACGCGGCATCCGGCCTGCGCTTCCTCCTCGACCGCTTCGAGCTGGACCGTGCCTTCCTCGATCAAAGTTTTTCCAGCTAAGGGGCACACAGAGTCATGGATCCGCTGTTCCGCACGGTCGACCTGTTCGGCTTCTATGTGCCGCCCGTGGTCGTGTGGGCTCTCGCGGCGCTCGTTCCCTACTTGGCGCTGAGCCGCCTCGCCGCCTGGAGCGGCTTCTATGGGCTGATCTGGCATCGGCCGCTGTTCGATGCCGCATTGTATGTGATCCTTCTCGGCGCCCTGATCTTCGGGATGCCGGTATTGATGGGAGAAACGATGTGAAGCTGGGTGGCGCGATGCGCGTGGTGATGACGCTGACCACGGTTGGGGTGGCGGCCGTCATCGCCTGGCAGCTCTGGATCTATTACACCCTGTCGCCCTGGACGCGTGATGCGCGCGTCCTCGCCAATGTAGTACAGGTCGCTCCCGATGTATCGGGGCTGATCAGCGCGGTCCATGTGAAGGACAACCAGAAGGTCGCAAAGGGCGATCTCCTGTTCGAAATTGACCGCGAGCGCTTCGAGGCCGCGCTCGATTACGCGCGGGGCGATCTCGAAATCAAAAAGGCCGCGCGAACTCTCGCCTGGGAGAATGCCCTCCGCTTCCGCACATTGCGGCAGGAAGAGAGCCCGGGCCTTTCCATCGAGGCCGTTGAGCGCATGACCACCCTCGCCACCGAGGCGGATGGCGCACTGGTGGTAGCGCAAGCCAATCTTGCCGTCGCCGAGATCAACATGCGGCGCAGCCGCATCTATGCGCCTGTAAACGGCCATGTCACTAATCTCACTACCCTTCCGGGCGATTTCGCTTCTGCGGGCAAGGGCGTGCTGGCTCTGGTCGATTCCGACAGCTTTTATGTCTATGGCTACTTCATGGAGACCAAGCTGCCGCGAATCGCCGAAGGCGCGAAAGCGAAGGTGGAACTGATGGCCGGCGGGGTGGTGCTAGACGGGATGGTGGAAGGCCTAGCACGCGCGATCGCCAATCCCGATGATGTGGAAGGACTTCTAGCTTCGGTGCCTCCGCAATTCTCATGGATCCGCCTCGCTCAGCGTATTCCCGTGCGCATTCGGCTACGCGATGTGCCACCAACCGTTCTCCTCGCCTCCGGCATGTCCGCCACTATCGTCATCATGCCGGGGCCAGCACCGCATTGATCGGCTGATCCGGCCAACTCGAACTACCCTGGTCAACCGCGTATTCTGGCGGACGGGGTGCAGCCGCACTCGGCAGTAACGCCGCTTTCGGGTTACTCCGATGATCCGCCGGGATTTTTTGTGGGATGGCGCCATTATGCCGTTGAGGCAGCGCGACGCGATCAGGGCGTCGCACTGCTGCAAGCGGTCATCCGTTCTGACGACCTACTCCCGCACCAGCCCGGCGCGAACGGCGATAGTGCGACGCTAAACTCCTTCAAGCGTCGTGCACTATAGATTGGGCGATGACATTCACAGTAGCCGTTAGACTGAAAGAAAACTCTCCAGCGCTCCGCAAACAAGCGTTCGATACCGGGCGTTGGGCCTGTAGGAAGACGCATCCTGTTGTTACCGCCATCAAGCAGATCAACCGGTCCTTCACGGATGAGCGGCGGGTTGCGCACTCGCCAGCAGGCTATTCCCAACGTCGATAGCGCTACCGGGAATAGTAGGTCAGTGAGCGCCAAGAGCAGACTCTGCCAAGAGCGTGTCTGATCGTCCGGTATGGGGGCGCAGGCTTCAAACGATGTCCGAAGCCATGGCGGTCCGCCGCTGCACGGTCGAGCACCTGTTCGGCGCCATCAAGGGCTGGATGGGTGCCGCTCACTTCCGTACGCGCGGCCTCAAGAACCTCTCCACTGAAGCCAGCCTGGCGATCCTGGCCGATAACATCAAGCGCGTCATCGCCGTCGCCGGCGTCGCATCGACCCTCAAGGCGATAGGCGGGTGACCTGAGCCGACGCGCGCCATCGCAACAACCTGCGCGACGAGCCACAGTGAGTTCTCACACAGCCTCGGGCCGGGAGCGGACCGGCCGGTTTTGGCTGCCGCTGTGCAGATTACCGCCGTCCTGCAGCCGCAGGCCGATGTCAGACCTCAACTAATCCGTCGAGACTGCTCGCACCCTGACGAAGAAGCGCTCGGCCGTAACATGAGCTGCTTCGAGTCGAAGTGCGGCATGGGCATGTCACATCCGAGGCGCTCGGCTCGTCATGACCTCGAACGTCGATCTCCGGCGCTCCGAGCACAAGGACGAGATATGAGCGAGAACAAGCGGCTTGCCTGGAACGAGGTGGCCCCGCAGGGAGCCAAAGCGCTCTATGGCATCCACCACTACATCACCACGGGCACCGACCTTCCCCAGGAGCTGATCCACCTCGTCTTCCTGCGGGTGTCGCAGATCAATGGTTGCGCGCACTGCATCGACTTGCATACGCGCGACCTGCTCAAGTCGATGCCTCTCGAAAAGGTCGTCCTGGTTCCGGTCTGGGATGAAGTGCCCCATCTGTTTTCTGAACAGTACCGCGCCGCTCTCGCCTGGGCTGAGGAGGTCACGCTGGTCAGCGAGACGCACGCCTCCGATGAAGCCTACGCAGCAGCCAGCGCCGCCTTCGCGCCGAAGGAGCTTGTGGATCTCACGATCACCATCGCGGCGATGAACGCCTTTAATCGGCTGGGGGCGCCCTTTCGACTGCCGGTCCAGGCGAAGGCTTAGTCGGGTCAGTCGCACGCTCAGGGGCGGCGCCATAGCCGTCCCGCCTCCACCGATGTCGATCGGTCTCTGGCCGCGTCCGCGCGTTTGCGTCGATGATTTTTCTTGGGGGGATGTCACATCCGGCCCAACACACCTCGTCCTTGTCTTCAACGGACGCCTGAGAGCGGCCAGGGTGCCGGCCAGTCCGTCCTCAAACAAGGAGACAGATACTATGAAGATCGTGGTGATTGGTGGAAGCGGACTGATCGGGCGTCACCTGACCGCCGACTTCTCGCGACAGGGGCACGATGCCATCGCGGC
>NZ_JAVDUX010000029.1:0-25279 GCF_031456575.1 Ancylobacter sp. 3268
CGCCCACAAATCATCCGGAAGCAGCTTCTTCACCATGAAGCCAAACTCAAGCCGACATGGTTAACAAACGGTTTTGTTAGGCGCTCTAAGGCGCCACGCGAGAAGCCCGGGCCTTCCTCGACGCCCTCGTGGCCGCCGTCCCCTATGAGATCCATACCGTTCTCACCGACAACGGCATCCAGTTCGCCGATCTGCCAAGGAACCTCGAGGGACCGACCGCAGGTGGCCCGGTCATCCCTTCGGCCGTGCCTGCCGGAGCCACGGCATCGCATCGTCTGACACAGCCAAACCACCCCTGGAGTGAGGAGGATCAGGAAATGGTCCGGTGGACCATTTCCCTGACGGACGGCCAGGTGGAGGGGATGAACCGGACGCTCAACGAGGCGACCGGCGCTATCGCTACGAGACCCATCGGCAGCTTCAGGACCACCTCGCTGCGTTCCTCGATGCCGACAACTTCGCTAAACGTCTGAAGACCTTACGCGGCCTCATGCCATATGAACCCATCTGCAAGGCATGGGCAGAACAGCCCGAGCGCTTCAGCCCTCAGCCAGACCACTTGACCTCGGGACTGAACAACTAGGTTTCCCCCGTGCGGGAACCGCGGGCACTCGTATTGCGCGTGCGGATCTCGTGGTGGATGATCCGACAGACTTTTCTCACCATCTCGAAGAGCAGGTCGACCTCGGCCTCAAGGGCATGTCCGGTCCAGCGGATAGTTGCGATCCAGACGATTACCGAGCCTATGCCGACCATGATGCCCTCGGCGATGGAGAAGTCGAAGTCAAATCCATTCAGTGCAACCGCCAGGAGCGGTACCAGCGCTGTCGTGGCTGCTGTTGCTGCGCTCTTGCGTAACGTGCAGGCCATTTCGATGAGGCTGAACGGTGCGTACAGGCGGATGAGATACAGCGAAAGGCCAGACTGGATACTGACGTTCAGAACGACGCCGAGTGCCAGGGCGGTCAGTCCCCATCGGGAGACAAACAATGCAATGATAATGCTCGACAAGAGGCCGACGAGCGAGGCGATCATCGCGTGGCGGATTCCCCCCGCCGCAGCCAGCAGTGGATAGGAGAGTACCGTCGGAAAACATAGGAGCAGGCCGAGCGAGATGATCTGTATCAGCGGGACAATGCTCACCCACTGCACGCCGAGCAATATCAGCACGGCGGGATGAGCGAGGCAGCTCAACAGAAGCAGGGATGGCCACTGGATCGCCGTGATGTAGGCCGTCGCCTTGAGATAGGCACTCGTCAGATCGCGCCCGGCCCGCGCTTCGGCCGCAAGGGCGGGCAGTGCGACCGGCATGAGGCCATTCAGAAGACACTTGTCGGGCAACTGGCAGACCATGACCGCGCGGCTGAACAGTCCGACCGCATTAAAGTCGATGAGGCGACCGATGATCAGTGACGGCACGAAGTCCTGAAGTTTCCAGAACACGCCCGCCGCGCTCGAATATCCACCGAATGACAATATCTCCCGCCACTCCGCGAGGCTGGGACGGAAAATCCGCATATCGCCGCGCAGCATAACGGCAAGTGCTGCCGTTACGCTGGCGCCGGCCCATATGCCCCAGGCGAAGCTCATATAGCTGGCGCCCATTACCGCGAGTGAAACCGTTACGAGGGCGATTGTCCCCGCACTGGCGACATTGATGATTGCCACGAGCTGGAACTGCATGTCACGGCGCAGGAGTGCCAACGGCGGTGCTGCGAAGGGGCCCATGAGCAGCCCAAGCGCCGTAATGTGAAGGTAGGACTCCAAGCCCGCCCTTCCATAGAACTGGGCGATCGGGCCTGCAGCCACCCACATGGTCGCCGCCACGGCCAGCGTCAATGTCAGCATAACCGTGAACGCGGTGCGCGCGGCAAGGTGCGTAGCCGATCGGGCCTGGACAAGATATCCGCTGGTACCAAAGTCCCTCAGGCATTCGGCAAACCCCATCGCTGCCGCTCCGATGACCGAATAGCCAAACTCCTCGGGCGTCAGAAGCCGGGCAAGCGTCGCGATCATGACGAAGTTCAGCGCGATGGAGATGTAGCGTTCGGTCAGGGAAAAGAGCAGCGCTCGTCGAAGTCCGACCATGAAATCCTCTCTTGCCGCGTCGGAGAAAACATAGAGCCATCTGCGCCGTGGATCGGCGGCGGAAGCCGTGGATAAAACCTAGCATTGACGGCCTTTGTGCCGTCCCGCATCGGCAGTAGCTGGATCGCCCCGAGAGACGAGCGGCTACGCCTTTGGGTGGTTTGCGCTGCCCAAGTGCCTTAGGTGGCGTCGCCCATTCGACGAGGGGCCTGTCGCAAGCGCCGATTTGCCCAGGCCATGATCGGCATCTCGAACCAGTGATAGGTGATGCTGGCAAACGTCACTGTGATGCACCAGACGACGACGAACAGGAGCAGTCTTGATGGTATGGCCAGCGCCGCATCGGCAGGGATCACAGTGGAGAACAGCACCCAGAGGACGAGAGCATGATAAAGGTAGCCGCCATACGAGACCCGCCCCACAAGCACCAAGGCTGGCCAAGCAAGTGGGCGTAAGAATTTCGGCCTGATCAGCGTCCACATGATGGCGCTGATCCAGATGAGATCGAGGGCCGTGTAAAGTACGGTCTCTCGGCCATTCCCCCAGAGGACGCCCGAGACGATATTGCGCAGGATGTCGACGCCCCTGGCGCCATTGGAAATGTTGATGCCAATGTAAGCGGCGACATAGGCTAGCATCGCCACGGCGGCGACCAGGGAAAAATACTGCACCATTTTTGGATGCGTCCGGAGCCATGACTCATGGCAGGCAACTAGCGCGCCCATGAGAAAGGCGTCGAACTGGGTGAAGGAACTCGCATAGACTCCGAACGCTACGAAGCCCGGGTCGGGAGACATCCGATAGAGAGTTGCCGACATCAGGTGGCGGATTGCCGGACCGGCGGCAATCAGTATGGTGGCAACGGCAAGAAATTGACGGCGCGGAAGGAGCAGGAACAAGAGTGGAAACACCAGATAGAACTGCTCCTCGACACTGAGCGTCCATAGCGGTCCGAAGGGCCCGTCGGGTGCCGGCCAGAATTGGAATATGGCTTGCCAGTTGAAGGTGAATGTCAGGAGGAACGGGATGTTCCGAATGCTTTCTGTCTGCCTGGCAAGGAGAAGTAGGCTCGATGCAAGTCCGAGATACAGGAGATAGACGGGAATGATGCGAAAGAATCGTCTATAGATGAACGTCAGGTATCGCATTCCTCCCGATATGGGCGGGTGCGCCCGATTCTCTTGAACCAGCCTTCGCGTGATGACGAAGCCGGAGATGCAATAAAACAACCATACGCCGGTCCAGCCGAAGGGGGCGATGCCACAGTGCTGTGCAATCACCATCGTCATGGCGATTGCCCTCAGGCCATCGATCTCATCCAATCGTTGCTCGCTGGAGGGGTTCTGCGCCCGGGCAGACATCATGTCGGTTGTCCTTGCGGGATGGAACCCGAGCGGGTGGACCCGTTGGACGGTTGGCCTGTCGAGAAGCATCGGCTGCGTTGCAGGTAGCGGCGACAGCCACCTAGCGTCGCCAAAGAGATGAAGAACAGGACGCCCGGATCGGCGGCTCCACCGCCTATGGTTGCGGCAAGCAGCAGGGTCAGGGCGGCGGCGCGCACGCTGTCATGAAGGGCAATGACGTGGCGGCGCTCGGAGCCGAGCGGAGCATCTCCCCATTCTCCGCGATGCGGCGGCCATGCGATCGTCGCCATCAAAAAGCCAAGCAACACCGAGCCGATCAGCCCGAGTTGCGACAATACGGCAATGGCCCAGCTGGAGGCGCGCGAACTGCCCAGTCCGATGCCGAACATCGACGTCGCGAAGAAGGAATCCAGGCTGCGCTGGTTCCAGTAAGCGCGTTCAATTCCCGATGCCGAGCTTGATTTCTCGAGAATGGTGGCGCGCAGCAACGTCTCCACCTTTGCGAAGGCGTCGTCATTGATCAGCACGATGGCAAGGATGACGGTGACGGCAATCAATACCGCCCCGAGCCAGATTGCATCCGTGTGCAGAAGGCGCCCGCGCAGCAGCGAACGTATGGCTGCCAGAAGCGCGACAAGTACAAGTACCGAAAGGCCTGCGTAAGCGGTGCTGGAGGTTGACAGGAGGGTGAGCGATAGCAGCACGATGGCCAGGATGAGAGCGTTGCCGGATCGCGTAGCTCTCCAATAGGTGAAGGAGAAGGCCAGTCCCGCCAGCGCGGCGGCTCCGAACGCCGAGGCCTCGGGATGAAGGCCGGCTATTCTCCAGAAGCCGGCATGTTCGGTTTCCGTGAGCAGGGCGTAGCCCGCCGTGCGGAGTGGGAGCATAAGATCTCCTCCGCCCGCTAGTTTCCCTGCGAGATCGAGGGCGCCCGCTGTGGCGTTGAGCCATGTCCAGAAAAAGAAGCCCTTCCCAATGGCCCGAAGAAGCAGGTACTCCTCGCTGTCCCTCTCCCGGGACTGCGGAAGGGTTTTTGCTCGCGGCGCGCTGGATCGCGCCAGCAACAAGAGGGTGAGGCCAAAGAATACAAGGCCCCCCAGGACGAAATATCCACTCTGTGCGATGTTGCCCGACACGGGCGCGAGCGGTACTTCCGAAACGAGCCCATCCACAGGAACGAACGCTCCCGTCATGCCGGCGAAAAGCCGTGGCAGAATGACCGCCGTTCCTGAGGCGTAGACGAGCAGGGCGAGCACGATCCACGCCGTCGGGCATTCATGAAATATGCGTGCGAGCTCGTCCGGGAGGCGGCGCCTCACCAAGATGGTAATGATAAGCACTATTTCGAGGGCAACATAGATCAAGGGGGTGCCCAAGCCGCCCAGGGACGCGATCGAGGTGCTTCCGAATGCAACAGACGCAATCAGTGCGACGATCAGCGATCCAGGGTGAGTTCGCCCAGCAGCCAATAATAGGATGCAAATTGCTGAGCCTATAATGAATGTCTGCACAATTTGTAAATCCTTGATGGTTTTGTATGTAATTTTGATTTATAAATTAATGGGCCGTACCAATCTTAATGTGGATATGTAATATGCTGAAATTATCAATATTATTTTGTATATTTATATTTGGCGTAGTTTCTGGATTTTTATTACGAGTGTATTTATTGATCCCGTTTAGTTTTCTTATATTGATTTCAGGATTTGCGTTTGGGATGTTGAGCGGCTTTGGTGTGTCGGGGGCGATGTGGCCCAGTCTGGTTTTGGTGGCCGTCTATCAGCTGTCCTATTTTGCGGGGGCCGTAGCTGACTCATTGCTTCGGCGCAAATAGGCGTTTCGCTGCGGCGGTGCGATTCAGGATGTTTGATGCGACTTCAGCATTGCTGGAACCGTGCGGACAATGATTTTCAGATCCTTCCACATCGACCAGTCGTTTACGTAGGCGGCGTCCAGGGCCACGCGCTCCGCATAGGTCAGGCTGCTGCGTCCGCTAACCTGCCAAAGGCCGGTCAAGCCAGGCCGGGATTGGAGGTATTTTTCAGCCTCTGTGCCGTAGAGCTCAAGCTCCTCCAAAACGATAGGGCGGGGCCCGACGCAACTCATGTCGCCTTTAAGGACGTTAAGCAATTGGGGGAGTTCATCGAGGCTCGACATGCGCAGGGCTCGACCGAGCCATGTGATGCGCGGGTCGTGTTTGAGCTTGCGGGATCGCTTCCATTCTTCTGCCGCTTCCGGGTTCTCTGAAAGGTAACGTGCCAGTGCGGCATCGCTGCCGACAATCATGCTGCGAAACTTCAGGCACTCGAAGGGGATGCCGCCGAGGCCGATACGGGCGTGTCTGAAGATGACCGGCCCGCCCATCGTGACCCGTACCAGGATAGCTACCGCGAGCATCGGTAAGGCAAGCGTCGCTATGGCAAGGGAGGCGAGGGCGATGTCGGTGGCCCTTTTGGGCCATCCTCCCGTGCATGTGCGGTTGTTTTGCCGGATTGCTGGAGGGTTGGATGGGACCTCCGTGGCGGGCAAATCGTGCTTTACGAGCGCAAGTGTATCGAGGTTGATCTGTACATTCATGATCGTTGTTTCCTCAACATCATTTGCTCTATTAATCATAACGTTTTTGTTGTTTGAATAAAACTAAATACTATAGAAATACATGTATTTTATGCATTTTATCTGGCGCTTATATTTAAGTTTTATATTATATGACTAAAATTAATTCTGAAATGAAGTGTTCGTAAATAAGCTATTAAGACGTAGAGAGAGGCGTGGGGGCTGATCGATTTTATCCATTTGGAGTGGCATAGTGGACGACATCTACCTGTGAGCGTCGGCTATGAATTCCTGCACCGCTAGAAAGGCTGGCTTCGGCTCCCCCGGCTGCCAGCCGCCGTCCGGCCCTGGGGCAAGAGTGTGCAGTCCCATGAACGCTTCGTAGCTGGGGGCCCAGTAGGGTTCGTCGAACAATTCGTAGATGTGGGCGGCCTCAACCTTGTAGAGGTCGCTTAGTTCTTCCAGTCGGTTCATCCACTTGATGAGGCCCTGCGCCTGTTCGGCGGTTCCGCCCTGACTGCCATAAGGGTGGTTGAATTCGGTGACCCAGATCGGCTTGCCGAATGTCGAGAGATGCTTGAACCCGGGCTCTGGATCCTCTCCATACATGTGCCAAACCGAGATGTCCCAGGCAATGCCGTCCTGGTGTAGCCGGTCGAATATGCCGAGATGGCCCCAACCCGCGGTCCCGATCGCGCGACGGGCCGACGGGTTTGACGCCTTCACCCCATCGGACAGGCCACGCAGAACCGCGGCCACTTTCACGTAGCGGGGACCGAAATAGTCAAGGGGGCCGACGCCCCCGGCGATTCCCCACTCGCAGGGATATTTGGTGCCATCGTCACGCATCTCGCACGGCCGGATCAGCGCGTAGTTTTCCATCTCATTGCCCAGCTCCCACACACGCACTGTACCGTCGAAGCGCATGGCGAATGCCGAGGCCAGTTCAAAAGCCGCTTTGTACAGTTCCTCCACGTCCTGTTCGTCGAACTTGGTAGGCAATATAAGGACCGGAAGTATGGTGATCCGGCGCTTTCTGCCCGCTTCGATGAGGGCGCTGAGGCGATCCATCTGTTCAGTCGAATAGATGTCGACGCGATACGAGCGCATGCCGAGTTTTTCGACCAGATCGAGTTGCTGGTCGATGGTGACGCCGGAATAGGAGACGATAGGGTGTCCGTTGACCCCCCAATCGATCTCCGCCCAGCAGGGGGTGTAGAGGCTGAAGGATACAAGAAGGGTGAGGAGTATCCGATAAGCGGCGCCGACCCTGGGCATGCGTGGCCTCAATGTCGTTTCGATCACGGAGGTACGGTATGCCAAAACTCGATTTGGGAAGACTGTACTTATGTGTCGGGTTCGGGCGAGCGTGCCACGATCATCCTATGCGCCTTGCGTCAAGGCCACCATTGGGGCAGTGGCATGAGCGTCCGATGTCGACCAATTGTCGTGTGTTGCCGATGGATGCGACACGAGGCCTGACCGACGGCGATGTGGATTCTGCCGTTGGGCGGGTGAGGGTCAGTCGGCATTGGCCACTGGCCACTCGAGGCTGGAATATGCCAGCCAGGCATCGGAGATCATGAGTTCCAGTGAGGAGCGCTTTGGTGTCCACCCAAGCTCGACCGCTGCGCGGGCGCTTCCTAATACCAGTTTGGCAGCATCTCCGCGCCTGCGTGGACCGATTTCGACGGGGATTGGTCGATTGGTAAGGCGCCTCGCTCGCTCGATGACTTCGCGTACTGAAAAACCCTTGCCGCTCCCCAGGCAGAAAATGCGGTTGCCTTTTCCGGCTTCCAGCCATTTCAGACCCAATATATGGGCGTCGACCAGGTCGCTTACATGGACGAAATCTCGGATGCAGGTGCCGTCGGGAGTTGGGTAATCTTCACCGAATACAGTCAACGCGGAGCGTTCGCCTGAGGCGACTTCCAGAATGATCGGAATCAGATGCGTCTCGGGATCGTGAAACTCCCCGCATTCGGCATCCGGATCGGCGCCCGCCACATTGAAGTAGCGAAATATAACGGATCGAAGACCATAAGCATTTCCGAAATCACGAATCATGTCCTCAATCGCTCTCTTTGAGGACCCATAAGCATTGATCGGAGCTTGTGGAGAATCTTCTTCCAGAACGACGCCGTCTTGATCGCCGTAAGTGGCGCATGTGGAGGAAAATATAAAATCGAGACATCTTGCGTGAACGGCGGCTTCGATGAGCGTCAACGACGAAATAACATTGTCTCTCCAGTATTTTCCGGGATCTCTGACAGCCTCGCCGACCTGGCTAAGCGCGGCAAAATGCATGACAGCCTGCGGTTCCCAGCGGGCGAATACCTCGTCCAATCTCGCTCGATCACGCAGATCCCCCCTTTCAAGAGGGCCGTATTTGACGAATTGCGCCCAGCCTGTAGAGAGGTTGTCATAAGTGATTGGGTTGTATCCCGCCGATTTTAGTGCCTTGCAACAATGGGATCCTATGTATCCAGCGCCGCCAGTGACAAGTATATTCTTCATAAATTGATTCCATTCAATTAAAGTTGAATGATATTATTATCAAAATATAATCATATTATTATTTTTAATAATATGTGTCGCATTGAAATACGGTATTTAATTATTGATGTTAATATAAATTACTCAATTTTGGTAACGGTTGCATGAGATATTTCAGATGCGTAACTTAACTATGGCAGCTCGCATTTTATGCGAATGTTATACGTGTTGATTTTAGCGGTATAAATTTGATGGTTGCCTGCCTTTCGGTATGTCGCGATCGGCGAGGGAGCTGAGCTGACGGTGCCGGAGTGCGATCGATAATCTTTTGGTAGTAGGGCCTCGTCTCAAAAGAGGTAGCGATATCGTCGTTTTCGACGGTGCCACTTCGCGGCGCAGCAGGAAGACTTGACGTCTGTCCGCCGCTTCCACGTATCCGGGCGGAAGTTATCTGGAAATCCAGTATACTTCATTGTCGTCATAGGTTTCAAATGTCCGTTTTCAATCGCGAATTCACGGTTCATGGTGTCTTTCGGCGACAGGCTTCCGCCTCGCCTTCCGCCGTCGCGATAGGCGAGGCAGACACCACCTATAGCTACGAGAACCTCGAAAGCCGATCGAACAGGCTGGCGCGCTATCTGGAAGCTCGCCATGTCCAGGCCGGTGATCGTGTCGCGCTTCTGACCGAGCGTTCCGCCGACACGATTGCGACTATGCTTGCCATATTGAAGACAGGCGCCGCCTTTGTTCCACTCGATCCGGCGTATCCCGTATCGCGCCTTGCCGGAATGCTTCGTGACGCTGCACCGGTTCTGGTCATCGGGCGCGCATCGCTGGCGCATGACATAGCCGACGCGGCCGGAGATGGCTTTATCGACCAGGCGGTGGCTCTCGCTGCCGCTGAACTGTTCTCGGCCGAGCCGCTGTCGGAGCGCGCTGACGCCGGAGATCCGGCCTATGTGATGTACACGTCGGGTTCTACCGGTCGCCCAAAAGGCGTGGTGGTGCCGCATCGCGCTGTCGTGCGGCTGGTCCGCGGGCAGAGTTATGCGCGGTTCGCGCCGGACGAGGTGATGCTCCACCTCGCGCCGCTCGCCTTTGATGCCAGCACGTTCGAGATTTGGGGAGCGTTGCTTAACGGCGCCCGGCTCGCCGTTGTCCCCGGTGCCCAGCCTTCTCTGGACGATATTGTAGGGGCCATCTCGGCTTATGGCGCGACGACTGCCTGGTTCACAGCGGGGTTGTTCCACCTCCTCGTTGATCAGAGGCTGGAAGGATTGCGGCCCCTTCGCCAGATACTGACAGGCGGCGACGTCGTGTCCCCCATTCATGTGCGGCGGGCGCGACAGGTGCTGGCGGACTGCCGTTTCATCAACGGCTATGGACCGACCGAGAACACCACCTTCTCCTGTTGCCATCTGATCGAGAGGGATGAGCTCGGGCCACTGCCGATAGGCCGACCTATCGCCCACAGCACGGCCTATGTCCTCGATGACGAATTGCGCCCGCTGCCCGAAGGCGAGAAGGGGCAGCTTTGCGTCGGCGGGGAAGGGCTTGCCCTGGGCTATCTGAACGCGCCGGAGATGACGGAGGAAAAGTTTCGCTTCGTCCCGTCGGTTGGCGAGCGTCTCTATCTGACGGGCGATGTGGTGCGTCGGCGCCCAGATGGAGTGTACGAGTTTTTCGGGCGTGCCGATCAGCAGGTGAAGATCGACGGCAAGCGGATCGAGATCGAGGAGATCGAAACCGCGCTGCGCAACCAGTCCGACGTGGCCGACGTTGCCGTGGTGGCCAGTGGCGATGCCGGAGCCAAGCGCCTCGTCGCATTCATAAAGCCGGCTCCGCAGGCGTCGCGCGAGACTCTCCTCGGCTCGATCGGCGATCGGCTGCGCCTGACTCTTCCAGCCTACATGGTGCCGTCAGGCTTCCGGGTGGTCGAAACCCTGCCTTTGACGGCGAATGGCAAGATCGACCGGACGCAGCTCACGAATATGCCGGAGGATGCTGCATCGACCGCTACGGCCATGCCGAGGACGGCTCTGGAGGCGGCGGTGGCCCAGATCTGGGGCGAGGTCCTGAATCTCCGTCATGTGCCGCGCGACGTCAGCTTCTTTGAGCTTGGCGGCACCTCACTCAGATTGATGAACGTGCACGCTCGCCTGCCCAGCCTCGGTCGGGCGCCGCTCCTCCTCGTGGAATTGTTCGACCACCCAACCGTCGCCAGCCTTGCCGCCCGGTTGGAGGCAGGTCCTGTGTTGGATGTGCGACTGGAGGTGGAGGCGGCCGCACGCGCGGGCTCCCGGCAGGCCGCACTCCGGCGCATTCGGGAAGGCCGTCTGGGGAGGGCATCATGAAATCGCATGTTTTCGATGCAGCGAATGATGACACCCTGCGCGAACTCCTTGATCTTGGCGCCGTCGCGATCGTCGGTATGGCCGGCCGCTTTCCCGGCGCCGGCTCTGTCGAGGCGTTCTGGGAAAACCTACGCCGGGGCGTCGACAGCATTACCCATTTCGGGCTGGAGCAGATCGACGATACCTTCGGTGACGAGACGCACCGGGATCCGAACTATGTGGCGGCCCGGCCGATCCTTTCGGACATAGACCAGTTCGATGCGCCGTTCTTCGGCATGCACGCGCGGGAAACGGCCCTGACCGATCCCCAGCATCGCGTGCTGCTGGAGTGCGCCTGGGAGGGCCTCGAGGACGCCGGCCACGATCCGGCAGCCTTTGCCGGCGCAATAGGCGTATTCGCTGGCTGCTCGCTCAACACCTACTTCCTCCGCAATGTCTGCGCCGACCGACGGGTGATCGAAACCTTTACCGATGAGTTCCAGGTCGGGCAGTACCCGTTGCTGGTCGGTGCGGGTCACGATTTCCTCGCCACGCGCATTGCCTACAAGCTGGGGCTGCATGGCCCGGCCATGACCGTCGCCAGCGCCTGTTCGACGTCGTTGCTGGCGGTGACGCAGGCTGTGCAAAGCCTGCAGACCTACCAGTGTGACATGGCACTGGCGGGAGGCGTGTCGATCTCGCTCCCACAGCAGCGCGGCTACATGCACCAGGCCGGAGGTATGGTCTCGCCGGATGGACGCTGCCGTCCGTTCGACGCGGCTGCCGGCGGCACGGTATTCGGCAGCGGCGCCGCGCTTGTGGTGTTGCGGCGGCTGGAGGATGCGTTGGCCGACGGCGATCAAGTCTATGCCGTCATACGCGGCTACGGCATGAACAACGATGGAGCCGACAAGGTCGGCTTCACGTCGCCGAGCCCGGAATGGCAGGCCCGTGCCATCGCCTCGGCGCATCAGCAGGCGGGGATCACCGCCGACAGCATCGGCTATGTCGAGGCGCATGGCACCGCCACCCCGCTGGGCGACCCGATCGAATTCTCGGGCCTCGCAAAGGCGTTCCGCGCCACGACGGATCGCCGCGGTTACTGTGCCCTTGGATCGGTCAAGGCGAATGTCGGCCATCTCGATGCCGCCGCCGGCGTGACGGGACTGATAAAGACGGCACTGGTCCTGCGAAAGGAAGAAATTCCACCTCTGCTGCATTTCGAGCGGCCCAATCCCGAAATCGATCTGGGCTCCAGTCCGTTCGTCGTCGATCGGAAGCCGAGGAGTTGGCCGGCGGGAACGACGCCGCGCCGCACCGGCACCAGCGCCTTCGGCGTAGGTGGCACCAATGTGCATGTCGTGATGGAAGAGGCGCCACGGCTTCAACCCCGTGCCGACGCTGTCGAGGGCAAAGCCTTTGTCTTTCCGCTCTCGGCGCGTAGCGATATGGCGGTGGCACAGGCCGGGGCGGCGCTGGCCGATCACATCGAGCGCATGCCGGCACTAAGGCTCGACGATGTCGCCTACACCCTGCAGGCGGGGCGCCGTGTCTTCGAGCGCCGCTGGGCCGTCGCGGCCAGCTCTCGCGACGAACTGGTCAAGAAGCTGCGCGGCGGCGCTACCATTGGCAAGGCTGCAGAAAAGCGGCCGATCGTCTTCATGTTTCCCGGTCAAGGCTCCCAGACCTGGAACATGGGGCGGGGCCTGTATGAGACCGAACCGCTGTTTCGTGAGCTGGTCGATCGCGGTGCGGCCTGTGTGCAGGAGATCACCGGCACCGATATCCGCGACCTGCTGTTCGCCGGGGTTGAGCCGGGAGATCCGAACCCGCTCGATGCCACGATCAACACCCAGCCGGCCCTGTTCCTCATTCAGTATGCGACCGCCCGGTTGCTGATGAGTTGGGGCATCAAGCCCGACGCGATGGTCGGCCATAGCCTTGGCGAACTGGTGAGTGCGGTGCTCGCCGGCGTCTATGAGTTCGAGGATGCGGCGCGTGCCATCGCGGAACGCGGACGCCTCACCTATGCTCAGCCGCCCGGCGCCATGCTGTCGGTCCGGTTGCCGGTCGAGGCGCTCGAGCCGCTGCTTCCCGAGGACGTGTCGATCGCGGCCGCGAACGGGCCACGGCAGAGCGTCGCCTCCGGCCGCCCCGAGGCAATAGATGCGTTGCAGGCGACGCTGCAGGGGCGCGGCATCGCCTTCCAGCGACTGAGGACCACGCACGCCTTCCATTCGTCGATGATGGAACCGGTGATGGAGCCGTTGGTGCGACGGTTCAGCGCCATGTCGGCCCGCGCGCCCGATATCCCCTATGTTTCCTGCGTCACGGGTACATGGATCGACACTGGTCGCCCGGTCGCCGCCGAGTATTGGGGGCGTCAGTGTCGCGCGCCCGTGATGTTTGCCCGCGCACTCGAAACGGTCGCCGAGCTCGACCGGCCTATCCTGATCGAAATCGGCCCTGGGCGCACTCTGACGAACTTCGCGCGTCAGACGCTCGATAAGGAGCGGTATAGCGCCTTGCTCACCAGCTTTGGTGTCGCCGGCGAAGAGACTGCCACGCTTCGTGACGTCGTCGCCGTCCTGTGGAGCTGTGGTGTGCAGCCCAATTGGAAGGCTGTGACGGGGCCCGATTGCCGACGGATCTCCCTGCCGACTTATCGTTTCCAGCGCGAAAGGTACTGGATCGATCCTCCTGCGTCGAGCTCCACCATGACGCCACCGACGCCGCACGAGCCGCTACAGAGCGACACCGTGTCGTCCCAGCATGTCGATGTTCCTCACAATGGAAACCTGTCCATGGCCGATGCTGCCGAGCCGCTCCTTTCCGCAATGAGCCGCGCTACCGAAGTGGAGAGCGAGCTTGTCGCCGTTCTCGAGGATCTGTCCGGGGAAAAAATCCCTGCCTCGGAACGCCACGCTTCCTTCCTGGAGTTGGGCTTCGATTCACTTTTCCTCGCTCAGGTAGCAACCCGGGTGCAGCAGACCTTCAAGGTGCCGATCACTTTCCGGCAGTTGCTCGCCGATATTCCCACTGTCGCTGATCTGGCGCGTCATCTTGCATCCAGCATGCCGACTATGCCCCCGGCATCTGCGCCAGCAAAGGCGGTGGCGGCACCCGCCGCCGCACCGCAACTGTCGCTCATTGTGCCCGCCTCTCCGCCAGCCGCGGTCGCTTCGCCGGCGCCTCAAGCGCCGGTCGTCGGTGCGGCGGCGCAAGTAGGCAGCATGGCCGATCTCTTCCGCCAGCAACTCGATGCCATGCAGAAGGTGATCAACCAGCAGATCACGGCGCTGCAAGGCGGTCCCGCGAATGTCACGGAGGCCGTGACGGCTTCCGCGCCTGGCACTGCGGCTCCCGTCGTTCCCGTGGAGCCGGCGCCCGCGGCCCTTCCGTCGGCCTCGCCGGCGCAGGAAGCGTCGGAAGAGCAGCCCATGCGCTTCCAGGTGTATCGTGCGGCAAAGCCGGCACCGACCGCACTGACCGCCGAGCAGAAGGACTTCATTGCGGAACTGTCGGATCGCTTCAGCAAGCGTGCCGCTGGCTCCAAGGCCTATACCCAGCGGCATCGCGAGGGCCTCGCGGATCCGCGTGCGGCGGCCGGCTTCCGGGCGGAGTGGAAGGAGACGGTTTTTCCCATCGTCTGCGCCCGTTCCAAGGGCCCCCACATCTGGGATGTTGACGGCAATGGCTATGTCGACCTCGTCAACGGCTATGGGCAGACTGCCTTCGGTCACGCGCCAGATTTCGTGTTGGAGGCGGTCGCCAGACAGATGGCGGATGGCTTCGCCATTGGGCCGCAATCGCCGCTTGCCGGCGAGGTGGCCGACCTCGTGCGCGAGCTCACCGGCAACGAACGCGTGACGTTCTGCAATACCGGTTCGGAGGCGGTGATGGCCGCGATGCGCGTGGCGCGCACCGTCACCGGACGCAACCGGGTCGTGCTGTTTGGCGGGGGCTATCATGGGCAGTTCGACGAGGTTCTCGTCAAGGGCGGCAGCCTCACCGCTCCGCCGCGCGCGCTGCCTGTTGCGCCGGGTATCCCGACCGGTTCGGTCGGCAATATGGTGGTGCTGCCCTATGCTTCACCCGATAGCGTTGCCTGGATCAGAGCCAACGCCGACCAGATTGCGGCGGTGATCACCGAGCCGGTGCAGAGCCGACATCCCGGGCTGGTGCCGGTCGACTTCCTGCGTGAGTTGCGCGAGATCACCGAAAAATCGGGTACGGCCTTCGTACTCGACGAGGTGGTGACCGGCTTTCGTACTCATCCCGGCGGCATGCAGGCGGTGCTCGGCATCCGTGCCGACATGGCGACTTATGGCAAGGTGATCGGTGGTGGTCTGCCGATCGGCGTGCTGGCGGGATCGGCGCGATTCATGGACGCGCTCGACGGAGGCCAATGGCGTTATGGCGACGAATCCGTCCCTGAGACGGCCCCGACGTTCTTCGCCGGCACTTTTGTGCGCCATCCACTGGCGCTGGCGGCGGCTCGCGCGGTGCTGTTGCATCTGCGCGAGGCGGGGCCGGCCCTGCAGCAAGGGCTTACCCAGCGGACCGCAGCGCTGGCGGGGCGGATCAACGCCGATCTCGAACGCCGCGGGATCGCGACGCGGGCGGAAACCTACAGCAGCTGGTTCTATCTGAACTTCCATGAGGAGGATCGGTTCGGAGCGCTCTTCTTCCCCTATGCCCGCTCGATCGGCCTGCACATCCAGGATGGTTTCCCGAAGTTCCTCACCACCACTCACGGCCAGGCGGAGATCGAGGAGATCGAGCGCATCTTCTCGACCAGCCTCGATGCGCTGCAATCGGTCGGCATCCTGTCCGGTAAGGATCGGCTTGCCGATACCCACCGCCCGGTGGCGGTTCCCGCTGCCCCGCCGACAGCCGCTCCACCTCAGCCCGAGCGGCTGCCAGATCGCATCGTGCCGACCGAGCCCCAGCGCGAAGTCTGGCTCGCCGCCCAGGCCGGCGACGCGGCTTCCTGCGCGTTCAACGAATCCGTGAGTGTGCGTTTCAACGGAGCGCTCGATGCGGATCGCCTCGAAAGGGCGCTGCAAGCGGTCGTGGCGCGCCATGACGCCCTGCGGGGGCGCTTCGAGGCGAGCGGCGAGCATTTCATCGTCGATGACGTCCTGACAGTGCAACTCCAGCGGATTGATGTGAGCTCCGCTGCTGACCCGGAGGCCGAGCTGGCTCTGGTCCTTGCTGACGATGCCGCAACGCCGTTTGATCTTGTCGCCGGTCCATTGCTGCGGGGTAGGGTGGTGACGCTCGCACCGGAGACGCATGTTCTGGTGCTGACCGCGCATCACATCGTCTGCGATGGCTGGTCGATGAACATCATTCTCGACGAGCTCGCCCGGCATTACACGCACGACGGCCATCAAGGCATTGTCGACCTGCCGGCGCCGATGCCGTTCCGCCGTTACGCCGCGCGGCAGGCCATGCCCAGCCGACGCCGCGAGGACAACGAAACATATTGGCTTCGCCGGTTCGACAGATTGCCGCCGGACGCGGAGCTGCCGTCCGACCGCCCGCGTGCCGCGATGAAGAGCTTCGAAGGCAGTACGTACCGCACAGCCATCGACGCCGATCTCTACCGCGCGGTGAAGAAGGCCGGCGCCCGACAGGGAGCCACGCTGTTCACCACCCTTGCCTGCGCTTTCCAGATCGTCATGTGGCGTCTGACCGGCGAGGCGGATCAGGTGGTCGCCATTCCCACCGCAGGCCAGAGCCTGGTGGAAGGGGGCTCGCTGGTGGGGCACTGCGTGAACTTTCTGCCGCTGCGTACGATGGTCGATGGTCGCGCGTTCGCGGGAGACCTCTTGAAGTCGGTGCAGAAGGAGATGGTGGAGCTCAACGAGCACCAGGACTTCACCTTCGGCACGCTCGTGCGCGAGCTGCATCTGCCGCGCAATCCCTCGCGACTGCCCTTGACCCAGGTGCAGTTCAATCTGGAGAGATTGGGTGACGCGTTGGATTTCGGAGGGCTGGAAGCCCGTGTGGTCCCCAATGCCAAGGCCTTCACCAATTTCGACCTTTTCCTCAACGTCATCGAGGGGCCGGAGGGGCTGCGTCTCGATTGCGACTACAATACCGATCTGTTCGACGAAGGGACCATCGCCCGTTGGCTGTCGCATTTCGAGCAGATGCTGCGCTCGCTGGCGGATGACGCGGCGCGGCCGGTGAACGAACTGCCCATCCTCGATCCGGCCGGCCTGCACTGGCTCGCCACCACGCTGAATGCCACTCGGCAGGATGATATCGATTTGCGCTCGTTGCCTGATCTGTTTCGGGCGCAGGTGGCTCGCACACCCGGCGCCACCGCGGTGCGCTGGCACGAGCGTGTCTTGTCCTATGCGGAACTCGATCGCGCCTCCGACGTCCTGGCGGAACGGCTGCAACGGCTCGTGCCACAGGCGGGCGGGCGGATTGGCCTGCTGGTGAAGCGATCGCCCGATCTCGTCGCCGGCCTGCTCGCCATCATGAAGGCCGGCCATGCGTTCGTGCCACTTGATCCCGAGCACCCGGACGCACGGCTCCGGCTTGTCGCCGACAAGGCCGAACTCGATGCGCTGCTCAGCGACGATGTGCGGGCGGCCGATCTGGTCTCCGGTCTGCCGCTGATCGACCTGTCGGTCGCCATCCCGGTCGAAGAGGCGGAAGTCGGCCTGTTTCCGGTGATCTGGCCGCGGGACAGCGCTTATGTGATTTTCACCTCCGGCTCAACAGGAACGCCCAAGGGCGTGGAGATCAGCCACGAAGCACTGGCGAACGTCTTGTGGTCCTTTGCCCGTCGTCCCGGCTTTTCCGCCGGGCAAACACTGCTGGCAGTGACCACCGTATCCTTCGACATCGCCATTCTCGAATTGTTCCTGCCCTTGGTCACGGGGGGCACTGTGTTGATCGCCGACCGGGAACAAGTGCGGAGCGGCTTTGGCCTGAAGGAACTGATCGACGTCGAGCGACCTTCCCACATCCAGGCAACGCCGTCGCTCTGGCGTATGCTGCTGGAGGCGGGTTTCCGCCCCTATGACGGCCTGACCATGCTCTGCGGCGGCGAGCCGCTGCCGCGCGACCTCGCCGAACAGCTGGGGGGTGGTGCTGGCGCGTTGTGGAACGTTTACGGACCCACCGAAACCACAATCTGGTCCAGCGCGGGCAAAGTTACGCCGGGAGAAGATCCCATAACCATCGGCGAACCTCTGCTGAACACCCAGTTGCACGTTGTCGATGTCAGTGGCCGTATCGCGCCGATTGGTGTTGCAGGCGAACTGATAATCGGTGGCAAGGGGCTGGCAAAGGGATATTTGGGCCAGTCCGAGTTGACCGCCAGCGCATTCCGTTCGGAGAGCCCGGCGGGGGGCGTGCCGGCGATCTTCTATCACACCGGAGATTTGGCCCGGAGACTCCCGGATGGGCGTCTCCAGCATCTCGGTCGACGCGACCTGCAGATCAAGCTGAGGGGGTTCCGTATCGAGCTCGAAGACATCGAAAGTGCGGCTCGCTGCTGCCAGGGCGTCGCGGCGGCAGCCGTCGCTCTTGTCGGCGAAGGCGTGAGCGCGCGGCTGGTCGGCTACTATGTCGAGCAACCGCGTGAGACTCTGCAGTCTGCCGACCTGCAATTGCAGATGAGCCAGCTGCTGCCCGATTATATGCGGCCGGCGCACTGGATCCGGCTCGATGCCCTGCCGCTCACGCCGAATGGAAAGCTCGACCGCAAGGCGTTGCCGAAGCCGGATGCGGGCGTGCCGGCGGCCGCGCGTACCGTACTGCGCCCCCGCAACGCGACCGAGCAGGCTTTGGCCGAGATTTGGGCCGAAGTGCTGCAAACGGAGGACATCGGCGTCGAAGACAACCTGTTCATGCTGGGGGCGGACTCTATCCAGGTGTTTCGCATCGCTGCGCGCATGCTGGGGCGGGGGCTCGGTCTCGAGGCCCGGCACCTCATGCAGTACCCCACCATCGCGGAACTCGCACAGGTTGCCGACGAGATGGCCCGCCGCGGCCCGGTATCGGCCGCTCCGCCCAAGCTAAGCAGCTTCCGTCGCACCGCCGCACATGCGGCACCCGAGATCGGCTGAGCTGCGCGGTGGAGACGAACATCATGGAACAGGTCGCAATGATCGTGGATAGCGGGTCGGAGGCGCTCCGCTTTCCATGTTCCTCCTCGCAGCAACGCTGTTGGTTCATCGACTCGCTGGACCCCGGCAGCGCGGCACTCAACGTTGCTCTGCGCTGGGAATTGACCGGAATCGTTACTGACGAGACTGTCGAAAAGGCTTTCAATACGATCGTCGAACGTCACGAAGTCCTTCGAACGCGTTTCGTCGAGATCGACGGCGAGCCCGTTCAGGAGGTGGCGTCGGAATTGCGCCTCAAACTGTCTGTCTTCGATCTGCGGCATCTGCCGGAAGACCGGAGGGAGGGCGAGGCTCGCAAACTAGCTGAGGTCGAGGCCCAGAAGCCTTTCGACATTCACCAGCTGCCATTGATCCGCGTGACCCTGGTGCGACTGGCCGATGAGCGGGCAAGCCTTCTTTTGACCGTGCATCAGATCGTGTTCGACGGCTGGTCTATCAGGATCATTGCCAATGAGTTCGGCGAGATCGCGGCAGCTCATGATGCGGGACGGGTGCATCCGCTCCCGGAACTGCCGCTGCAATATGGCGACTATGCTCGATGGCAGAGGGAGTATCTCGCGGTCGAAGCGGTGAAACATGAGCGCTATTGGCACGAACAGCTCGTAGGAGCGCCCTATCTGGAGGTCCCGGGGGACTTCGAGAAGCCGGCCCGCGCCACGCATCACGGCATCATCCTCGCGGAAATGCTTTCGCAGGAAGCGAGTGAACGGATGGAGGAGGCGGCCCGGCAGCTCGGTGTCACGCCGTTCGCGCTCGGCTGCGCGGCGACCGTCGCGCTGATCAAGCGGCTGACCGGGCGCACCGACATCATCCTCGGCACCCAGATCGCCGGGCGCGACGAGACCGATCTTGAGCCACTGATCGGCGTCTTCATCAACAATCTGGTGCTGCGGGTCGATACGCGGCATGTTCGCAACTTCTCGGAACTGCTAACGCGCACGAACGAGACCGTGCGCGACGCCCTCGTGCACCAGCAGATGCCGTTCCACCGCCTGGTCGAACTCCTCAATCCGCCGCGCGATCCAGCCCGTACACCGCTGATCTCCGTCAATTTCACCATGCTGAAGGAGGTTCTTCAGTATCGGCAATATGGACGGTTCCGATTGCAGGGCGTGCCATCGCTGTCGGCGGGATCGCTTTATGACCTGAATTTCTTCGTGGTGAAGTGGCGCGATGGCTGGCGCATGGCCATGGAGTACAATCCCGACATCTTCCGCGAGGATACGGCCCGCGCTTTCGTGTCGCTCTGGCGTACCGCCTTTGAGCGAGCGATCGCCGAGCCGGTTTTTTCGTTGGACGAACTGGTTCCGCCGGAACGCAGCGCACCGGTGCCTTTAGCCTCCAAGGCGCAGGAGGTCGATGGTTCTCCTCCCTCTCAAGTTGCCGATCCCGTCATCGAGGCGGCCTTGGCGGCAATCTGGGAGGATTTGCTGCAGAGCGGGCCTCTCACCTCCGACGCTGATTTCTTTGCGCTCGGAGGGCATTCATTGCTTGCCATCCGGATGCTCGCGCGGGTGCGGGAGCGGTTTGGGCAGCGCATCGACCCGCTTGTTCTGTTCGATGCTCCGACACTCGGCCAGATGGCATGCCGCCTGAGTGCCGCCGTCAGCCCAAAAGCCGTGGCGCCGTCTGTCGGCGAGGAAATCAAGCCCTGGAACATCGTGCCGATCCAGCCGCACGGGAGCGAAGTCCCGGTCATCGCCATCAACAACACGCTGGCCTACTACAATGTTGCGCGCGCGATTGGTACCGATCGTCCCTTCATCGGCATTCAGCTGTTCGACCCGAATACGCCCCACGAGTTGGAAGAGCGGCCCTTGGTCGATGTGGCGCGGGATTATGTGAGGGTGATCCGCGCCGCTCGTCCGGAAGGGCCCTATGTGTTGTTCGGGCTCTGCGTCGCCGGCGCGATCGCCTATGAGGCCGCCTGCCAACTCGAGGCTGAGGGAGAGGTCGTTCCTCTCGTCATCCTGGCCGACACATGGCGGCCGGGCTACCTCGCCGAACTGCCGGCCCGACAGCGCGCTGCCTTCCAGCGCGCCTATCGATGGCATGTCCTGAAGCATCATTACGCCCAATGGTCCGCCGGGCAGACGGAAATGGCGGATGTGCTCGCCAGCTATCCGAGGATTCGCCGGACCGGGATTCTAAGAGCGGCGGTGCGGTTGGGGTTAATCGAGGATCGTTCGTTCAATCAGGAGGATTGGGGAAATCGTTGGTTCCTTCCCGTCCTGGAGCGCGCGCGAGATGCCTACAGGCCCGGAGCTTTCGGTGGCCGCGTGGTGCTGCTGCGCAGTGAGGAAATGATCGGCGGTGGGCTCGGCGACGACATGGGCTGGAGCACGGTGCTCCCGCGACATCCGGATTTCCATTCCATTCCCGGTTGGCATGCGGGGATGTTCCAGGGCGAGGGTGCGCAGGTCATAGGACGATATCTGCGTCCCCGGCTTCGGGAGGTTTCGATGACGTTTCTGTCGCCGTCTCGGCAAGCGGCCGAGTGACCGTTTCGTGCTGGATCGTCCACGGGAGCGGGCGCGAGGTTGGATGCGAGCCTCATATTGGCGATGGGTTGGCGCCGCGCTGGCGCTGTCCGTCGCCGTCACCATCGCGCTGTCCATGGCGGGCGAGGAGATGAGCAGGTCCGTCGGCGGGCGGATCGCCACCATGGCGTCATCCCTCATCTCTCAGTTGCGCAGGAGCATGGAAGCGGCAGAGCGCGGCGTCGTCCATCAGACACTGGTCCTCGAGCAGGGGGCAGGGGGCCACGCGGCTCAACCCATCACCATCGACGTTTGGCGCGCTTGGGTTAAGCAGGGCGACTTCTCTGACGTGGGAGGCAGCGAGACGGCGCTGCTTCTCTATACGCCGGGTTCGGGAAAGCAGCGGACCGACAATGCGACGACAGCGGCAGCGCTCGCTCGGCTCGGCTATGTGGTTGTAGCGCTTGATGACGTTGAGCAGGCGCCCGAGTTGGTCTCCGCCGGCGTGAAGCCGTTGCTCTTCGATTTCACCTCCGAGGCGGCCTACAAGCTCACGCTGGACAGTGCGGACGAGAAGGTTCACCAGCAGGCGTTACGGCTGGTGGAGGTTCTCGATCGACTGGCAGAACTCCGGCGGCAACCCGACAGGCCATCGTGGCTTGAGACGGTGTCGCTCGATCGCGTCGGTGCATTTGGGTGGTCATTGGGAGGTTCGACGGCGGCCGAAGCGAGCGTGCTGGATCCGCGTATCATTGCTGTCGCTAATCTCGATGGCTGGCTTTTCGGGCGGGCCGCCTATGGAGCGGTGAGAGTGCCCTATCTTGTCATGCTGAGCGATTTTCCCCTTCCAAGCGACGCCGAGCCGGATGATGCCACTCCAGCACGTCGTTACGAGACTCTTCTCACCCGTCGAGATCTCACGGAGGAGTTTCGGCTCGTTCAACGTCCGGGGAGCCTGGGAATCCGCCTGGTGGGGGCAGTTCACGAAAACCTATCCGACTTCGCATTGGGATTAGGTTTTTGGCGGAGCTGGCTGCGCGCGGATCCCGTTCGGACGAAGGCGACAATTGACGCCTGCCTGGCGGCATTCTTTGACCATCATCTGCGCGGGAGGCCCCCGGCGGGATGCCTCGATGAGAGTTATATCGCCGACGGCGTCCAGCGGTTCAGGACCATTGAATGGCCACGTCCATAAGCTGCGAGGGCTCCGACGTAGCCGGCCGCGGGAATGAAATGGAAAAGCTCCCAGATCACCGACATGTCGGACTCGCTGGCCGGCCGCAAGAGGCGCGGCTCGCGACCGAAGTCTGGCGTGACGTCGCAGATCTCAGGCGGTTGAGCCAGCCCTAGGCCAAGCGCTTTGATCATAGCTTCCTTCCGCGTCCAACACCGATAGAAATGGGTTGGCGCCTCGTGCTCCCCACAATGGCTGAGTTCAGCATACTCGGAAGAGGAAAGGGCCAACTCTGCAACGGCGGGCTCAATTGGTACGATCCTTTCCAAATCGACTCCCACGGGAAAACCATTTGCCACTGCTAGAGCACCGACACCATCGGAATGGCTGAGGTTAAATTCCAGGTGCCTGTGTCCCTTCAGCGAGGGTTTGCCATGCGGGTTCCGAATGAAGGCCAACGTTTCCGGACGCTCGCCGGTCGTCTTGCTCAGAACGTGGCGTGTTATGCCATGTGCGGCGGTAAAGCGGTCACGGTCCTGCTTGCGTAAGAGGCGTACGCGCCTCTGAGCTTCGTCGGTGGAAAGCCAAGAGTTGAATTCCGTGAGATCTGCCGCGGTACGATCCAGTTCGAAGATCCAGACCGTGATCTCGCTTTTCATGTTGCTCCCTCATGAAAATGGCAAGCCGGATATGCCGATCTCGCAAATAGGGCGGCTACTGCGGGCTCTCGTTCCTGCAGAACGAAGGGTTGAGCGCCAGATCATGCAGGTCATCCATAGATATCCGCCATATCGAAGCTTAATGCAGGGGGGCAACCATAAGGGCTGAATTCATTTTATCAATTCGGATTTATCTATATCAAAAATTGGTATTACCGATAAAAACAGGATCAATATTCAGTGGCAGAAACAATATCCCCGTATGTGGTGATAAATAAATAAGGACCTACAATAAAGCTAAATAACGGCTTATTATTATTCTAATTTCGTACATATATGTATTTTTACATATTAACAATATCAAAAGTATCTGATCGATATAAAAATATATCAAATTGCATAGTTTCCCCGGCTGCTGGAGGTGTGCGTTCTGTCTTGGTTCGGTGCCCTTGACGTATCGATGAAGGGGCGCCGCGGTGATTGTTAGGAGGTGCTATAGGACGGGGCATTTCAGAGGTGGGAGGTTCACCGCCACGATCCACCTCATTTACTTTTAATCTAGATCTATTTTCGGATAGGATGTGGACCTAGGGTTGTCTGGTGTCCCATGAGAGGTTGTGGTGGAATGTGGGTTTCGATTGATGCGGAGTGAGTACGCCGCTTGCTCAGAGGTAAAATATAACGGGGATGATGGTGCGCATGGATCAAAATCATGCGCCGTCAGGGAAGTGAATCATGGAAAAAGGAAGCTTCGATGCTTCGCTAGCGAAGGTACCTAGGTTTTTAGAAATGTACCCTAAATCTCTGATTGAGGGCGATATAGGCAGTGAGCCATCAAGTGATGGACAAGGGGGGGATGTCAATCGAGAAAAGAACATTGTTGCTCTGATAGAATCAAGAAGACTTATTGGTCAATGCCTATCTATTGCTCTCTATTCTGTAGATAGGACGACAGAATTTAACGTATATGGAAGCATATCGGACTGGATTATTTCAGATGATGTTCAATATACGTCCATGATAATAATATCTGTTTCCGATAAATCCAGTGATGCTGGAGATGGTATGGAAATCAGCAAGGAGGTTGCGGAATTAAAATTCCACAAGCCTTCGATGAAGTTTGCCATTCTTTCGGATCAGGAGGCTCCTAAGCATGTGCTGAGTGCGATGCAGAGTGGTGCTCAGGGTTATATTCCAACAAGCATTTCAATCGAGGTTATCGCACAAATACTTAATCTTATCAGATTTGGAGGAACGTTTGTTCCGGCAAATAGTTTAATGGTTATGGCTAGTTTGCCATCGGAAGTTGAAGGCCCTCAGTCGGGAGATAGTCGAATATTTACTTCAGAGCGACAATTAATGGTTGCAAGAGCTCTACGAAAGGGGATTCCAAATAAGGTTATAGCCTATCAATTGAATATGCGTGAAAGTACTGTAAAAGTTCATGTTAGAAATATAATGAAAAAATTGAAGGCAAAAAATCGAACTGAAGTTGCTCTTCTTGCAAGTCAAATGTTTCCTGATGATTAATTTGAATAATTAGTCAAAAATTGAACTATTTTTGTCGATTTTTGTCCTGATTTCATAGGTGGATGGGAGAAAATTGACGCGGCATCTTTTCCCGGTGGGTGATCGAAACGGAGATCAGAGGGGCGACTTGGGCGTCGTGTCTCTCCGAGGATAAGCCGAGTCCGCTGAGCAGGGCTCGGATGAATGAAATGCCGGCTTCTCCGTGGTCGTTGTTTAATCCCGGAAAGTGATGGAGCCTCATTGTCGCCATCCGAAATGCCGCCCTTTGGGCTGGGTTCTGCGCGGATAGGTGAGAAGGCATTGAGCATTCATCGGCCGAAGACGCAGGAGCCGCGAGCCCGCCGCCGCATAAGAGCGCCTAACAAAACCTCGTGCGGGCCCTGAAAGCGATGATGGCGGCGGCGATTGTGAGGAAAGCGCGATAGAGGTCGGCGTGGCGTTCG
>NZ_JAVDUX010000030.1:0-25041 GCF_031456575.1 Ancylobacter sp. 3268
GGCCATCCTGTCCCTGAAGCCCTGCCAATCAAGCCAGGCCGAAAGGCCCACTATGCATTAGAGTCAAACCGGACCACTCAATAGGGGCAGGCTACTCGACGCCAAGCCACCAAGACCCGGCGTCAGGCGCGTGCCGTCCCCGGCAGCCTGCCCGACGACCTGTACGACTATATCGATGAGGATATGCCGGCGTCTCCCGAAGCGCCGGCGGCCAAAGAACGTGGCACAGAGCCGCCGCTCGATCACTGGACCGTCTCCGACGACTGGCCGGATCGCGTGCCCGTGACCGAAGCCGAGATCGACCTGTTCGAGGCATGGTTCGGCGATATTCTTGATGAACTATTCGGCAGGCCCGGCTGATCCGGTTCGATCGAGCAGAGCGAAATTCCTTGAAATAGTTATATCACTATGATAACCTTTGCGGCGAATATCAGCTTCGCCGCCTGATGTCCTTTGTCGGTAGGCGAGCGCTCCTACGGAGGCTGCGCTACATGACCACGCTGAAGATCGGCATTGCCGACACCGAGGAAATGAAGGCCCGCACACTGCGCATCGCGCGTGGCGAGGAAAAGCCATCGCCCGACGATCCCAAAGTCTGGTTCATCTCGACGGAGTCCTTCTCAAAGGTTCTGTCCGCACCTAACCGCAAGATGCTGCACCTGATCGCTGAGCAGGAGCCGGATTCGCTCGATGCCCTGGCCGAACTGACCGGCCGTGCAAAATCCAACCTCTCACGCACGCTGAAGGCGATGACCGGCTACGGCCTCGTTCGCATGGAGCGGAGCGGCAAGAAACTCGCCCCTAAACTCGTCCATGATCGCGTCGTGCTGGAGTTGGCCCTGACCAGTCCGCGCCGCAAGCCATCTCGCCCGAAGGAGACCGCCGATGAATAAAGAAGCTCCCTTGGTCGCCACTCGCGCCGCCCTTTACCTGCGCGTCTCGACCGCACGGCAAGCCGAGCACGATGTGTCGATTCCCGACCAGAAGTGGCAGGGCGAAGCCTATTGCGCCTCGCGCGGATACCAACTCGTCGAAACCTTCGTCGAGCCGGGTGCGACCGCGACCAACGACCGCCGTCCGGCCTTTCAGCAGATGATCGAAGCCGGCACTTCCAAGCCTGCGCCCTTCGATGTCGTTGTGGTCCATAGCTTCTCGCGCTTTTTCCGCGATCATTTCGAGCTGGAGTTCTACGTCCGCAGGCTCGCGAAAAACGGCGTCAAGCTGGTCTCCATCACGCAGGAGATCGGCGACGATCCGATGCACGTCATGATGCGCCAGATCATGGCGCTGTTCGACGAGTATCAGTCGAAGGAGAACGCCAAGCACGTCATGCGCGCCCTGAAAGAGAATGCCCGACAGGGCTTCTGGAACGGCGCTCTGCCGCCGATCGGCTATCGCATCATCGCGGCCGAGCAGCGCGGCACCAAGACCAAAAAGAAGCTGGAGATTGACCCGCTACACGCCGACACGGTGCGGCTCATCTACCGACTCGCCCTTCAGGGCGAAGGCGGTTCTGGCCCGATGGGCGTCAAGGCGATCGTCAACCACCTCAATCGCAACCGCATCTTCACCCGTGACGGCGGGCGTTGGGGCATCGGCCAGCTTCACCGCATCCTGACCCGACGCACCTATATCGGCGAGCACGAGTTCAATAAGCGCTCCAAGTCCAAGGTGCTGAAGCCGGTCAGCGAAATCGTCGTGGTGCCGGTGCCGCAATTGATCGACCAGGAGACGTTTGATGCCGTGCAGGAGCATTTGCGGGTCCGCAACTCCAAGGTCACGCCGCCGCGTGTCGTCAGCGGGCCGACCCTGCTGACCGGCATCTGCTTCTGTGAGAAATGCGGGGGAGCCATGACACTACGCACCGGCAAGGGTGGGCGCTATCGCTATTACACCTGCTCGATCAAGGCGCGGCAGGGCGAGACAGGTTGCTCCGGCCGCTCCATTCCGATGCCGCAGCTCGACGCCATCGTCTGCGACCATATTGAAAACCGGCTCCTCCAGCCCGAGCGGCTGGAGGAGATCCTGGCCTCGATCCTCGATCGACGCGAGGAACGGGCCGAACGCCGCCATGAGCATATCGCCGAGTTGAACCGGCGCGCAGCCGAGACCGAGCTTCGCCTGAAACGCCTCTACGAGGCCATCGAAGCGGGCGTGGCCGATCTGAACGATCCGGCCTTGAAGGAGCGCGTCGTCGCCCTTCGGGCGCTACGAGACCAAGCGCAGCTCGATTCCGAGCGGGCACAGGCCATTCTTGACAGCTCTGGCAACATGGCGGTGACACCGGCCGTTCTACGCAAGTTCGCCACGACCGCGCGGCGCCGGCTCAGGCAGGAGGGCGGCGGCTACCGGCGGGACCATCTGCGCGCTTTTGCCCAGCGCGTTGAGGTCGGAGAAGGCCATGTTCGCATCATGGGATCGAAGGGCGAACTGCTGCGCGCCCTTACTTCGGTCTCTAGCGGAAAATCGGCGGGAATCGGCGTGCCCACTTTGGGACTGAAATGGCGGAGCGTGCGGGATTCGAATGAGGGGGAAACGCACGTTTCGCGCGGATGTGTTTATTGACGTGCATGCCGGCGCACCCTAGCTCGGAACGTCGCTAACCCCGTTCCTTTGCACTTTCTAAACTAATGCAATTTCAACGACATAGTTGTTCGCAGTTTCACTTTGGTCGGCGCGCCAGCGATTTTATGTGTCCATAAGTCATTGAATTTGTTCGATATTCGATGACGGAAAATGGACCTGGACCCCGGCATTGGACCCCAATTCGTCGTGACCCTTCTTGCGGGAACGACTCACGTTGTCCAAGGGTGCGAAACCTCGGCCGGGTGGATGGCTTTCATTGGCCTGCTGCGGGTTCTGTGGACATGAGGTTAAGCTAATTTAGCTCGCTCCTCGAACTCGATGGGGCTGAGATAGCCCAGTGGCGAGTGCCTGCGTCAGCGATTGTAGAAGCGCTCGATGTCGTCGAGCACATCCGCTCTCGCGTCATTCCTGGTCCTGTAGACCTTGCGGGCTGTCCGCTCGGTTTTCAGCGGCGAGAAGAAGCTCTGGCTGCCTTGGTCGCTGAGATGCAGCAGGCTGTCCGGCTTGCCGCGGCGCCAGATCGCCATGATGAGGGCATCGGTGACGAGCTGTGCCGTCATCTGCCCCTTCATTGCCCAGCCGACGACACGTCGTGAGAACAGGTCGACGACGGCGGCAACATAGAGCCAGCCCTCCGCGGCCCAGATGTCGGTGAAGTCCGCCACCCATTTCTGGTCTGGAGCCGAGGCCGCGAAGGCGCGGTCGGGCAGATTGTCCGACGCGGCGGCCCGCACGCCGGCATCCCTCGGCAGCCCACGACGGCGCGGCCGGGCCCGCAACCCAAGCTCCCGCATGATACGTTCGACCCGATGCAGCCCACAGGAGAGCCCTTCCGCCAGCACATCGGGGCCAGACGCGTCGTGCGCCATAGGTTCGATCGCTGCTGTTGAAGCTCCGGTCGACCGCCGTCGCGAGCATGTCATCGTGCCGGGCATGCGCACTGGGGCTGCGATTGAGCCAGGCATGAAAGCCCGACCGCGAGACGTCCAGAGCGTCGCATAGCCATGCCCGATCTTCGAACGAGAGTTCGCCAGATGCTCCGGTGCTTCGCGATGAAGGCGAACCTCATGTCGCTTTCCTCGAAGAAGGTTGCGGCCCTTTTTCGGATGTCGCGCTCCGCCTTCAGCTTGGCCACTTCCCTGCGCAGTCGGTCAATCTCGAACTGCTCGGGCTGCATCTGACCTTGCCCGGGATAGGCATGCTGGGTACGAAGACAAGACTTTGTGCCGGTCAGGCCAGGGCAAGCCCGTCTGCTTTGCAGTGGCCATGGATGAGCTCGATGATCTCGTTCTTGGCGAGCGTTCCCATAGCGAGGCTGGCGACGCGGAACTGCAGCTCGACTTCGATCGCGTCGGCGTCGATGGCCTTTAGGGCGACGGCCGGCGGCGGATCCTGCACGATGCGGGTGCTGGCTTGCAGCACGCTCCGCATTGCCTCCTCGATCCGACGCGGGCTCTGCACGGCGGCGAAGCGCACGCCCAATGTGATCTGATGCGTCTCGTCGGGACGGCTGAGGCTGGTCAGGCCCTGTCTCGCCAGCATGCTGTTGGGCAGCACGACGATGTTGTTCGCCTCGGTCAGCAGATTGGTGGAGCGCCAGTTGGTCTCGGTGACCCGGCCTGCGGTGCCGTCGCTCAGCTGCACCCAGTCGCCTATCGCATAGGCTTTGCCGAGTGTCAGCGCGATGCCTGAAAAGACATCGCCGAGCGTGTTCTGCAGCGCCAGACCCAATATGAGGGCGACCACGCCCGAGGTTGTCACCAGGGAAGCGACGGGCATGCCGAAGACGAAGCCCATCACCGACAGCGCCGCGCCGAGATAGATGACGGCAACGGCCATGTCCAAGATGAGATGCGCCTCCCGCGGCTTGCGGTTGAGCCGGACATAGATGTGGATGAGGCCGATGATCGTCCATGCGAGGTGGGTCCACCAAAGAACTCTGGCCGACTTCGACAGCAGCGCGGCGAAACCCTCCTTATAGACGTCATCGGGCTGATGCGGCGCGACGCCTCCCATATAGAGAACGAGGCTCATGCCGGCGAAGAACAGGATCTGGACGATCAGGCGGCCTGTCGGTCGGCTGCGGCCCTGAAGGTGCCAGACGACGATGCCGGCAATGCCCAGCATGTTGATCAGGGCAAGCGGCAGGTAGTGGTCATCGCCAGACATGGGAGATTCGCCGGGGTTGCTTGCGGTAGACCGCCCCGGCCGAGCCGGAGGGACGGCGGGATCGAACGACCGGAGCATCTCCGCATCGGCGCAGAGATGCTCCGGTCGGCGGCAGGCGCTCAGTAGTCCCAGAAGACCGGCACCCAGCGGAAATGGTCGCCCTCGACCGCCACATGACCGACCGACGGGAACGGCAGGTGAGTCGCTACCAGCGATGATCCAGTCGCCGCCAGCTCCTTCAAAAGACGGATCCGGACGCGGGCCGCTTCTTCAGGATCATGTTCGAAGCCGTTGTACCATTCGGGGTGTTCGAACCCGACCGCGAACACGGCATCGCCGGCGAACATCAGCCGGTCACCGCCGGACGCCACGCGGACTATGCTGTGGCCGGGGGTGTGGCCACCGGTGCGAGAGACGACCACGCCCGGCGCCACCTCGGACTCCTCATCGAACAGCCGCAGATGGTCCTGATACTCTTTCGTGAACCGCTTCGCGGCGGCGCGAAGCGCGTCCGGGAAACCCGGAGGCATGTTGACGTGGGAGAAATCGGGCGCCTTCCAGAACTCGACCTCGGCGGTGGCCACGTGGATCCGCAGGTCCGGACGCAGCCGCTCCTTCACTCCGTCGATGAGCAGCCCACCGACATGATCCATGTGCATGTGGGTCAGCACCACGTCGGTCACGGCCGCCAGGTCGATGCCGACAGCCGCGAGCCGCTTGATCAGTTGCCCGGCCCGCGGCAGGTTCAGCTCCGGGTCGAGCCCCAGCCCGGCATCGACGAGGACGGTCTGCCCGCCGCTGCGGACGACCACCACGTTGAGCGCCCAGTCGAAGGCCTCCGTCGGCAGGAACATGTCGTTCAGCCAGGCCGCTCGTGCCGCCGGCTCGGCGTTGTGTCCCAGCATCTTGGTCGGAAGCGGCAGCACGCCGTCGCTTACGATCAGCACGTCGATCTCGCCGACCCGCACCGCGTAGCGCGACGGCACCAGCTCTTCATGTCCCGTTCGACGGGGGGTGGAAGTGTTCTGCACGTTCATGTTTGCCTCCTGAGATGACGGAACCGACCGGGTCGGCTCCGCTGATGGTGTGTGTTGTGGTGAGGTTGTCCGCGCGCAGCCGCCGATGCGGCACGCGCGGCAGTGATCGCGCCTAGAGGTCAGTGACACGCTCCGGATCCGCCGAGGCGAGGGCGACGTCGCGCTGGGCGCGGGGTGGGTAGATCCACACCGTGTTGATCTCCTGCTTCATCTTCTTGGCCTCGGCGCCGACGAACTCGACCTGCCGGTCCCAGCCGCGCGTGAACAGCGCGCCGGCGTCGCCGAGGTCGAGGCAGGTGACATAGGCTTCCTGGTGGTAGGGGATGGTCGGCACGCCCAGCAGCTCGGCGGCGGCGTTGTGGCCGGCGAAGGCGCCCATGCGGGTGGCATGCTGGCAGGACATCAGCGCGTAGTTGCCGATGTGGTCGCACGCCGCCTTGGCGGCGTCGCCGGTGGCGAAGACTCCGCCGACGCCTGGCACGCGCAGGGCGCGGTCGACCAGCAGCCGGCCGGAATTGTCGCGCTCGGCCGGGATCTGCTGGGTCAGCGGCGCGGCGCGCATGCCGGCGGCCCAGATCACGGTGGCGCTTTCGATGCGCTCGCCGCCGGCGAGCGTCACGCCGTCCGCGTCCACCACAGCGACGCCAGCACCGAGGCGGGTCTCCACGCCCACCTTGCGCAGGGCGTTTTCGATGACCGGGCGCGGACCGGCGCCAATGTCGGGCGCGATGGCATCGTTGCGGTCGACGATGACGACGCGGAGGTCGGCCCTTTCGCCGAGGATGGCCCGCAGCCGTGCCGGCATTTCCGTCGCCGTCTCGATGCCGGTGAAGCCGCCGCCGGCGACGACCACCGTGTCGCGGGAGGCCGAAGCCGGCCGGTGCGCCAGCCCGTGGAGATGGCGGTCGAGGGCGATCGCGTCGTCGAGCTGGTCGACGCTGAACACATGCTCGGCGACGCCGGGAATGTCCGGCCGGAACAGCCGGCTCCCGGTGGCCAGCACCAGCCGGTCATAGGTCAGCGTCCTGCGCTCGCCGCGGCCGGTGACGATCCCCACCGAATTGGAGCGGGTGTCGATCGTCTCGGCGGTGCCCTGCACATAACGGACGTCGATTTCCTCCAACACCGGCAAGAGCGGCGCCGTCAGCGCCTCGGGCATGGGTTCGTAGAGCCGCGGGCGGACGACCAGCGTCGGCTGCGGCGCCACCAGCTCGATCTCGAGCTCCTCGGGCGAGACGCCCTGGAGATCGCGCAGGCGCGCGGCGGAAAGGGCGGCATACATGCCGGCAAAGCCGGAGCCGATGATGACCAGTCGCATGTGAACTACTCCTGTGAGAGCTTCCGGAAGGGCGCAGATCGCCGCTGCCGCGTCGTCGGCCGGAGCCTGTGGTCGGCCGCGATGTGCGAAGGGATGGAGCGGCAGTCCATCGATCTACCCTCGGCGCGCTCGTCGGTGCGCGGGAGGGATTGCCGTGGTTAGAGCGCGATTGCCGCTAACGCGCTCGCCGGCGCCAATCTCTCGGCGTCTCGCCAGTCAGGCGCCGGAAGGTGGCGGCGAAGGCGGATTGAGAGCCGTAGCCGAGTGTCACTGCGATCGAGATGATCGACTCGTCGGTGTCGCGGAGCATCGTCATCGCCTGCGCCAGCCGGTGCTGGCGCAGCCAGGCATGCGGCGACAGACCGGTGCTCAGCTTGAAGGCACGGCAGAAATGGAAGCGCGACAAATGGGCGTCCGCGGCGAGCGCGGCGAGCGACAGGTCGGCGTCGTCATCCGAGCGCAGGCGCTCGATGGCGCGGCGTAGCGCCGTCGGCGCCAGCCCTCCCAATGCCGGCTGGGGGCTGGCGGCGGTGCCAGTGTGCGCGGACAGGAGCCGGGTCGCCAGAAGCTCGGTGAGTTGCTGCCGGAACAGGGCGTCGAGGGCTTCGCTGCCATCGAGTACCTCTGAGGCGCTCATCAGCAGCCGCGACGTCGTCGGATCCAGATGGCCGGTGCGCTCAAGCAAGGGCGCGGGCCCGGACGTGTCGGCTTCGGTGGCGACGCGCTCCAATATGCCGTGTGGCAGATAGAGCTGGAGGACCTCGACCGCTCCGCCGATGTCCCAGCGCGAACTGGTGCCGGACGGGATGATCGTCACCACGCCCGGCCGCGCCGTTCCGGATGCGAGCGTTCTCCCGGTCCGGCGCTCCAGGCGCTGCATCGTGCCGATATAGGTCATGATGACGTGGTCCGTCATCGGTTCGACCACGTCGTGCAGCTCGCCGTGATTCCAATGGGCGAAGGAGCTGCCGGACAATTCGGTGACGATACGGCGTGGCGTGGTGCCGAGCACGCGTGCCATCTCGTCCGCCGAGGGCCGGGCGCCATGCCACGGCTGTCCCGCGCCGGGTTTGGAAGTTTGCTGGGGTTCGGAAGTGCGGAACATATCCTCTGGCGAGGGCCCGCGCGGGATGGTCTCGTCCATCGATCCACGCTCACGGTTCGGTTGCGTCATGAGGGCAGAGTGCGGCGAGGCCGGCGCAAAGTCCTTGCGGCGAGGTTGGATTGATCTTGCTTTTACGTCCAAAGCGACGCCGAGCGGCCTTATGGGAAAAGCTCCGTACGCATCATGATATGAAGGCGGTCCGCAGAGCGGCGCGGCGAGCTGCCCGCCTGCGCGTGGCGATGGAGCGCTGGATTGAAGTACCAATTCGCAGACTGCGTGCTCGACCTCGATCGACGGGAGCTGACCCGCGGCTCGCAGACGGTCGCCGTCGGTCCGCAAGTCTTCGATCTGCTGGCCCATCTCGTGGAGAATCACGAGCGGGTCGTGAGCAAGGACGGCCTGCTCGACGCGGTCTGGAACGGCCGCGTCATCTCTGAATCCACGCTGACCAGTCACATCAACGCGGTGCGTAAGGCGATCGGCGACAGCGGCGCCGAGCAACGCCTCGTGCGCACCGTCGCGCGCAAGGGATTCCGCTTCGTGGGCGACATCAGGCCGGTGGGGACACCGGAGGCGCCGCGCGAAGCCGCGATGATGCCGGAGATCGCCATCCCGGCAACGGCCGTGACGGCGCAGAAGCCCTCCATCGCCGTCATGCCGTTCCAGAATCTCAGCGGCGATCCGGAACAGGACTATTTCGCCGACGGCGTGGCGGAAGAGATCATCACCGCCCTGTCTCGGGTGCGCTGGCTGTTCGTCATCGCGCGCAATTCGAGCTTCGCCTATCGCGGCCGCCCCGTCGACGTGAAGCAGATTTGCCGGGAACTTGGCGTCACCTATGTGCTCGAAGGCAGCGTACGCAAGGCCGCCGACCGCATCCGCATCACCGGCCAGCTCGTCAATGCTAGCACCAACGGCTATTTGTGGGCCGATCGCTTCGAGGGCGCCCTCGACGATATCTTCGCGCTGCAGGACCGCATTTCCGGCAATGTCGTCGGCGCCATCGCCCCGCAGATGGAACTGGCGGAGATCGAGCGCGCGCGGCGCAAGCCCACCGAAAACCTCAGCGCCTATGACTGCCATCTGCGCGGCCTCGCGCATCTGCACCGCGGTGGCCGAGAATCCGTCGAGGAGGCGCTGCCGCTGTTCCGTAAGGCGATCGGGCTCGATGCCGAGTTCGCGCCGCCTTATGCAATGGCCGCGTGGGCCTATTTCTGGCGCAAGATCAATGGCTGGATGACGGATCCCGCGCTGGAGACTGCCGAGGGGATCGTTCTAGCCCGCCGCGCCGTCGAGCTTGGGCGGGACGATGCGGTGGTGCTGGCGAGGGCCGGCCATGCGCTCGCCCATCTCGCCGGCGAGTTCGAGAGCGGCATCGGCCTCCTCGACCGCGCGCTGTTCCTCAATCCCAATCTGGCGCCTGCCTGGTTCCTCGGCGGTTTCCTGAGGGTGTGGCACGGCGAGCCGGAGGCGGCGATCGACTATTTCGAGCACGCGATGCGCCTCAGCCCCGTCGATCCCGAGCTCTACCGGATGCAGGCCGGGATCGCGATGGCGCATCTCTTTGCCGGCCATTTCGAGACTGCGTCGCTATGGGCGGACCAGGCCCAGCGGAACCTGCCGAGCTTCCTAATGGCCGTGGCCACCGGCGCGGCGAGCGAGGCGCTGTCGGGACGGACCGAGGAAGCCCGTCGGACCATGAATCGGCTGCGTGACCTTGGCCCCACACTACGCCTCTCCAGCCTGAAGGACTGGCTGCCGATCCGCCGGCAGAAAGATTTCGCCTTGTTCGCCGACGGCCTGCGCAAAGCCGGCCTTCCCGACATGTGAGCTGCAATGATCGAAGCTCAGAATCCGTCACGGCTTCAGCATTCGTTTAATGGCACCGAGCCAAGCTCAGTCTTGGCAACCTCCTAAGCCATAGCAATTTCAGTAAGATTGCTGTTTGAACCGCCCCTGCTTTGCCGGAGGCCCAACTCCTGAGAGGATGGGGCTATGACGAGCAAGACGACGAACAAGTTTTCGCCGGAGGTGCGCGCTCGCGCGGTGCGGATGGTGCTGGATCATGAGGCTGAGCATCCGTCGCGCTGGCGGGCGATTATCTCTATTGCGACGAAGATTGGCTGTTCGGCACACTTTCTGAACGAGTGGTTGAAGAAGGCTGAGCGCGAGAGCCGTGAGTTGCGGCACGCGAACGAGATCCTGCGCAAGGCATCCGCGTATCTCGCTCTGGCGGAGCTCGACCGCCGGTCGAAGACATGATCGCCTTCATCGACGATCATCCGGGGCGTCTGGGGTCGAGCCGATCTGCAGGGTTCTGCCGATCGCCCCATCGACCTACCACGCTCATGTCGCCCGGCGGCTTGATCCGTCCAAGCGTTCGGCACGGACGTAGCGTGACGCGACAGCGAGGAACGCTACTATGCTCTGCTCGACGAGCAGCAAATGGCGGCGTGACTTAAACCAAATGGCCTCCGGCGAAGCCGGGGCGGTTCGCTTCTCCGCCAGGACCGACTGTTCCCGTTCCAGCTTCGAAATGGGCCCCTCGTAGTGAGATTGCGGTCTGCCCCGCCATCAGGCCGCCCAAGTGCCAAATTTAATCGCCGGAACGGGCACATCGCTGGATGGAAATTGGGTGTAACGTCAATCGATCTCGGCCATAAGCGTCAGATACGCAATCGCAACGCGCCGCCAGTTAAATTCCTTCGCTCGTTTACGGCCAGCGGAAGAAATTCGTTGACGCAATTCGGGCGACGCGAGCAGCCGGGTGATCGCAGAGATCCAAGCCGTGGTATCGTCCGGATCGGCGAACAGGGCGGCACTGCCACAAACCTCGGGTAAGCAGGGGGAGGTGGACGCAACGACCGGGCACCCCCACATCATCGCCTCCACTGCCGGAAGTCCGAAGCCTTCCGTCCGGGAGGGGAGCAGGAAGCACAGCGCTCGCGAGAGGGCGGCGGCAAAATCGTCGTCGCTGATCCGGCCGAGAACACGCACATTTTGTGCGCCGGATAGCTGCAGGCGCCCGGTCAGTTCGGCATCGAGTTCGCCCATGATCATCATGTCGACGCCGATCACTTCCAGCGGCTGGGCAAGGCGCAGCAGCAGCTCCGGGTTCTTATGGACCTGGTTGCGCAGCAGGCACAGCACGAAAGGACGTGGCGCTTGAAAATCTTGGCGGGAGCATTCCGGGCGCCAGCCCTTCGCATGATCGGCGCCGTTATAGGTGACGACGATCTTCTCCGCCGGGGCCACGCCATGCCGAACCAACTCATCGCGCGACAGGTTCGAGACGGTCGTGATGGCGCTCGCTCTTCGGCCCAGCAGGGGAAGGATGATACGGTGAGCCAACCGAAAGCCGCGGGAATAGCTGCGCGGTGATGTCAGCGTCTGTACATCATGGATGCAGGCGACCTGCCGGCGCACCATCACCGGCGCCAGATTGCAGAAGCTGAGAAGACCACCTTTCACATGTCTCGGCAGCTGCATCTGCACCCAGAATTGCGGCAACCTCGGCCGGGAAAATTCGGGAGCTATCCGGGTAGCGATGGCCTGCAACGACAGCGGCGTTGCGGGGACGCGGGGAGCGACAAGATCGAGATGCAGATTCCGTGTCAGCGGATGTTTCTCGATCAGAAGTGCGTCGAGCGCGAGCGTCACTTCACGCGCATAGCGGGCCACGCCCATGGGATTGAGCGCGGCGAAATCGCCGTTGACGGTCCAGTGCCGGATGGCGGCGGGGCCTCGTGATCCAAGGGGTCGGTCCAGTTCGTCGCGATAGGGGCGGAACATGAATGGCGCCGTTCGTTGCCGTGGGTAGACACCCTCGTCTCCGACACGATCCTCTCAACGCGGACAGTCCGGCCTGCCGGCACATTGAGCCAGGCCGCACGCAAAAACGGTAATGCGCGCCGCCAAACGAACGTGCCCGACGCCTTTGGTCAGCCTCCCAGCATCTTCGTTGCACGGCGGCAGAGGTGCCGCACCAGCACAATGACGGGCGGGATACGGATGGCGCGAGGATGGTCATGAGACGTGTGTGGGCCATCAATGGTCGCTTTTTGACCCAAAAGGTCACGGGAGTGCAGCGCTACGCCAGCGAGATCGTCCTGGCGCTGGATCGCAAGATTGCCGCCGCCGATCGTTTGGCCCAGGATCTCGATGTGGAATTGGTCGTGCCAGCCGGTACGGGAGAGCTTCCCGGATTGTCGGCCATTCGCCTGCGCCATAGCGGCCCGGCTCGCGGGCCTTTGGCATCAGGCCATCTCTGGGAGCAATTCGCCCTGCCGCGAGGGCTCCAGGGCGGCCTGCTCAGCCTTGGCAACAGTGGCCCCGTTGCTCACCGCAGGCAGATCGCGTGTATCCACGACGTGAATACACGCAGCTTTCCGGCGAGCTATTCGCTGCCGTTCCGGCTGCTACACCTGGCTATGGTACCGCTTCTTGGTCGATCGGCGAAGATGATCACGACGGTATCGCAGCATTCGGCCAATGAATTGGTGGCGCGCGCATTGTGCGCATCGTCCAAACTCCTGGTCGCTCCGAACGGATACGAACACGCCCTGCAATGGCAGGGGCGGCACAGCGAGGCTACACATTCCGTCGCGGGGCCGAACACCATCGTCCTTGTCGGCAGCCCGGCTCCTCATAAGAATATGTCTCTGCTGATCGGCATTGCCGACAAACTGGTAGCCGAAGGTCTGCAACTCGCCATTGTCGGTCAGATCGATCGACATGTTCTTCAACACGACGGCGCACCAGTCGGCGCCGGGAATGTGCATTGGCTGGGGCGCTTGCCGGACGAAGCCCTTACCGCGCTCTTGCAGGATTCTCTTTGTCTGGCGTTCCCTTCCTTTACCGAAGGTTTTGGCCTGCCCCTCCTGGAAGCAATGGCGATAGGATGCGCGGTGGTGACGTCGGATCGGGCAAGCATGCCGGAGGTATGCGGGCATGCTGCGCTCTATGCCTCTCCGGCTGATCCCGAGGCCTGGCTGGACTGCTTCAGGCGACTGAAGCATGAGCCCGGCTTGCGCGGCCGGCTGATTGCTGCCGGGCGTGGCCGCGCTACCCGATTTTCGTGGAACGACTCTGCGCAGGCATACCTGCAGGCGATGGCGGTCGTGGATGGCCTGACCGCCCCAGAGGCACTGACAGTCTCAGCGCCACTCGACCATGCGGAGCATTCGGCACTCGCCTGATAGCCTATGGCGAACATGTCGGACGGGCCACGCTCAACGGCGCATGTCGACCGCCCGCTCTATCGCCTGCCCGATCTCCAGCCGGAAACGCTCCGGCGAGAAGCGAACGGCGTTGAGCCGGCATGCTGCCGGCGAAATTTCGCGCTCTCGGCGTTCGAACTGTTCAACCGCTCCCCGCACCGCCTCAACGGTCTGCTGCTTGAAAAGCAGACCCGTGGGCGCCGAAGCGGAGCCGAGTGGTTGCACGATGTCACGGGCGCCGCCCCTATCGAAGGCGATCACCGGTGTGCCATAGGCTTGGGCTTCGGCCATTGCGATACCGAAATCCTCGCACCCCGCGAAGAGAAGCGCCCTGGCCTGGCCAACGGCGGCGACGTAATCGTGGCGGGGCAAGTATCCCGCGAATTCAATATTGTGGCCCGTGACGAGCGAACGGAGGGAACGTGCCTGCTGGCCATCGCCAACCACCAGAAGTTTCCGGCTCGGCATGTCGTTGAATGCACGAATGACAAGATCTGTCCGCTTGTAAGGGGCAAGAAACGAAGCCGTTACATAGTAGTCATCTTTTTTGGAGATGAATTCGCTGCCGGAATTGTCCATGGGAACAGGAGGATGCACCACCTGCGCATCTCGCCCGTAGATGCGCCGGATCCGGTCCCTCACATAGCGTGAGTTTGCCAGCATCACGTCCGGTCCATGCGCTGTCCGGGTGTCCCAGATGCGCAGATTGTGGAGCATGTGACGAAACAGAAGCCCCTTCGGGCCATAGCCCAGACGCCCCTCGCCCAGATAGGAGAACTGTTCGTCCCAAGCATAGCGGACAGGGCTATGCACATAGCACACATGCGGCTGATCGGGCCGGGTCAGGACACCGCGCGCAAACGCTGCCGATGACGTGATGACAGCATCGTACTCGGTCACATTGAACTGTTCGATCAGGAATGGGCAGAGAAAGAAGAGCGACCTGTAATAGTGGCGTACCCCCGGCAATTGGTTGGCGATCGACGTGTGGAATGAGACGCCGGGGAAGAACTCGCTTTTCACGTTCCGAGGCAAAAAGTCGAACAGCGTGTAAACGTCGGCGACCCCCGTAATCTTGCAGAGTTCGGCCAATACACGCTCGCCACCCCGGAAGGAGGGGCACCAGTCATGCACGATGGCGACGCGACCCATGCCAGCCTGGGTCGACGTGTCGAGCCTGAAAGGGGAGGCCGACTCGGATGTCTCGACCGCACGGGCTGGCGCGACCACGACAGGCAGATCGACCGCGACGTCGCTCATGTATCGTCACTCGCTTGATGGAGGGGTTCAAACCGCATGGAGCGTTCACCGGGAGCGTACATCCCACGGTTCGCGCCGGATTGGCGAAGTGAGACGCCCTGGAGACGAATTCGTTTCGCCACTGATCGTTGTTCGTCTGCGCCTTACGTCTTTTGGCAGGCCTCATTCCTTGAGCGGAAGGCCCTTAGCCGAATTGATGCCGATGGCATCACCTGCCTCGCCCCTCTCGGCTTTCACGCCTGTCTATTCTTCGCGGTGAACGTCGACCCATTGCCGGCCCCCAGGCGGGCTCGAAACGCGAGTGCACCGCATGAAGCTTGCTGTCGTCATCCCAACACTGGGACGCAAAGCCGTTGCAAGCCGCCTGCTCTCTCATCTCGAAAGTCAAACTCGACTGCCTGATCATGTTTTCGTCACGGCACCCGATGAGAGTCATGTCGAGCAGGGGAGCTCGTACTCATACCCGGCATCCATGATATTCGGTGGCCGAGGATTGTGCGCACAGCGGAATCGAGCCCTGTCTCAGTCCGTCGAGTTCTTCGATATAATCACGTTTTTTGATGATGATTTTGTTCCGTCAGAGAATTATCTCGAAAATGTCGTCAAGGAATTTGAGTGCCATAATGAATATTCGGTACTGATGGGCGACGTTCTATACGATGGCGCGCAAGACCTGGCCTGCTCGTTTGAGGACGCGATCACGATCTTGCAGAAGGCGGCATGCAGCCCACCTCCCCATCACGATCCAGTCGATCATATCGGCGCGTATGGATGCAATATGTCGATCCGGACGAGCGCCATAGGTGCGGTGCGTTTCGACGAAAAGCTGGCGCTTTATGGATGGCAGGAAGATATCGACTTCACGGCACAGTTGGGCCGCCACGGGCGGGTGGTCAGGCTGACCTCGCTGCTGGGCGTTCATCTGGGAATAAAGAGCGGGCGGGTCAGTGGGGTGCGGTTCGGCTATTCCCAAGTCGTGAATCCGATCTATCTGGCGCGCAAGGGCACCATGCCGGTTGGTTTCGCCGCCGACCTGATCTTTCGCAACCTCGCCGCCAACCTGGCCAAGAGCCTGTTCCCCGAACCCCATATCGACCGGCGTGGCAGGCTGAAAGGTAACCTGATCGGCGCGAGGCATCTGATCGCCGGAAGAATCGAACCGGAATATGTGCTGGAATTGAAGTGAGATGACCGCTCAACTTTTTACATGCGGATGCCCGGCCCGGTTGGCGGAAGGACGGCCATCCAAATTTTCCATGGGCCGGCACTCTGCTCCGTTCGCAGCGGCGTGGCGGCGGGGCGGTGTGGCCACGGCGCTGCTCTTGTTGTTCACCGGCTCCGCCATGGCAGAGGATCCGCCACCGGCCACAGGGGCGCGGGAATACCGCTTGGGCCCTGAGGACAAGATACGGCTCAAGGTGCTGGAGTGGCGCGCCACGCAGGATGAGATATTCGAATGGAGCCCGATGGCGGGCGAGTTCTCCGTCAATCCCGAAGGTCGGCTCAACGTGCCCTTGATCGGCTCCGTCGAGGCGGCCGGCCGCACGTCGAATGAGATCGGGCGAGAGATTGGCGATGGCCTGCAGCAGTTGATGGGGCTCGCCGAGGCACCTCGCGTCGCGGTCGAGGTCTCCGAGTTCCGTCCGTTCTACACGACCGGCGACGTGATGCGACCCGGCCCGTACCCTTACCGTCCGAAGCTGACGGTCTTGCAGGCGATCGCGATCGCCGGCGGGATCCAACGGCCCGCCGACGCTGGCCTGCTCCGGCTGGGGCGCGATGTCATTGCCGGCCAGGGGGAACTCATTCTGCTTGGACAGGAGCGTGATGCACTGCGCGCCAGGCTCGGTCGCCTGCAATCCGAGCTCGACGGGCTAGACAGTGTCAGCTTCCCCGCGGATGTGACAAAGCGTGGCGAGGACAGCCGCATTCTCCTGCTGATGCGGCAGGAGAGTCAGATTTTCGCCGGCCGCCGTGACGCGATGACGGCGCAGACCAATGCCCTTGTCCAGCTGAAATCCTTCCTCGATAAGGAAGCCCAGACGCTGCAAGGGCAGATCGCTGCCCAAGATAGGCAGATGACACTGGTGAACCAGGAGCTTCAGGCGATCACCGGGCTCGTCGAGAAGGGCTATGCGGTTTCCTCGCGGCAGCTCGGACTTGAACGTACGATCGCGCAGATCCAGGGCGACAAGTTGCGGTTGGAGACGGAACTCCTGCGCGTGAGGCAGGATTCGAGCCGGGCCGATATTTCCATGATCGACCTGAAGAACACGCGAACGAACGAACTCACGGCAGAATTGCGCACGACCCAGGCGAAGCTCGATGACACGCTTGAAAAGATAAAGACGTCGCAGCAACTGCTGTACGAAGCGGGCGTATCCGCACCCCACCGTTACATCGAGCGTAGCCGGTCGCTCCGCCTCGAGCCAAGCTATGTGATCGTGCGGGCGAACGGCAACGAAATCTCCGAAATGGACGCAACGGAAACCACCCCGATCGAACCTGGCGACACATTGAAAGTGGGTCTGCCGCTTCCGGAAGAGCCCGGGGATCCCGCCCTGAGCGGCGATGCGGGCGGGATCGAGGCCGCCGTGAACCAGCCCTGACTGCGGACCAAGACCATATCGCCCGCTGCTATGTGGCGATCGGGCCTGGTCCTACGCGTTGCAGATCCGGCAGGGTAGTCCGCGGGCGATAGCGCTCGCCGTCATGCCGAACATGCGGTTGCTTAGGTATCCGCATCGTTCGCAACGAAAGCGCATGCCGAGATCCTTGCCGGCAATGCCGCCCTTTTCGGCATCTGATCCGTGATAGTGATCGGCTCGCATAATGACGGTTCGCCTTCGGGGGGCGCGAGCAATCGTCACGGGTGCCGACACTATGCCGGGCTTGCGTTGCTTCGACACGCCATCACCCTTCGCAAATGTGTGGTGCTCACCTGTCGAGGGGAAGGTGAAGCGACGTCGGTCGCTTCACCTTGCTGGCTCACGCTGCCGCGGGCTCGGCCAGGAGTTCTCGGATCCGTACAGGCAATTGACGAGCCGACTTCACCCGTGGAAGATCGAGTTCAGCGATCGGGGTTTCCGGTGCCTCCTGCCAGTTGTCGAAACTGCGGCGCGTGACATTGTCGACAAAACTCTCGACTGGCACCCCTTCGGCTACGATGAGCGAATGGTCGTCCAACTCCACGTGATAGTAGATGAAGGTCTGCGGCATGTCGGCATGTCGGACGATTGTCGTCCCGTTGACCAAGGCGCCGGCCTGAACGAGCAGGCCATCGAGCAATAGCGCGTGGTCGGGCGAGACGAAGAGGTCGCGGCAGGGAAGGCCAGCGCCGAGCGCTCCCGCTGCGATTCTGATTGGCAGGACCCGCTGCGGATTGGCAAAGACGGTCGAGACGGTCTGCCGAGCCAGCCAGCGCACGGGCTTTGCTGCGCCCTCCGTCGTGAGGACGAGATCACCGGCCGTCAGTGCCTCTATCGCGACGTCGCCGCTCGGGGTCGAAATCATCGTGCCAGCCAGAAAGCAGACGACGAAGGGATCTGTTACGTTAACGCTGACAACATCTCCCGTATGATAGGCGGCCGTTGGCGTGCTTATGCCGTATACACCCTGATAAAATGTCAAAATACCGAGATTTGTATATCCTATATACGTTTCATAAAACCCATCTACAAGTATCTTGTCTCCAGGGGAGAACGTGGAATCGGATTCTTCGTCATTATAGGTCGCTGGCCACGGTATAGGTTCGCTTGTAACCGTAAATGTATTTGAATCTTCATGAAACGAAACAGTATTCCAATAATTTACTTCATATGTCGCCATTTTTCTGTCCTGCTCCAGCCAGAGAAATAAAATATCGCGACATAATCATGGGATTAGTGCAGGAAGGTTTTTTCAAAAATTTCATCTAAAACATCTGCACGTTTGAGCGGCGCCTCAATCCCGGCCGCACGATTTTTGTGAAATTACCCAAACGAGGTATCCGGAGGGGCGAGCTTGGGGCGCAGCGGTCACTATTTTGTGCCAAGGCAGCTGCGTTTTACAGGCGCATCAGGCATTCGACGCGCGGGACGGCCTCCTGCGATCGGAACGACCATTACCGTCTTCTCCAAGGGCGGGGATTTTGACCGAGCGCAGGCTGGCCTCTCCGCATGATCGAAGCGTTAAAGGCTTGCTGACCTGAGACCCCGATCCTCCTCCAGATTTGAGTAGAGTCCGTCGATCATGTGAGACGCCCCCCGAATTTGGGCCAGTGAGAGCTGGAAAATTCCGGGGTTATCGCTGATGCCGGCAAGGGTGCGGGAGAGCCGTTCATGAGCGCGATTGGCGGCGCTGTGCGGGCGAGCCTGGTTGTCGTCTCTACGCCAAGCGTCCATCTTCATCCTCGCGTCGTCAGGGCGCATGAACCAGTGGGCGTCCAGGCGCTCCGGCCGGAACTTGCCGTTGAAGCTCTCGATGAAGCATTGTCGGTCGGCTTGCCGGGCCGCGAGAAGTCGAGCACGACACCCTTCTGATAGGCCCGAAGCAAGGTCCCGGCTAATCGGCCTACGTGCCGCGCTTCGACGGGTACATATGAGCGATCCGTCGACCCGGAGTGTCGCGCAGGCATGCCGCACCGACACCTTGCAATCGTCGCGCACCACCGTGGACAAGAGCCAGTTTATGCGCAGGCCGCAGAGCTTTTTGAAGCACGTCCTGCAGCATCGTCTTGTTGAGCGACAGGTCCGTCACGATGCGCTTCAGCTTGGCGTTCTCCTCCTCCAGCTGACGCAGCCGCTTCACCTCGGACGGCATCATCCCGCCATAGCGCTTGCGCCAGTTGTAGAGCGTCGCCTCGGAAATCCCCGCCTTGCGGCACACCTCGCCGATCGCCATGCGTCTTCTGGCTTGCTTCAGGACGAGGGCGATCCGCGCCTCCTAGAACTTCGATGCGTTCCTGGATCTCTCCTCGTCCCCGAGCCGGGGATTATAAGCGGAAAATTGCAGTTCCAGCGGGACCAAAAGCCGGGAGTATGTCAGTTGAGGCGCGCCACTCTTCGGAAGTATCACTCGTCTCCGGCGGCCGCCGCAACCGTACCGCCTGCGCAGGGGGTAACTCCGGACACCGGTCTATTATGCAGTAGTTTGATGTCAGGATCACTCAGTTAGAGCAGGTTATCGCTCCTGCAGTGTTGGATCGGGGCATTGTGGCCGATGATCCGTCATGTGCGGAAGGTATTGGTTCTTTAAAATGTCTTAAGCTTTTATATACTCTCATATTTTGTTCAAGAAACGGTCTTTGAGGTCTGGCGGATAGCCGATTTTGCTGAGTGCCATCCATTTATCATGGTCGACTTTCTTGCGGCATGGCTCAACGATGATTGCGCAGCGCAGGGGAAGCATTAAACATGAACCATGAAATGTTGAGGGCTATGGCTTTGATTGCATTCCTGTCGGGAAATCAAGCCGTTGCCCTTCTCAGATCGAAAGATGTTATCGCCCGCCAGGACGCCATCGACCTTTATGACCGCGTCCTGTTGGCTATCGACGCATTGCAGGAGCAAAGCGATACAACCAATGGTGTTCTTGACCGAGCTAGAACGCTTGTAGAAGCGATGATCGATCAGTGTTAATGGCAGAGGAAGCTAGCGAAGCTCATCCTTTACATTAACGGCTTCTGGCACCCGGCCGAATGAAGCGATGATTATCGGCTTGCCCAAACTCTTTTCGTCGGAACCCGTATCGCGCGAGAAGGCAACGGCTCCCAGTCTGATAATGCTCAGCCGCTTAGCAATCCGTGTCGCGTCCTCTGATGTGCGGGCCTCGATTGGAGTGCCAACGCTAATCACGCCACGCTTGCCGGTCTCGTAGGCTTGAACGACGTAAAAGGTTTTCTTGTTCATTGCCTGTTCCTCAGCCCAACCGAAGATACTCAAGCCAAAGTTCTTCGAGATTGTCGTTGGCGAACAAGAATCGAGACACCCCCAAATCGGTCGGATGATTGGCAATTCGGATATGACGATTGGAGGAGCGCGCCGCGCTGGGATGGAAGTGGTGCCTCAATGGGAGGTCGAGTGACTTCACGCTCAGTCGTCGCATCGAGGTCGAAGTCTGATGAGGCGCTCTGTGATCACCTTGAGAGTTAAATTCTATCCTATCCCGAAGGGAGCGATGTTTTTGAGCAGAGCGCACTATAGAGGTGCGTTGAAAGGGCGGTGCTGGCGGGGATGGCCATGGATGATGACGGATTTGATCCTGGAGTAATGCTTGAAAAACATGCCAATCATAAAACAACCATTGTAGTATACCACACGAAGAGAGAATCAGGAAAATGTAAAAAGAATTATCACTACTCCTCACTGCCTGCCGCCATTGCAGCGATATGTGCCGCAACGTTGCCGGCGCTTTGCGACGTCGTCGTGCATGATCAATCCGACGTCCATATAGACCAGGGTCAGTTACGGGTGTTGATTGCGTATGTTCTCGCTCGGCAGCAAACTCCAATCTAACCGGTGTGGATTGGCTGCTCTGTTTTCCGTCTGAATAAAGGGGCCTCTTAAGGAGAGGTTCAGGCCATTTGGGGATGGCCCACCGGTGCAGAAAAGGTGCAGATCCGAACAGGCGCTCGCCCAATGCGCCCGCTGGGCGTTCCGGCTCCCCGGGTCGCCTGGCTAGAGGTTTCTCGCCTTGGGGGGCGCTGAGCCGCTCCGGCCGGCGGGCGCGGCGCCTTCGTGAGCGCCCGATTGCGCATCATCCGCAGGCGCACCTCACTCTTTGGCTCCGGGGCTATCGTCAGCGTGGTCCCGTTGAGCGCTTGATCAACTGCATCAATCTTTCGCGCATCGTTCGCTTTCGCTACGACCGGTGCCCACAGTTCCCTCGCAATCGTCGGGGTGCTGCCATCGCATCTGAACCAATCGCAAAATGATGTCCCGCCTTAGGTAAGTCAGATGGGGTGCCGATTCCGGCCGATACCGTCTCTCGGGGAGAAGGTGGTAGCGGGTGGGCGCATCCGAACGTGACTCTGCGTACGCCTTTTGGACAGTCTCGTTAACGGTTCAAAATTCGTAATATTCCCTTGGGTTGTGTGCGTCGCAAAATACGCCTCAACGGTCGTGCTCCCAAACTGATACATTGCCCTTGTTCGCAAGGATATGAAGTGCATTTCTGATCATCAAAGGGGACGCGCGTGTAAATAGGGAGGGCTATTTAATGAACTTCGAGTGCTCAAGTGTATATTTTCCAGAATCTTCGCAAAAAAATCGTCATTTGACGTCCCGTGGAGATTTGTCTGGCGACATCGATTTAGCTACGAGAAAGGATATTGTTCGATCGGGGAGAGGTGGGGCGGCGATCGTTTTGATCGAGCCTAGAACACTCCACGCTCAATGCATGCTACAGTCGCTCCGTGGGGCCGAATTCTCTGTCGAGATAGAGCGTTACGTAAGTTTGTCTGAGTGGATGCAGGCAGAGGACAGCGGAGATACGGTGCTGGTGCTGTTGTCTATGACCTCCGTGCCCAGCGGAGAGGGGGTCGCGACAAACCTGGAGCGTGACATCGCACAGCTCAAGGCGCGCAGGCCTTCCGTAAAGTTCGCGGTCCTCTCGGATCATGAGGCGCCCAGCCTCGTCCTGAAGGCCATGCAGGGGGGCGCGCAAGGGTATCTTCCGACGAGTCTGTCGATCGAAGTGCTCGCTCAGGTTCTCCAATTGTTGAAAGCGGGTGGCACTTATGTGCCGACCTCTAGCCTTATGGGTATGGTGGCTGCTCCAAAAGGAGATTTTGGCCAGCCTGCCGATGGAGGCTCAATATTCGGATCGCACCGCCAGATGCTGGTCGCGCGGGCCCTAAGCAAAGGCGCTCCGAATAAGGTAATTGCATACCAACTAAGTATGTGTGAAAGTACTGTTAAAGTTCATGTGCGTAATATCATGAAAAAACTCAAGGCAAAAAATCGAACAGAGGTTGCTTTGCTGATTTCCCAAATGATTCCTGATGGAAATTCCGAGTAAGTTTAATCGGTGTGTTTCTGAGGAATTCATCAGATATAAGAGCGTCTTGCATCGACCCGGATGCAGATGATGTGGAGTGGTGCCCTGCGGGTGCGTTTGGGCGCTGGGTGTGATTCATCTCATCCCGGAAAACGCATCGTTTGAAGCGGAAGTTGTCCGCCCAGAATCCCTGAACTGCAGGAGCGGAAGACAAGAAGGGTGCGGCGTTCTCGGTCTGGGATCAGCCAGGCAACCTACTTCGACCGGAAGGAGAAATACGAGTCCTCGCCCGCTGGATATGCGAGGGCTGGAGCAGTTCGAGGATGACGATACGAAGCTAAGAAAGATGGTCGTCGGTCCCTCCCTCGACCGTGAGTTGCTGCGGGTGTTGCTCGCCAAAAAAGCGCCGGAGCCTGGTCGCAAAGAGGCCCGGTTGCAAGCGCGAGTCCGCCTGCACGATCTGTGGCAAGTGGCATATGTCGATCCGGCGGAGCTGTAAGGCCCTTGAACGCCTTCGCTTGTCGCGCATTGACGGAGCCAAAGAATCCCTCAGTCTTCCTGAGCTCACGGTAGCAAATCTATCACGAAAGACACCTGCCTGCGGGAGCTAGGCTCAGGACTCATTGCTTACAACCGGAAGATGATGGCTGCTGCGATGCATATGACTGAGAAGAATGTGTGGGCGCATCGGTCGTAGCGTGTTGCGATGCGCCGCCAGTCCTTGAGCTTGGCGAAGAGGTTCTCGACCTTGTGGCGCTGGCGATAGAGCGCCTTGTCGTAAGCGTAGGGGATTTTCCGGCTTCGGCTTGAGGGAATGCAGGGTTCGATGCCTTTGGCGACCAGCGCCTGTCGGAACGGGGTGCTGTCGTAACCCCTGTCGGCGATCAGAGTCTTGGCTGGCGGCAGGGCGTCGAGCACGAGGTTTGCGCCCTTGTGGTCGCTCATCTGGCCCTCCGACAGCAGCATGACAATCGGGCGGCCGCTCTCATCGCAGACGGTATGGAGCTTGGAGTTCAGTCCGCCTTTTGTGCGCCCGATACGACGGGGAAAAGCCCCCTTTTAAGCAGGCTCGCCGCCATGCGGTGCGCCTTGAGATGCGTGGCGTCGATCATGATGCGCTCCGGCTTGGGCCCTTCGCCGGCCAACCCGGCGAAGATGCGATCGAAGACGCCGAGACGGCTCCAGCGGATGAAGCGGTTGTAGAGTGTCTTGTGCGGCCCGTAGCCCTGGGGCGCATCCTTCCACTGCAAGCTTCCACTGCAAGCCGTTGCGGATGACGTAGACGATGCCGCTCACCACGTGCCGGTCATCGACCCGAGGCACACCATGCGACAGCGGAAAATACGCCTCGATCCGCGCCATCTGGCGCTCGCTCAATAGAAACAAATCACCCATCACGGCATCCTCCCGGATACCGTGAATCACATCTCAAACCAAATTAATAGGCCGTGAGCCTAGGGGCTCGAGCCATGGTTGCGGGGCGAAGCTGGCGCCGATCAGCCAGAAGACCGAGCTCGCCGAGCGATCCGTTACGCGCTCTCGCGCTGGCAGGGCCTCACCCTGTTCCTCGATGACGGCCGCTTCAAGCTGGACAACAACATCGTCGAGCGCTCGACCCGGCCCTGCCCTGACCCAAAAGACGCCCCCTTCGCCGGCTCCGATGGCGGTGCCGAGTACTGGGCCGTCATCGCCTCGCTCGTCGAGACCTGCAAGCTCAACGGCATCGACCCGCAGGCCTACCGCGCGGACGTCATCACCCGTATCGTCAACGGCCACCCCAACAACCGTATCGACGACCTCATGCCATGGGCCTACCAGGCACAGCCGATCCTCGGCAACGTGGCTGACAACGACGCTTACGCTCAAAGAGCTAGCGGCGCGCTACGGCCTCAATCGAAAGACCGTCGCCAAGCGGCGCAAGCGCGGTTCTCAACGACGCGCCGCTGGGAGCGAAGGCGCCGCGTTCGACTATTCTGACGCCAGAGGAAGAGGCGGTCGCCTTCCGCGGGCATACGCTCCTGCCGCGGAGGATTGTCTCTATGCCTTGCAGGCCTAGATCCCGTATCTGACGCGCTCTGCTCTGCACCGCTGCTTCCAGCGCCACGGCATCATCCAGCTTCCGCAGGTCGTGGGAGAAAAGACCGCCAGAAAAGCCTTCAGGCCCTATCCGATCGGCTATTTCCACATCGACATCGCCGAGGTGCGCACTGAGAGGGTAAGGTCTATCTCTTCGTCGCCATCGACCGGACCTCCAAATACGCCTTCGTCCAGCGCATCTAAGAGCGCCTAACAAAACCTCGTGCGGGCCCTGAAAGCGATGATGGCGGCGGCGATTGTGAGGAAAGCGCGATAGAGGTCGGCGTGGCGTTC
>NZ_JAVDUX010000031.1:0-20531 GCF_031456575.1 Ancylobacter sp. 3268
GATCATCCGCTGCCGCAGCGGGCTAATGGTCGGCCGGGTGTCGGGGTGCTCCTGATGGTCCATGGGGCTCTCCAAAGGTTGAGAAACCCCGTGATCGTCCGCCCGCCTATGCCGAACGCCACATCGAAAATATCCAACTGCCCGTCATGCAGCGCGGTTACCGCGGCAGCGGTTTAGTCCGCTGGCGCGCCCCAACCGTTCCGCTTCTCTCACTCGCCAAGCAACCCGCTCACAATCCGCCTTGGAAATGGTTGACCACCACCTGACCCAGCCCTCACTCAGGGGCAATTCTCAGTGGAAATGCACGGTCACTTCTCGCCGGCAATCAACATTCTGGCGCTTTGAACGCCAATCCGCCGCCATACTGCGCTTCACCGCTGCGCGCGGACGCCTCGGCATAGGCGGGGCTACGACATCACCTTCTACGAGCCCGACGCCTTCGACCGCCAGCAGCATCGTGACATCGACCCGCCGGACTGGGCACGGGTGGTGGTCTATCCCGCGACCGAGGAAGCCGTGCGCCGCGTCGTCGCCGAGGCGGCGCACGCCGACGTGGTGGTGAAGGCGAGCGGCGTCGGCGTGTTCGACGACGCGCTCCTGGAAGGCGTTATCGCCAACGCCAGGGCCGAGGCGGCGCTGATCTTCTGGGACGTCGATGCGCCCGCCACGCTGGCGAGCCTGCGTGAAGCGCCGGCGCAGACGCCGGCCATGTCGCCGGACCTGATCCGCCGCGCGCTTCCCCGTCTCGACCTCGTGCTCACCTATGGCGGCGGGCCGCCGGTGGTCACGGCGTATGAAGGCTTCGGCGCGGCCCGCTGCGTGCCGATCTACAATGCGCTCGACCCGACCACGCATCATCCCGTGGCGGCCGATCCGCGTTTCGACGGCGATCTCGCCTTTCTCGGCAATCGCTTGCCGGACCGCGAGGCGAGGGTGACGCAGTTTTTCCTCATGCCCGCCGCACGGCTGCGCGAGCGCCGCTTCCTCATCGGCGGCAATGGCTGGAGCGACCGGGCGGTGCCGCCCAATGTGCGCGACATCGGCCACGTCTATACGCGCGACCACAACGCCTTCAACGCCACGCCGCTGGCCGTGCTCAACATCGCCCGCGATTCCATGGCCGAGACCGGCTACTCGCCCGCGACACGGGTGTTCGAAGCGGCCGGCGCCGGCGGCTGCCTGATCACCGATGCCTGGGAGGGCATCGAGCTTTTCCTGAAGCCCGACGAGGAAGTGCTTGTCGCCCGCGACGGCCTCGACGTGGCGCGGCATCTGGAATCGCTCACACGCGAGCGTGCCGCGGCGGTCGGCAAGGCGGCGCTGGCGCGCGTCCTCACCGAGCACACCTATGCCCATCGCGGCGCCGCGGTCGACGCGATCCTGCGCGAGACGCTCGCCGCCAAGCGCGAGAGGAGGCTGGCATGCGCCTCGTAGTCCTCGGCCTCAGCCTGTCCTCCTCCTGGGGCAACGGCCACGCCACCACCTATCGCGCGTTGCTGCGCGCCTTCGCGGCGCGTGGGCACGACGTGGTATTCCTGGAGCGCGAGCAGCCCTGGTACGCCGCCCATCGTGACCTGCCGCGGCCGGATTTCTGCGAACTGCAGTTCTACGGCTCCGTCGACGATCTGCTGGCGTACCGCCGCGAGATCGAGGGAGCGGATGTGGTCATGGTCGGCTCCTATGTGCCGGACGGCATCGAGATCGGCGGCCTCGTGCAGAGGACGGCCGGCGGCGCCACGGCGTTCTACGACATCGACACGCCGGTCACGCTCGCCACGATCGAACGCGGCGACTGCACCTATCTCACCCCAGAACTGATCGCCGGCTACGGCGTCTATTTCTCCTTCACCGGTGGGCCCACGCTCGGACGGTTGATGGAGCGCTTCGGCTCGCCGGCAGCGCGGGCGCTCTACTGCTCGGTCGACGAGACGCGGTATAACTCTTCGGGAGCACGGCCGATCTATGACCTCGGCTATCTCGGCACCTATTCTCCTGATCGCCAGCCGACGCTGGAGCGGCTGCTGATCGATCCAGCACGCCGGGCGCCCGAGCGCCGCTTCATCGTCGCCGGCCCGCAATATCCCGCCGATATCGACTGGCCCGCCAATGTCGAGCGGCGTGACCATGTTCCGCCTGGCGAGCATGCTGCCTTCTACAATGCCTGCCGCTACACGCTGAACGTCACCCGCGCCGACATGCGACGCGCCGGCTACAGCCCGAGCGTGCGCCTGTTCGAGGCAGGCGCCTGCGCCGCGCCGATCATCTCTGACGACTGGCGGGGCCTCGACGAATTGTTCGAGCCCGGGAGCGAGATTGCCATCGCCGGGGATGCCACCCACGTGCTCGCTCTGCTCGATGCGGACGAGGCGTCCCGGCGTGCCATGGGCCGCGCGGCACAGGCCCGCGTGCTGGCCGCCCACACGGCGGCGCATCGCGCGCGCGAACTCGAACAGCATCTCACGGCCGCGACGGCCGCGACCTCGCGACCCCGGCGAACACCCGTCTCCGAAATCCGCCATCCGGCATCCCCGCTCCTCGACTTAGGAAAGGTTGCGTCATGAACAAAAAAGATGAGGCGATCGCCGTGGTCGCCGGCGGCGCCGGCTTTGTCGGGTCACATCTTACCGACGCGCTGCTCGCGCGCGGATTGCGGGTCGTCTGCATCGACAATTTCCAGACCGGCCGCTTCGACAATCTTGCGCATCTCGAACATGAGCCGCGTTTCGATCTCATCGATGCCGACGTGATCGATCCGCCGCCGGGGAAGCTGACCCGGGGTTCGATAAAGCCGTCCTATGTGTTCAACCTGGCCTGCGCGGCCTCGCCGCCCCATTACCAGGCCGATCCCGAGCACACGCTGATGACCAGCGTCGTCGGCACGCATCAGTTGCTGCATCTCGCCGAGATGACCGGCGCCCGCTTCCTGCAGGCCTCCACCAGCGAGGTCTATGGCGACCCGGAGGTGCATCCCCAGCGCGAGAGCTACTGGGGCAACGTCAACCCGATTGGCCCGCGCGCCTGCTATGACGAGGGAAAGCGCGCCGCCGAGGCACTGACCTTTGATTTCCTGCGCGCCAGGCGCGTGGATGCCCGCGTCGCCCGCATCTTCAACACCTACGGGCCCCGCATGCGTGCCGATGACGGACGCGTGGTATCGAACATCATCACGCAGGCATTGGCTGACGACGACATCACCATCTATGGCAGCGGCGAGCAGACCCGCTCCTTCTGCTATGTCGAGGATCTGGTGCGCGGGCTGATTGCCCTCATGACTCACGAAAAGGACTATCGCGGCGCGGTCAATCTCGGCAACCCCAACGAGATTTCGGTGCGCGAGCTGGCCGAGCGCGTCGTCGAGATGATCGGGACGCGCTCCTCGATCATCTTCCGCCCGCTGCCGGTCGACGACCCGCGGCGGCGGCGGCCGGACATCACCGTTGCCAAGGAGGTGCTGAATTGGCAGCCGGAAGTTCCGCTGGCCGACGGCCTTGCACGCACCATCCAGCATTTCAGTTCGGTCGCCGACGCCGCGGCGAAGGTGCCGCTGCGCACGGCCTCCCGCAAGCGGCGCACTGCCGACGAGAACCGGTATGCCGCTTCCTGAGCGATCAGATCGAAAAGCGGCCAGGGGCGTCCGACCCGGCCAGAACCACACGCGCCTGCTCCCGTCCGACGCCCGCGCCATAGCGGCGGATCATCGTCCCGCAAAATTCGGCGAACTCCTCGGCGACTGCCGGTGGGCTGGTGTGGTGCGGCGCGAGGCCCCGATGCTCGGGGGTGAAGCAGAAGGTGACGGTGACATCGAATGGCTCCAGCGCCCGCATCATCCGGTCGAACCATCGGTCGGCACCGGGGCGGAAGCTGTCGGCCCAGGACAAACCGGTGCGCAGATAGGTGACGCCGAGTCGCTTCATCCAGGCCACCGCGTCGTCAAGGCGCGGATCCTCAAAATGGAACCACTGCACTAGCCCCATCTCCGGCGCATAGCGCGGAAAATCCTTCAGCGCCGGCTTGGGCGTGCCGTCGGCGCGGATGAGGCCCATATGGAAATGGCGGTAATAGGAGGACCCCTCCGCTTCCTTGTGGCGCGTGGTGGCACCCCATTCCATCGGCAGGTCGTAAAGGCTGTACCAGTGGACCCGCGGCGCCTCGCCGATCAGCAACTCGGCGGTGCGCTTCAGCCCCCAGGCCTGCACCTCGTCGGCGCCGAAGGTGGAGATGCCGACCTCGCTCACCCAGATCGGCAGGTGGGTAACGGCCCGGATTTCCTCGATCTTGGCAGGCCACTCGTCGATCCGCCACAGATTCCAGTCGAGCGGGAAACCGTGCACCGCGACCGCATCGACATGATCGAGCACGCCGCGCGTCTTCATGTTGGTCATGAAGCCCGGGTCGATTGGCGAGATGCCCCCGAGCACGCGGGGCAGATGCGGATTCTCCGCGGCGATGGCCTGGCCGGCGCGCACCGCCATGTCGGCGAACAACGTCCAGTCGGGATCGAGTTCCGGGTCCCAATGCGACTTGTTGTTGGGCTCGTTCCAGATCATTGCCGCTTCGATCATCAGGCACCCCGCCGTCCGTTGCCGCGCATCGGGTAGACCGGGCCTTCGCCGGCGGGAGCGCCGGCGGCGCGGCAGAGATAGACCTCATCCTCCGGATGGCCGACGATCGCAAAGCCCGAGGAGCGCAGCATCGCCTCGACGCAGGCGCGATTCGGCACCCACCAATTTGTGGGATCGTCGGCGTAGCGATGCTCGATGAAGTGCAGCCGCGGGAAGCCCGGCTCCTCGAACAGCGCCGTGTTCCAGAAATTGTGGTTCTCCCCGACCTCGGCCACCTGAGGGCTGCCGCGCTGCATGGACTGGAACACCATGAGGTCGCCGACCACGTGCTCGCGAATAAGGTCGAGCGCCAGCAGCGGGTGGCGCAGATGGTAGAGCACCCCCATGAACAATACGACGTCGAAACGCTCGCCGAGTGCTGCAATGTCATAGACCGAGAGTTTCTCGAACGTGATGTCGAGCTCGGCCACCTCGGCGGCGAAGCGGGCCTGGTCGAGATAGGCGTCGTCAAAATCAACGCCGAGCACGCGTGCCGCGCCGCGCCGCTTCATCTCGATCGAATAGAAGCCGGCGTTGCAGCCGATGTCGAGCACCGATCTCCCCGACAGGTCGGCGGGGAGGGCGCTTGCGAAGCGCTTCCATTTTGCTCGCGGATAATCGCCGAGGAAGTGGTCCGGCGCGGTCGCCACGCCGTCGAGGTCGAGATTGTGGAACCAGGGTCCGAGTGCGCTTACGCGCGTCTCGATTTCCGTCCGGGTCAACTTCATCGCGGGACCTCCGAGCAAGCTTTAGTCAACCAGTTCGTTCAGCCCAATCAGCCGCGCGCCGCGGTTGTCGACGACGACGCGGGTAATTGAGGCGGGGCCGATCTCGAGGCGCCACCAGTCGTCGAGACGCAGCCCAAGGTGGTACATGACCGCCGCCTTGATGACGTCGGCGTGCGTGACAAATGCCACGGTGGCGTCCGGCGCTCTCAAGGCCATCTGCTCCATCGCGGCGAGCATGCGAGCCTGCGCGTCGATCATGCGCTCGCCATTCGGTGTCCGGGCGAGGCTGCGCCGCTCGTTCCAGGCGCGCCAGGCGGGATCTTGGTTCAGGACATCGAACGTGCTGCCCGACCACGCACCGAAATCGATCTCGTCGAGGGCTTCCACCACGTGCGGCCCCGCCATCCCACATACTTCGGCCACTGCCGCCGCGGTCTGCCGCGCCCGTTCGCGCGGGCTTGAATAAAGCGTCGCGATCGGCTCGCGACGCAGCCGCTCGCCGAGCCGGCGGGCCTGGGCGAGGCCGGCCTCCTGCAGGCAGACGCCGTCCGCGCGGCCGGCGAGAAACCCGCCGGCATTCTCATGCGCCGCGTGGCGCAGCAGCAGGAACGTCGTCACGCGCCGACCCCCGCCGCTGCGCCATCAATCCCGTCGATGAAGCGGCGAGTGAGTTCGCGCGCCTCGTCATCGGTGAACTGCTGCGGCGGTGACTTCATGAAATAGCTGCACGGCCCGATCAGCGGTCCCGCGTCGCCGCGGTCCATGGCGAGCTTGGCGCAACGCACCGCGTCGATGACAATGCCCGCCGAATTCGGCGAGTCCCAGACCTCGAGCTTCACCTCGGCATTAATCGGAACGCCGCCGAAGGTGGTGCCCTCAAGCCGGATATAGGCCCATTTGCGATCTTCCAGCCACGGCACGTAGTCGCTCGGCCCGATATGAACATCGTTGGGGCCAGCGGCACGTCGAGTTGGCTGGTAACCGCCTGCGTCTTGGAGATCTTCTTCGAGGTCAGGCGCTCGCGCTCCAGCATGTTCTGGAAATCGGAATTGCCGCCGAAATTCAGTTGATAGGTGTGATCGAGCCGCACCCCGCGCTCGCGAAACAGATTGGCCAGCACACGATGCACGATGGTCGCGCCGACCTGGCTCTTGATGTCGTCTCCAATGATGGGCAGGCCGCGGGCGGCGAAGCGCTCCGCCCATTCGTGTCGCGAGGCGATGAACACCGGCAGGCAATTTACGACGCCGCAGCCTGCCTCAAGCGCGCGCTCCATGTACCATTCATTGGCGAGTTGTGAGCCGACCGGCAGATAGGAAACCAGTACGTCGGTGCGCGTGTCCTTCAGCACGCGAGCGACGTCGACCGTCGGCGCCTCCGATTCCGGCACCACGTCGGCGACATAGCGGCCGATGCTGTCGAGGGTGATGCCACGCTCGACTTCGACACCGAGCCGGGGAACCTGCGCGAAGCGGCGCGTGTTGTTTGGGGAAGCGAAGATGGCTTCCGACACGTCTCGCCCGACCTTGCCGGCGGCAACGTCAAAAGCAGCCGAGATCTCGATGTCGGATACGTGGTAGCCGCCCAGCGAAGTGTGCATCAGGCCAGGTATTGGTTCATTGCCATCCGCCTGCCGGTAGTAGGAAAGACCCTGCACCAACGACGACGCGCAATTGCCCACCCCAACGATCGCGACACGGACTTTCCCGGTTGCCACATCTGCCTCCGTGCGGTGAGAACCCGGAGATCAATGATGCGCCTGCAGCTTTGTTCCTCATTTCAGGCGTCATGAGGTAAAAATACCGGCTTGCACCATGATGATACCAGGCATCTTCCGCATTCTGATCGGGATAGAAATATCATTGGATTCCACGTGGAGGTATTATCGCGCTTTTGATGTGTTAACTTGGTGGAATATTCTTGGAAGGTGCATTGGACAGGCAAAGGTCGGCCTGTCGATGTGACATAAATATTCAATTAGCTGTCTCATCGGAACATTCGTGCCAGCGCGCGATTAGCCCGCAGGCGTCGCGACTACGGTCACGACCGCCGCGCCGCTCTGCATTCCTCAATCGATGGAGACGACAATGAAGACCCTTAATTTGGTGGCGACCGCGCTTATCGCGGTAACATCGCTTGCGGTTCTTCCGGCTGGCGCCGAGTCGGTCGGCGAGAAGACGGGTGTAAATTCCGTGCTCGGTATCAGCCCTTCGACGCAGGACTTCGTCACCGAAGCCGCCGTCAGCGACATGTTCGAGATCCAGTCGAGCGAGCTCGCGCTCCAGCGTGGCGACGAGCCGACCAAGGTCTTCGCCACCCAGATGATCGCGGCGCACCAGAAGACCACGACCGAGCTCAAGAGCCTCCTTATGAGCGCCAACATACAGGTTACGCCTCCCGCGGCGCTCGACAGCTCGCATCAAGGCAAGCTCGACGATCTGAAGAAGCTGCAGGGCAGCGAATTCATCGACCAGTATCAGGAAGACCAGGTCGACGCGCATGAGGCGGCTGTCTCGCTGTTCGAGCGCTACGCCAAGGAAGGCGACAATCCGGCGCTCAAGGATTGGGCCGGCAAGACCCTCCCAGAATTGCGGCATCATCTCGACATGGCGCAGAAGCTGGCGGACTGATCCGGCGGCCCCCGACCGGATCGCCGCTATGAGCCGCATCCTCGTCATCGGCGCGACCGGCCTCATCGGTGCGCACATCGCCGCATCCCTTTGCGCCGCCGGTCACGAAGTCACTGGTATGGCGCGCCATGTCGGTTCGGCAGCACGCCGCATGCCGGCGATAGACTGGGAGGCGGTCGATCTCGCCCGCGCCTCGGCGCGTGACTGGAGCCGTCATCTCGCTGGCATCGAAGCGGTAGTGAACTGCGCCGGCGCGTTGCAGAGCGGACCCGCGGACGACCTCACTGGCACGCATGAGCGCGGATTGAAGGTGCTCGTCGCCGCCTGCGAAACTGCTGGGGTCCGGCGCTTCGTACATTTCTCTGCCATGGGCGTCGATCGGATGACGCCGACAGAGTTCTCCCGCAGCAAGCTCGTTGGCGACGAAGCGCTGATGGTGAGCTGCCTCGACTGGGTGATCCTGCGCCCTTCGGTTGTCCTCGGCCCTGCCGCGTATGGCGCGAGCGCGCTGGTCCGCGGGTTGGCTGCCCTACCAATCGTGCCGGTCATGCCGGACACGGCGCCGCTGCAGCCGGTGGCGCTGGAGGATGTGGTGGCGACGGTCGCCTTCTTTGTAAAGCCGGAGGCGCCGACGAGGTTGGCGCTGGAACTCGCCGGCCCCGACCGGCTTGCCTTCATCGAGCTGGTCCGTCTCTACCGCCGCTGGCTCGGCCATCCGCCGGCACGCGAGATCGTCCTGCCTGGCGGGCTCGCCGACCTGCTCTACAGGCTTGGCGATCTCGCCGGCGTGCTCGGCTGGCGGCCGCCGGTGCGCTCGACCGCCCGACGGGAGATTGCCCGCGGCGCGGTGGGCGATCCCACCGAGTGGACCCGGATTACTGATATCGTGCCACGCTCCATCGCAGTGATGCTAAACGCCCGCCCGGCCTCGGTGCAGGAGGGCTGGTTCGCCGGCCTCTATTTGCTCAAGCCGTTGGTGCTGGTCAGCCTCGCCATCTTTTGGGTCGGCTCCGGCCTCGCCTCGCTCGGACCGGGCTACGAATCGGGCATCGCCATGCTGCAGCAGGGCGGGGCCGGCGCCATTGCACCGCTCTCGGTCATTGGCGGCGGGCTTGCCGACCTTCTCGTTGGCCTCGCCATTGCCATCCGACGCACGGCGCGCCCCGCGCTCCTCGCCGGCATCGCCGTCGCGCTGTTCTACGCCCTTGCCGGCAGCTTCTTCACGCCCTGGCTGTGGTTCGATCCTTTGGCGCCGCTCCTGAAGATTGCGCCGGTGATCGCGCTGCATCTCACGGCGCTGGCAACGTTGCGGGACCGCTGATGACCTATTTCATCCTGAAATTCCTGCATCTCATCGGCGCGGTGGTGCTGATCGGCACCGGCGCCGGCATCGCCTTCTTCATGGTGATGGCACATTTCACCGGCAACGCCACCAAGATCGCCGGGGTGGCGCGCATCGTGGTGACGGCGGATTTTCTGTTCACCGCCAGCGCGGTCATCGTCCAGCCGATCACCGGGGTTCTGCTGGCGCGCGAAGTCGGGTACCCGCTGACCGAAGGATGGATCGTGCTGTCGATCATCCTCTATCTCGTGATCGGCGCCTTCTGGCTGCCGGTCGTCATCATGCAGATGCGCATGCGCGATCTGGCAGAAGCCGCGGAGGCCGCTGGTACGCCGCTTCCCCCAGCCTACCACCGGATATTCTGGACCTGGTTCGCCTTCGGCTTCCCGGCCTTCGGCGCGATCCTCGGAATATTGTGGCTGATGATCGCGAGGCCTGAACTCACCCTCACGGGCTAGAGATCCATGGGGCCGTCCGGAGCGGGTGCCGGCAGTGGCCGCTCGTCCCCCTTGCGGCCGATGCCGGCGGCTATCGACGCGTAATCGAAAGCCTCCCCCTCACGTCCGATCGCGCTTTGCAAGAAGCGAATGGGGAAGAGGTTCGCCTCGCTATTGGCGTCGCTCAGCCCTGGTGCTCTGCCAGAAGCTCCCTTTTCAGCGCATGCCAGCGCGGTCGGTGATCTCGTCACCCGTCAGCAGGCCCCTGCGCTTGAGCGCGTCGCACAGCGCGGCCAGCGCCAGCAGCAAGCCTTCCATCTGCAGGTTCGCTGTGTTCATCCGATGTCCTCCACGCGGTCTTCCAACACAGGCCGAGGGGGCATCGACCCGGAGAAGCTTTGCACCTTCGCCTCTTCGAGCTCGCGCAAGCCGGCCGCGAGGCTCGCTCCCCACGCCAGATGCGCCGCGAGCATCAGCTCGTTGCGGCGGGCCGGGTGTTTTGCGCCGAAGCGCAGGATGCGTGCGGCCGGTATCCAGCCGAGATAGCTCGCCGCCCACACGGCGACGCCGAAGACCGAGCTAGCCGCCAGGCCGCGGTGTCGGAACAGTCCCGAGTACAACGCTCCGGCCGCCCCGCCATAGAGGAAATGATAGAGCAATGTCGCCGCCGCAGGGCTCAGGCCGAGCCGAGGCAGATCTTCGCTGATCTCGCGCGGCGGCAAGGGATAGCGCTCCTGCGCGGGCAGTTGCGCGTGCAGACGCCTCATGAAGAAGGTCATCGGAAGGGTTGCCGCGAAACCGGCAAGCGCCCCGAGCATCAGGCGGTCCAGCGCCCGCGTCATCGCCTGTCGCCCTGCCCGCGTCGCCTCGGACAGGTCGCCGACAGCGCAACCGCCATGACGACATAAGCGATGGCGATCGAGCGCGGCGCGACGACCTTCTCCCATCCGGGAGTCAGCCGCTTGGGGACCACACCATAATCGACGAGGGCAGCAAGCGCCGACACGGCGATCGCATTGCCGAGCGGCGCGCTGTTCGGGCGATACCGGCGCACGGCCTCGAAGATCACGGCCCAGAACACCGAGGCCGCGTGATGGGTGGCGAAGCCTCCCAGCGTGTGGGGCAGGTCGAGCGCGCGCGAACGGCCCGCGCGCTCGCCGAGATACCAGTGGCTGGTCGAGTTCACCGGCTGGACCGGATGCCGCCCCTCGGCCCGCGCCAGCAGGGCAAGTGCAGCCGTGGTGGCAAGGCTCACCACGCTGCCGGATACCAAGGCCTTTGTGAGAACCGGAAGCATCGCTCTGTTTTCCCTTTCCGGGCGGATTCACTGTTTGCCGGAACCCGGCTCGGCCATCTTGCGGTGCTGTTCGGCGAGCATGCCGGCCGGCATGACATTGGCGGCGGCGGTCTGCAGCTTGTTCTTCCAGCCGCTCACGACATCGCCTTCGCCATTCATCATCGCCTCGAAGCCGTTCCTGGCGACCTCGGCCGGATCGTCCTTCTCGTCCTGCCCGACCTTGGTGTCGAGCATGCCGGCGCGAGCGAAGAATTCGGTGTCGGTGGCGCCGGGCATCAGGCAGGTGACGGTGACGCCGGTGTCCTTGAGTTCGTTGCGCAGGGCGAAGGAGAAGGAATTCAGGAAGGCTTTGGTACCATTGTAGACCGCCTGGAACGAGCCGGGCATGAAGCCGGCGATCGAGCCGGTAATGAGGATGCGCCCGTTATCGCGGTCACGCATGTCGCGGCCGATGCGCTGGATCAGGTAGACCGTGCCAGTGATGTTGGTGTCGACCACGCGCTGCCAGGCCTCGACCTCCTGGTCGAGGAAGGCATGGCCGAGCCCGATGCCGGCATTGGCCATCAGGAGATCGACCGGCCGGCTGAGCGTGAGGATGCTCTCATAGAGCTCGTCGACCCCCTCGAGCTGGGCGAGATCGGCCTCGACCGCCGTGACATTGGCGCCGAGGCCGCGCAGGGTCTGGGCGGCCTCCTCGATGCGAGGCTCGTCGGCGGCGATGACGAGGTCGTAGCCGCGCTGGGCGGCGATGCGTGCGAGCTCGAAGCCGATGCCGGTGGAGGCACCGGTGACGACCGCGAGCGGCTTGGCGACATAGGCCATGGCAGGTCTCCCTACGGGTTGAGAACGACCTTGATGCAGCCGTCCTGCTTGTCGCGGAACGTCTTGTAGAGCTCGGGGCCCTCGTCCAGCGACGCGCGATGGGTGATGACGAAGGACGGATCGATCTCGCCCTTTTCGATGCGTTCGAGCAGCAGGGGCAGATAGTGCTGCACCGGCGTCTGGGCCATGCGGAACTTCAGCCCGCGGTTGATCGCGGAGCCCATCGGCACCTTGTCGAGGAAGCCGCCATAGACGCCGACGATGGAGACAGTGCCGAAGTTGCGGCAGCAATGGATCGCCTGGCGCAACACATGCGGACGGTCGGTGCCCATGAAAAGGGCGGTCTTCACCCGATCGAGCATGGAATCGGCGCTCGCCATCGGCTCGGCCTCGGTGCCGACTGCGTCGATGCAGGCATCAGCACCACGCCCATGGGTGAGCTCCATGATGCGATCGTAGATGTCCTCTTCCATGTAGTCGAGGATGAGCGCCCCGCTGAGCTGGGCCAGCGACAGGCGCTCCGGCACGGTGTCGATGGCAATCACCCGCTCTGCGCCGAGCAGGAAGGCAGAGCGGATCGCCATCTGGCCGACCGGGCCGCAGCCCCAGATGGCGATGGTATCGCCAGGCTGGATGTCGCAGAAATCGGCCGCCATGTAGCCGGTCGGGAAGATGTCGGAGAGGAATAGGACCTGCTCGTCGGTAAGATGGTCCGGGACCTTGATCGGGCCGACATCGGCATAAGGCACGCGCAGGTATTTCGCCTGCCCACCGGCATAGCCGCCGAGCAAGTGCGAATAGCCGAACAAGCCGCCGGGCGAATTGCCCCACAGCTTGGCGGCCTTCTCGCGATCCGGATTGGTGCGTTCGCAGCCCGAATAGAAGCCGCGTTTGCAGAAGAAGCATTCGCCGCAAGCGATCGTGAAGGGCACAACCACCCGATCGCCAACCTTCAGCTTGGTGTTCTCGGTACCGACCTCAACCACCTCGCCCATAGTTTCGTGGCCGAGGACGTCGCCATGTTCCATGCCGGGGATGATCCCGCCATAGATGTGTAGATCCGACCCACAGATTGCGCACGACGTCACCCTGATTATGGCGTCGCGGCCATGTTCGATCTTTGGATCAGGAACGCTCTCGCAGCGAATGTCGCCCTTGCCGTGCCAGGTCAGCGCTTTCATCGGGAGGCTCCTTGGGATCAGAGATACTCTCGACAATGCGCGGCCGGGCAGGGCGTTCCGGCTTGCCTGCGAATACTGGTGATAAGGCCCTCTGTGTACTTTGTATTATTGCTGAACGGGGTACCTGCGGAGCCGTCACCGACCGCGGCCGTGGTCGATGGCCAGTCGATCAAGGCGCCGGGGGTGCAAATGCGCGAATTCGATGCCGGTGGGAAGGTGGGTGGCCGCAAGCGCCACATTGCCGTCGTACCATGGCAGGCTGCTCATGATCAACCTTACCACCGCCGATATCTCCGACAGCGCCGGCGCTCAGCACGTCATCGTCGCCATCCGAAAGTGCAGGCCTTGGCTCAAGCATCTGTGTCGCCGACGGCGCCTATGATCATACCCGCCTCATGACGCCGCCGCCTATCGCGACTTCGTCATCGAGATCGTCCGCCGCGCCGACAAGAGCCCAGCTTAAAGGTGCCGCAAAGACCCTGGGTCGTCGAGCGCCCCTTCGGTTGGATGACCATTGGAAGCGCCTCGTCCGCGACCACGAACAGCGCATCGACGTTTCTGAACTGCCCCCGTTTGGCCCGGACATGCGCTCAAACCTGCGCTGGTGTTCCGATGGGCTGGAGTTCGCCTGCTGGAACCGCGAGATCATTCGCATGGCCTTCATCATCGACGCCTTCGATAGCGAGATCATCGCCTGAACCGCGGTGAGCGGGGCCGGCATCAGCGGCTCGGACGTGCGCGACATGATGCTGGACGCCGTCGAGAAGCGCTTCTGCTCCGTCTGTGCGCCACATCCGGTCGAGCATCTCTCCGACAATGGCAGCCCCTACACCGCCAGGGAGACGCGCGACGTCGCGACCGCACTGAACCTCGTGCCCTGCTTCACGCCGGTGAAAAGCCCGAAGTCGAACGGCATGTCAGAGGCCTTCGTCAAAACCTTCAAGCGCGACAATCTGCGCATATCCCCCGTGCCGGACGCCCAGTCAGTGCTCCGGCAGATCGCCGGATGGATCGAGGATTACAAAGAGATCCATCCTCATTCAGCGCTCCGCATGCGCTCCCCACGGGAGTTCATCAGGGCTCAAACCCAATAGCCGGATGTCCGGTCAAACGGGGGCACTCCAGTTTCCGAAGCCATAATCCACGTCGCACTCGGAAGCCTCATCCTCCGGCGTATCGTCCATCCATGAGCATTCTCGAACGGACTCTAAGTGTTTAATCCCACAGTGTGATGGCGTCTCATTATCTCCGTTGGAGAGGGACACGCTCTGGGCCAGGTTCTTCACGGGAGCGTCACGACGACCGAGGCGGTCCGTCGAGCGATACAGCATAGTCAAGAGAGCTGAGGGCGCTGGCGCGGCGGTACGGGATCAACCAGAAGACGGTCGCCGAGTGGAAGAAGCGGACCTCGGTCGCTGATCTGCCGACCGGCCCGAGGGAGCCGACATCGACGGTGCTGTCGATCGGGGAAGAGGCCCTCATCATCGCCTTCCGCCGGCATACGTTGCCGCCACTCGACGACTGCCTCTATGCCCTGCGGGCGACGATCCCGCATCTGACGCGCTCTTCTCTGCATCGATGCCTGCAGCGCCTTGGTATCAGCCGGCTGCCGGAGGTGGAGGGCGACCAGGAGCCGAAGCGGCGGTTCAAGCCATACCCGATCGGCTTCTTCCATATCGATATCGCCGAAGTGAAGACCGCGGTGGGCAAGCTGGACCTATATGTAGCCATTGATCGAACGAGCAAAATTGCGTCTATGCCGCGCCCATAGCTCGAATAGGTGTGATAGATGATGCCGTCTTCGCGGATGAAAGCGCTCATCCCCGGCCGTTCGCGCTGATAGGTGCCGGTATCGGTACCGGACAAGCGAGCGAACAGAGCTTCCGCTCCTTCCGCACCCGGCTCGCCTTCGCGCCAATCCCGTTCCGGGTCCTTCTGGAAGTTATAGGTGATCTCGCCATGCCGCTGCTGCTCCTGCGTGAAGGAGACGCTGAAATCGTGGTTGAATCGCCGTCGCCGAGGAGGCCCAGGGGAAGCTCCAGCCCATGCGCCGTTTGAAGGCGACGAGCTTGTCGAGCGAAGCCAGCGACACCGCCATCAGCGTCACGTCATGGTGGGCGAGATGGACATGGATGCCGTTGAAGCCGTCGGCGATCAGCGAGCAGGACGGGCAGCCGGCGGCAAAGTCCGGTCCGAACATGAAGTAGTAGACCAGGGGTTGCAAGCGCCCGGCGAAGAGATCGGCCAGCCCGGCCTCGCCCGCCTCGGTGACGAAGCGATAATCCTTGTCGACCCTGACCCAGGGCAGGGCCTGGCGTTGGCGCGCTACGGCGTCGCTCTGCCGCGTCAGTGCCTTTTCGGCCGCGAGCAGGTCGAGCCGGGCCCTGAGCCAGTCCTCGCGCGTTGCGATGTGATGAGCCGTCATGATGTTGCTCCTGGCGCCAGTTGACATCCGCCGCTCGCCGTTTCGCGATGCGGCCCTGGAAGCAGGGTGGGGCCCGGTCGACGGTGAGCGGGAGTGACAAGTTTGGCGGGATTTCGGGCTTTGGCATGGATTCGCTGATCACGGCGGCCGGAAGAGCGCTGGCGGCAGGCGACCCCTTTGGCGCACTCAACCGTGTCGCGCTGCGCGAGGACGCACCGGCGCTGGCGCTACGCGGTATCGCCATGGCGCAGCTCGGCGACCTTGCCAGAGCGAAGGCGCTGCTCAAGCGTGCTGGTCGGGGTTTCGGCGTGCGCGAGCCAGTGGCGCGGGCCCGCTGCGCCCTGGCGCAAGCCGAGATCGCCCTGGTCTCGCGTGATCTGTCCTGGCCGGCGGCAGCGCTCGATGCGGCGCGTGCGATACTGGAGACTCATGGCGACCGCCTCAACGCCGCCCATGCCCGCACGATCGCGGTACGCCGGCTCCTGCTGATCGGCCGGCTCGGCGAGGCTGAACGCTTGCTCGCCGACTTCGACGAGAGCCCGCTGCCGCCCGTGCTCGAGGCGGCACGGTGGCTCGCGACCGGCGGGATCGCCTTGCGACGGTTGCAGGCGGAACCGGCCCGCGCGGCCTTCGCGCGAGCGGCGGAGGCAGCCGACCGCGCCCGCATTCCCGCGCTCATAGTTGAAGTCGAGACCGTCGCGCGCATGCTGGCGGCGCCGGCAGCGGGCCTTATCGCCCAGGGTGAGAGGCGCCCGCTGATGCTGGGCGAGGTCGCGGCGCTGCTAGCCTCAGGGAGCTTCGTCGTCGATGCCTGCCGCAATGTCGTGCGCGAGGCTGGCACTGTCGTGCCGCTCGCCACCCGGCCGGTGCTGTTTGCACTCGCCCGCGCACTCGCTGAAGCCTGGCCGATGGATGTCTCGCGCGAAGTGCTGCTGGCGCGCGCCTTCCGGGCCAAGGAGGCCGACGAGTCGCACCGCGCCCGCCTGCGGGTCGAGATCGGGCGGTTGCGTGCCGAATTGCATGGGATCGCGCAGATCAGTGCGACGAAACGCGGCTTTGCCCTGAAGCCGCACCGGGCGGGCGCGGTAGCGGTGCTGGCGCAGCCGCTGGAGGGACCGCATGCCGACGTGCTCGCTTTGCTTGCCGATGGCGAGGCCTGGTCGAGCTCGGCGCTGGCGCTAGCATTGGGCACCAGTCAGCGCAACATGCAGCGCGCGCTGGAGGCGTTGGCCGTGGCCGGCAAGATCCAATCCTTCGGCCAAGCCCGGGCGCGGCGCTGGCTGACGCCGCCGGTGCCCGGTTTCCCGACAGCCTTGTTACTCCCGGTCCTGCTGCCAGATGACTAGATTCTGTGTCGGTCCAACCGAACAGAGGAGATCAGCCCATGACCAGGACAGCCACGATCCTTCGGGAATATGGTCCCTTTCCCGGCGTCGAGGCCGTGCATGGCGTCAGCCATGACGGCAAGAACGTCTGGTTCGCCTCGGGCGACAGGCTCAATGCACTCGATCCCGAGAGCGGCGAGACGGTCCGCAGCCTCGACGTTCCCGCGCATGCCGGCACCGCCTTCGACGGCCGGCACCTTTTCCAGATCGCCGAGGATCGTATTCAGAAGATCGACCCGGAGAGCGGGCGCGTGCTTTCGACCATCCCGGCGCCGGCCGGCGGCCGCGATTCCGGCCTCGCCTGGGCGGAAGGCACGCTGTGGGTCGGCCATTACCGCGAGCGCCAGATCCATGAGATTGACCCCGAGACCGGCAAGATCCTGCGCACGCTGCAGTCGAACCGCTTCGTCACGGGCGTCACCTGGACGGATGGCGAGCTGTGGCACGCGACCTGGGAGAACGACCAGAGCGAACTCAGGCGGGTCGACCCCGAAACCGGCAAGGTGCTGGACAGCCTGCGCATGCCGGAAGGCGCGTTCGTCTCGGGGCTGGAGGCTGATGAGGGGCGGTTCTATTGCGGCAGCGGCAAGAGCGGAGTCGTCAGGGCTGTGAGCCGCCGCTGACCCCCGCCCATCGGCGGGGCACCTCGAATGTCCGTTCCTTCAAACGCATAATGTTACGTCACCTTGTCTTTTCCTGAACGTCCGGTACCGGGCAATAGATCTATGTCTGCAACTGGCGCATCCCGCAGGTTCGAGGAGATGCCGCGCCGAGGGCTTCTGAAAGGCCCCGAAAAGTTGCGCCATATCCAGCAAGCTCAAGAATTTACAGCCGTTTCCGGCATGTTCAGGTAGTAGCGGGTATATCGGCGCTCGCCGGTTCTCGTCAGGGCGCCTTTCTCGACCAAGTCGTGCAGGTCGCGTGTGGCGGTCGGGCGTGAGGTGCCGGTGATCGCAATGTAGTTCTCCGCGCTCAGGCCTCCCATGAAACCGCCGGGACCCTCACGGAACAGGCGGGCGATCACCTTCTCCTGCCGTTCGTTCACCCTGTCGCGGAACCGATCGTAGAAATGTGCCTTGGCGATGTGGAAGGCGACGCGGCCGAGCGTCGTCTGCTGGGCCGCGATGATCGTTTGCGCGAAATAGATCAGCCAGCCCGTGATATCGAGCGTCCTTTGATGAATCTCGAGTTGGTCGTAATAGGCCTTGCGATGCTGCTCGATGGTGTGGGCGAGCGCGATCAGCGTCGGCTGGCCGATGTTCTGGGCTAGGGATTTTTCCGCCAGGGTTCGGCCGATGCGGCCATTGCCGTCCTCGAAGGGATGGATGCTCTCGAAATAAAGATGCCCGATCCCGGCCCGTGTGAGTGCCGACAGGGGCGCATCACCGTCGGGAGCCGAGCTATTGAACCAGGTGAGATAGGCGGCCATCTCGTCCGGAACCCGAGAGGATGGCGGCGCTTCGAAATGAACGGTGGGTCGGTCCTGGCGCCCTGACACGATCTGCATTGCATCTTCATGACGGCGATAGCCGCCAATGATCTCCAGATGCCGGCTGTCCGCCATCAGCATGCTGTGCCAGCGGAATAGCGTGTCGGTATCGAGGGGATCGGCCCAACTCCGATAGAGATCGACCATCATCTCGGCAATGCCCCGCTCCGTCGGCTTCACGTTGCGATTGTCGGTGTCGAGGCCGAGTTGACGGCGCAGGGAGGATTGCACGCTGAGGCGATCCAGCGTCTCCCCTTCGATCGCGCTGGTCTTGACGGCCTCGTCACTGAGGAGTTCAATCCGCAGCAGGTCCCGCTCGCCTTCGCTCACATGCCGGACCGCGCCAATCACCTCGCCGGTGAGCAGCAGAAACCGCCGCTCCAGCGGTTCAAGGGCGACAGGATCATAGGCAAAATGCGGCCAGCCGTGCTGCCTCCAGTTCCACACCATGAGCGATAGAGTCTCCATCTATAGCTCACATTATAGCGGATGGTTGATTGATAGCTAGCTGTCCTATCGCTCACGGCATAGCCGCGCCATTGCACCCCGAAAGGCTGACCGAGCGTCGCGCCGAGATAGGGGCCGCCTGGTCCAAGCGCTCCACCGAGGGCCGCGACTATCTGGGCCTCAAGCTCGACGATCGGAGCTTCAACGCCGCCATCTACGCCAACCTCTTCGACGACGAGGACGGCGAGAACTTCTCCCTCATCTGGTCCCGCCCCAACGGGCGCCGCGGGGACTGAGACTGCGCCCTGACCCGGACCCGGCCTCGCCGGCCGGGGTCACACCGGTACCCTCACTTTTCGTCCGGCGGAAGAAGCAGCTCGACATGGCTGACATCGAGAGCACGAGCCAGCTCATAGAGCGTGATGATCGTCGGATTGCGTCGGCCGCGTTCGAGACCACTAAGATACTGCTGGCTCAGCCCCGAGCGCTCGGCAACCTGTTCCTGCGTCAGGTCCTTGGCCTGACGCAGGCGGGCGAAATTTCGTCCGACCAGCTTGCGCATATCCATGCGCAGACCGATCGCAATTCCAGCACGCCAAGTTTATCAACTATAATATGTAAGCGCAGGGGGCCGTATACGACTTGTCCCGCGTCCGGTCAGAACTGACGGAATCAACCGGTGGTGTGCGCGCTCGCAACACGATGCAGGCCAAAGGCGATGTGGTTGCGCTGGATATAGCCGACTGCCCTGATGTCGCCGGCCCGAAGCGCGCCCGCGATCTCGCTGAGTTCGCTGGCCAGATCGGCGAGCTGCTCCTCGAAGAAGGCTTCGATCACGCTGTACCAGATGCGAGAGGCCTGGAAGTAATAGCGTTCATGAGTCTCACGCAAAGCGAGATTGGCGATCAGCCGGTTGGTGGCGTGATGAAGCTCGTGATTGAGCTGCCAGAACGCCTCCATGTCTCGCTGGCCTTTCAGGGCCGCCAGTCGGTCCTGAAGCAGCAGGATCGTTGAGAGGGCATGCGGCGCCTCGTCTTCCGCCGGGAACTCGCCCATCATTTCACTCAGGCGCAGCCGGAACGCGTAGATATCGCGGAAGGCGTTAGGGTCGACACCGGTGACCATGGTTCCGACGCCGTTGCGGGTCTCGGTGAGCCCGTCATATTCCAGCCGCTGCAGCGCCTGGCGCACCGGCGTGCGACTGACTGTGAACTCCTCAGCAAGCTCGTGTTCGCCGAGCAGCATCCCCGGGGGATAGCGCAGCAGACAGATCCGGTCGCGCAAGGCCCGGTAGATGTCCGTGACCTGACCGCGCGGTGCCCGCGTCCTTGAGGTCTCGTTCGTCGCGCTCTCGTTCACTCAATGCTCCCGAAGCAGAATGCCGTAATCATCCCGCTGGTCCGCGATCCCGGCAAGACGCAGGCAGTCCCACATCATCGCCTGATTGCTGGTCACGACCGGTTTGCCGAGCCTGCGCTCGAGCTCCTCGATCACGTCGAGGGAGCGCAGGGCGCCACAGCTGATGAACAGCGCCTCTGCTTCGGGACGATCGACGCTGAGGGCAAATTCCAGAATGGCTTCCGGCGTGACCCTCACCATATCGGCGTCCTTCTCGATGCCCAATCCCTGCATGTGAGAGGAGAAGAACAAACCCTCCTCGCGGATAGGCCGTCCCGGCGGCGCTGTCGCTCAACCGCGGCCTCTCGCGATCCCGGCCCGTCGTCCTGTGCAGGGCTGAAAGCCCCGC
>NZ_JAVDUX010000032.1:0-20509 GCF_031456575.1 Ancylobacter sp. 3268
TCGTGCCGATCGCGATGGAAGAGAAGCTGCGCTTCGCCATCCGTGAAGGCGGACGCACCGTCGGTGCCGGCGTCGTCGCCGCCATCATCGAGTGAAGTAGGAAGCAAATCCCGAGGGGCGCCGGTTCGCCTGCGCCCCTTTTTCGTGGAGCTCGTAATAGAGCCCTATTGGCGAGCCCTCTGGGAGCCTTGAAGTCAAATGAACGGCCAGAACATTCGGATCCGCCTGAAGGCGTTCGATCACCGTATATTGGACGCCTCCACGCGCGAAATCGTCAACACGGCGAAGCGCACCGGCGCCCAGGTTCGCGGACCTATCCCGCTGCCGACGCGGATCGAGAAATTCACGGTCAACCGCTCTCCTCACGTCGACAAGAAGTCGCGTGAGCAGTTCGAGATGCGGACGCATAAGCGTCTGCTGGACATTGTCGACCCGACTCCCCAGACCGTGGACGCGCTGATGAAGCTCGACCTCGCCGCGGGTGTCGACGTCGAGATCAAGCTCTGAGAAAGGCGAGGGGACACGGCCATGCGGTCAGGCGTCATCGCCCAGAAGGTCGGAATGACCCGCATCTTTACCGATGCAGGCGAGCATATTCCGGTCACTGTGCTGAAAGTCGATAATTGCCAGGTGGTTGCCCACCGGACGATCGACAAGAACGGATATGTCGCGGTTCAGCTCGGCGTCGGCCGCGCAAAGCCGCAGAACACGACGCGCGCCATGCGCGGGCACTTCGCGGTGGCGAAGGTCGAGCCCAAGCGCAAGCTCGCTGAGTTCCGCGTCGAGGAAGACGGGCTCATCCCGGTCGGGGCCGAGCTCACGGTGGACCATTTCGTGGTCGGCCAGTTCGTCGACGTGACCGGGACCTCCACCGGTAAGGGTTTCGCCGGCGGCATGAAGCGTCACAACTTCGGCGGCCTGCGCGCCACCCACGGCGTGTCGGTCTCGCATCGCTCGATCGGTTCGACCGGTGGCCGTCAGGACCCGGGCAAGACCTTCAAGAACAAGAAGATGCCCGGCCATATGGGCGTCGAGACCGTGACCACCCAGAATCTCAAGGTGGTGCTCACGGATGTGGAGCGCGGCCTGATCGCCGTCGAAGGCGCGGTTCCGGGCACCAAGGGTGGCTGGATCATCGTCGCCGATGCGGTGAAGAAGGCCCTACCGGCCGAAGCGCCGAAGCCGGGCAAGTTCCGGCTGCCGGACGAGGCCGAGGCTCCTGTCGCCGATGTCGCTCCCGCGGCCGAGGCTGCGACCGAGGAGACCGTGTGATGGAACTCGCCGTCAAAACTCTCGAAGGGGCCGAAGCCGGCTCCGTGACGCTGTCGGACGAGATCTTCGGTCTCGAGCCCCGCCAGGACATCCTGCACCGCTGCGTGGTGTGGCAGCTTGCGCGTCGCCAGGCTGGTACCCACCAGACCCTGTCGCGCGCTGACGTCAACCGCACCAAGCGGAAGATGTACAAGCAGAAGGGCACCGGCGGCGCTCGCCACGGTGCGGCTTCCGCTCCGCAGTTCCGCGGCGGCGCCAAGGCGTTCGGTCCGGTGCAGCGCAGCCATGCCTCCGACCTTCCCAAGAAGGTCCGGGCGCTGGCGCTGAAGCACGCGCTGTCGACCAAGGCGAAGGAGCAGCAGCTCATCGTCCTCGACGACGCGACGCTGGCCGAGCCGAAGACCAAGCTGCTCAAGGAGCGGCTGGCCTCCCTCGGCCTGTCCAACGCGCTGGTGATCTCCGGCGCCGAGGTGGATGCCAATTTCGGCCTCGCCTCGCGCAACATCGTCCATCTCGACGTGCTGCCCGTCCAGGGCATCAACGTCTACGACATCCTGCGTCGCCAGACCCTGGTGCTGACGAAGGCGGCTGTCGACGCTCTGGAGGCGCGCTTCAAATGAGTCTCGATCCGCGCCACTACGACGTGATCGTGTCCCCGGTGATCACCGAGAAGGCCACGGCTGCGTCCGAGCATAACAAGGTCGTCTTCAAGGTTGCTCTGACGGCTACCAAGCCGCAGATCAAAGAGGCGGTCGAGAAGCTCTTCGACGTCAAGGTCGAGAGCGTCAACACGCTGGTCCGCAAGGGGAAGACGAAGTTCTTCAAGGGCCGCAAGGGCGTGCAGAACGACGTGAAGAAGGCGGTCGTGACCCTCGCCGAGGGCCACACCATCGACATCACGACGGGTCTGTGAGCCGGGACAAGGGATCAGAGACATGGCGCTCAAAACCTTCAAGCCGGTAACGCCGAGCCTCCGTCAGCTCGTTATCGTCGACCGCTCGGGCCTGTACAAGGGCAAGCCGGTCAAGACGCTGACCGAGGGCAAGTCGGAAGCTGGCGGCCGCAACAACACCGGCCGGGTGACCGTCCGCTTCCGCGGCGGTGGCCACAAGCAGAGCTATCGCCTGGTCGACTTCAAGCGCGCCAAGCGCGATGTCCCGGCCGTGGTGGAGCGGATCGAATACGATCCCAACCGTACGGCGTTCATCGCCCTCATCAAGTATGAGGACGGCGAGCTGAGCTACATCCTGGCCCCGCAGCGCCTGGCTGTGGGCGACAAGGTCATCGCCTCGAAGAACGTCGACGTGAAGCCCGGCAACACCGCGCCGCTCGGCAACCTGCCGGTCGGCACGATCGTGCACAATGTCGAGATGAAGATCGGCAAGGGCGGCCAGATTGCCCGCTCCGCCGGCTCCTACGCGCAGATCGTCGGACGCGACAACGGTTATGTGATCATCCGTCTGAACTCGGGCGAACAGCGACTGATTCACGGCGAGTGCTGCGGCACGGTGGGCGCGGTCTCCAATCCGGACCACATGAACACCAACCTCGGCAAGGCCGGTCGCAGCCGTTGGCTGGGCCGCATGCCGCACAACCGTGGCGTGACCATGAACCCGGTCGACCATCCGCACGGCGGCGGCGAAGGCCGCACCTCGGGCGGCCGTCACCCGGTCACCCCCTGGGGCTTCCCTACCAAGGGCAAGAAGACCCGGAAGAACAAGTCGACCACGAAGTTCATCGTGTCGAGCCGTCACGCCCGCAAGAAGTGAGCGAGGGAATCTGAATTATGTCTCGATCGGTCTGGAAAGGTCCGTTCGTCGACGGCTACCTCCTCAAGAAGGCGGAAGCCGTACGCAGCTCGGGACGCCATGAGGTCGTCAAGATCTGGAGCCGGCGCTCCACGATCCTGCCCCAGTTCGTGGGCATCACCTTCGGCGTTTACAACGGCAACAAGCATGTCCCGGTCTCGGTGAACGAGGACATGGTCGGCCACAAGTTCGGCGAGTTCGCCCCTACCCGTACCTATTACGGGCATGCGGCGGACAAGAAAGCCAAGCGCAAGTAGAGGCAGGGGTCATGGGAAAGGCAGCTCGTCCGCGCACGCTCGCGGATACGGAAGCCAAGGCGGTTGCGCGTAACCTTCGCGTCAGCCCCCAGAAGCTCAACCTCGTCGCGGGGCTGATCCGCGGGAAGAAGGTCGCGACCGCGCTCGCCGACCTTCAGTTCTCCCGCAAGCGGATCGCCGGCGACGTGAAGAAGTGCCTGGAATCGGCGATCGCGAATGCCGAGAACAATCATGAGCTCGACGTCGACGATCTGATCGTCGCGGAGGCGCATGTTGGCAAGGGTCTCGTGATGAAGCGTTTCGCCGCCCGCGCCCGCGGTCGTGCGAGCCGCATCGAGAAGCCGTTCTCGCATATCACCATCGTGGTGCGTGAAGTCGAGGAGAAGGCCTGATGGGTCAGAAGGTCAACCCGGTCGGGCTTCGGCTCGGCATCAACCGCACCTGGGATTCGCGCTGGTTCGCCGGCAAGAGCGAATATGGCCAGCTGCTGCACGAAGACATCAAGATCCGCGAGATGCTGTTCAAGCTGTTGAAGCAGGCGGCCGTCTCCAAGATCGTGATCGAGCGTCCGCACAAGAAGTGCCGCGTAACCATTCACTCGGCGCGTCCGGGCGTGGTGATCGGCAAGAAGGGCGCGGACATCGACAAGCTGCGCAAGAAGGTTGCCGAGATGACCAACTCGGAAGTCTTCATCAATATCGTCGAGATCCGCAAGCCGGAGATCGACGCGCGCCTGGTCGCCGAATCGATCGCCCAGCAGCTCGAGCGCCGCGTCGCTTTCCGCCGCGCCATGAAGCGCGCGGTGCAGTCGGCGATGCGTCTCGGGGCCGAAGGCATCCGTATCAACTGCTCCGGCCGCCTCGGCGGCGCGGAAATCGCGCGTCTGGAATGGTATCGTGAAGGCCGCGTGCCGCTTCACACCTTGCGCGCCGACGTGGATTACGGTACTGCCACCGCCTTCACGACCTACGGCACCTGCGGTGTCAAGGTCTGGATCTTCAAGGGCGAAATCCTCGAGCACGATCCGATGGCGCAGGACAAGCGCCTCTCGGACAACGAGCCGTCGGGTGGTCGTCCCTCGCGCCGCGACGCGGCGTGAGGTTTGACGGATAAGGAATTAAGAGGCGCGACATGCTGCAACCAAAGCGCACGAAGTTCCGCAAGCAGTTCAAAGGCCGTATCCACGGCGTTGCGAAGGGCGGAACTGACCTCAACTTCGGCCAGTTCGGGCTGAAGGCGTTGGAGCCCGAGCGGGTCACCGCTCGCCAGATCGAAGCCGCGCGCCGCGCGCTGACCCGTCACATGAAGCGTGCGGGCCGGGTGTGGATCCGGGTGTTCCCGGACGTGCCGGTGTCGAAGAAGCCGACCGAAGTCCGCATGGGCAAGGGCAAGGGCGCTCCCGAATTCTGGGCCGCCAAGGTCAAGCCCGGCCGAATCATGTTCGAGATCGATGGCGTGAGCCAGGAGATCGCCAAGGAAGCGCTGACGCTGGCCGCTGCCAAGCTGCCGATCAAGACGCGCTTCGTCGAACGTATCGCCGAGTGACGGAGGGAAAGATGACCAAGGCTTCCGACATTCGGACCAAGACCGTCGACGAGTTGAGCGACGAGCTGCTGAACCTGAAGAAGGAGCAGTTCAACCTGCGCTTCCAGAAGGCGACCGGTCAGCTGGAGAACACCGCGCGCGTGCGTCAGATTCGTCGCGATATCGCGCGGATCAAGACGATCCAGGCGCAGAAGGCCGCGTCCGCGGCCCTGGCGAAGTGAGGAGATAACGATGCCGAAGCGTTTGCTGCAGGGCGTCGTGGTGAGCGACAAGCAGGACAAGACCGTTGTGGTCCGTGTCGAGCGTCGCTTCACGCATCCGCTGTTGAAGAAGACCGTCCGCCGTTCCAAGAAGTATCACGCCCATGACGAGGCGAATGCGTGGAAGGAAGGCGACACCGTCTGGATCGAGGAGAGCCGTCCTCTGTCCAAGCTGAAGAACTGGGTTGTTGTCCAGGGCGAGAAGCGGGCAGAAGTCTGAGCTTCCCGGAATGAGCTTCCCGGCAACGGGGTTGAGGGTGCGCCAGCTTCACCGCAGCGCGCAGTTTTACGAGAAATAGGTGCGTCATGATCCAGATGCAGACCAATCTCGACGTGGCGGACAATTCCGGTGCGCGTCGCGTTATGTGCATCAAGGTGCTTGGCGGTTCGAAGCGGAAATACGCCCATGTCGGCGACATCATCGTGGTGTCGGTGAAGGAGGCTATCCCGCGAGGCCGCGTGAAGAAGGGCGATGTGATGAAGGCGGTGGTCGTTCGCACCGCCAAGGACATCCGTCGCGTCGACGGCACGGTGATCCGCTTCGACCGCAATGCGGCCGTGCTGATCAACAACAACAAGGAGCCGGTCGGCACGCGTATCTTCGGACCGGTTCCGCGCGAGCTGCGCGCCAAGAACCACATGAAGATCATCTCGCTGGCGCCGGAGGTGCTGTGATGGCGGCGAAGATCAAAAAGGGCGACAAGGTCGTCGTTCTTGCCGGTCGCGACAAGGGTCGCAGCGGCGAGGTCATTTCGGTTCTTCCCAAGGAAGGCACCGCGAAGGTTCGCGGCGTCAACATGGTGAAGCGCCATCAGCGGCAGAGCGCGAACCAGGAAGGCGGGATCATCTCCAAGGAGGCCCCGATCGACCTGTCGAACATCGCGATCGCCGATCCGAAGGACGGCAAGCCGACCCGCGTCGGTTTCCTTGTGCAGGCCGATGGCACCAAGGTGCGCGTCGCCAAGCGCTCGGGGGAGAAGATCGATGGCTGAGACCAGCTACACCCCGCGGCTGAAGTCCTTTTACGAGGACGAGATCCGCAAGCAGATGATCGAGCAGTTCGGCTACAAGAACCCCATGGAAGTGCCGGCGATCGACAAGATCGTCATCAACATGGGCGTGGGCGAAGCCACTGCCGACACCAAGAAGGTGCAGACCGCCGCCGCGGACCTCGCGCAGATCGCCGGCCAGAAGCCGGTCGTGACCCGCGCCCGCCAGGCGATCTCGAACTTCAAGCTGCGCGAGAACCAGCCGGTCGGCGCGAAGGTGACCCTTCGCAAGGTTCGCATGTACGAGTTCATCGACCGTCTGGTCACCATCGCGCTGCCGCGCGTTCGTGACTTCCGCGGCCTAAATCCGAAGAGCTTTGATGGCCGCGGCAACTATGCCATGGGCATCAAGGAGCATATCGTGTTCCCCGAGATCAACTACGACAAGGTTGATCAGATGTGGGGCATGGACATCATCGTCTGCACGACGGCGAAGACGGACGACGAGGCGCGCGCGCTTCTGAAGGCCTTCAACTTCCCGTTCCGTCAGTAAGCATCCCCTTCCGGCCGTGGGGTATGTCCCCAAACGCGGAGAGCTAGGAGCAGAAGCATATGGCGAAGAAAAGCGCCGTCGAGAAGAACGAACACCGTCGGAAGCTCGCGAAGAACTATTCCGGCAAGCGTGCCCGTCTCAAGGCCCTCGTTCAGAACAAGGAACTGCCGATTGAGGAGCGCTTCGCCGCTGTACTCAAGCTGGCTGAGCTTCCGCGCAACTCGGCAAAGGTCCGCATCCGCAATCGATGCGAAGTGACCGGCCGTCCGCGTGCGTTCTATCGCAAGCTGAAGATGAGCCGCATTGCGCTCCGCGAGCTCGGCTCGCAGGGCCAGGTGCCCGGTCTCGTGAAGTCGAGCTGGTGAGGAGGCCGATCCATGTCCACGTCTGATCCGATTGGCGATCTGATCACCCGCATCCGCAACGCGCAGATGCGCCGCAAGGAGAAGATCTCGACCCCCGGCTCGCGTCTGCGCGCCTCGGTGCTCGAGGTTCTCGCGGCTGAGGGCTTCATCCGCGGCTATTCGGCTTCCGAGCCGGTCAATGGCCGTACCGAGTTCGAGATCGAGCTGAAGTACTATGACGGCGAGCCGGTGATCCGCGAGATTTCTCGCGTGTCGAAGCCTGGCCGCCGGGTGTACTCCTCGGTCAAGACTCTTCCGCGCGTCGCCAATGGTCTTGGCGTCGCTGTCGTCTCCACGCCCCAGGGCGTGATGGCGGACCACGAAGCCCGCGACAAGAACGTGGGCGGCGAGGTCCTCTTCACGGTCTTCTGATCGGGAGGGAGAGAGAGCACATGTCCAAGATCGGCAAAGCCATTATCACCGTCCCGGCCGGCGTGACCGCCGCGATCGACGGCCAGACCGTCAAGGTCAAGGGCCCGAAAGGCGCTCTCGAGGTCAAGATCGTCGACGAGATCGACGCCAGCCTCGACGGCAACGTCATCTCCTTCAAGCCGCGCGGCGAGAGCAACCGGCACAAGGCGATGTGGGGTCTCTCCCGCACGCTGGTGTCGAACCTCGTCGAAGGCGTGACCAAGGGCTTCGAGAAGAAGCTCGAGATCAGCGGCGTCGGCTACAAGGCGGCGGTGCAGGGCAAGAACCTGAACCTGTCGCTCGGCTACAGCCACGACGTGATCTACGCGATCCCGGAAGGCATTCAGATCGCCACGCCGAAGCCGACGGAGATCGTCGTCACCGGCATCGACCGTCAGAAGGTCGGGCAGGTCGCCGCCGAGATCCGCGAGTATCGCGGCCCCGAGCCCTATAAGGGCAAGGGCGTGAAATACGCCGGCGAATTCATCTTCCGCAAGGAAGGCAAGAAGAAGTAACGGATCGGTACCATGGCAAAGTTTCAGGACGCCACCGAGCGCCGCAAGGCGCGTGTCCGCCGGGCCCTGCGCTCGGCGGCGAACGGGCGGCCGCGCCTCTCGGTGCATCGCTCGTCGAAGCACATCTATGCGCAGATCATCGACGATGCGCGCGGCGTGACCATCGCCGCCGCGTCGTCGCTTGAGAAGGATCTGCGGGAAAGCCTCAAGACCGGCGCGGATGTCGCGGCGGCTGCGGCGATCGGCAAGCTCGTGGCGGAACGTGCCGTCGCGGCCGGGGTGAAGGACGTGGTCTTCGACCGCGGCGCCTTCCTCTATCACGGCCGCGTCAAGGCGCTCGCCGAGGCCGCCCGTGAGGGCGGTCTCAACTTCTAATCACGAGCGGGATCTCCCGCAGAACGACGAGGATAAGATCATGGCTCGTGAACGTGAGCGTGAACGCGAAGATCGCGACAACACGTTCGTGGACAAGCTGGTCCACATCAACCGTGTCGCGAAGGTTGTGAAGGGCGGCCGTCGCTTCGGCTTCGCCGCGCTGGTCGTCGTCGGCGACCAGAAGGGTCGCGTCGGCTTCGGCCACGGCAAGGCCCGTGAAGTGCCGGAAGCCATCCGCAAGGCCACGGACGCCGCCAAGCGCGCGCTGATCCGCGTGCCGCTGCGCGAAGGCCGTACCCTGCATCATGACGTGCATGGTCATCACGGCGCCGGCAAGGTGGTGCTGCGCGCCGCCCCGGCCGGTACCGGCATCATCGCCGGCGGCCCGATGCGCGCCGTCTTCGAGACGCTTGGCATGCAGGACGTGGTGGCGAAGTCTTTCGGCTCGTCCAACCCGTACAACATGGTCCGGGCGACTTTCGATGCCCTGAAGAACCAGGACAGCCCGCGCCTTGTCGCGGCTCGCCGCAGCCTCAAAGTGTCGCAGCTTCAGTCGCGTCGTCGCATCGACGACGCCGAAGCTACCGACTGACGCGCTTCGGACAGGATTGGAGCGTATCATGGCGAAGAGCAGCAAGACGATCACGGTCGAGCAGGTCGGTTCCCCGATCCGCCGGCCGGAAGACCAGCGGGCAACGCTCGTCGGTCTCGGACTGAACAAGATCGGGCGTCAGTCGACGCTCGAGGACACCCCGGCCGTGCGTGGCATGATCCAGAAGGTCCGCCACCTCGTTCGCGTCGTCGAAGCGTGACGGCGGGCGAAGGAGACAGGCGATGAGCAATCTCAACGAGATCAAGGACAATGACGGCTCGCGCAAGAAGCGCATGCGCGTCGGTCGTGGCATCGGCTCGGGCAAGGGCAAGACCGGCGGCCGTGGCGTGAAGGGTCAGACCTCGCGCACCGGCGTCGCGATCAAGGGTTTCGAAGGCGGTCAGATGCCCCTGCATCGCCGTCTGCCGAAGCGCGGCTTCACCAACATCTTCGCGCTGGATTGGAACGAGGTTTCCCTCGGCCGCATCCAGAGCGCGATCGATGCCGGCAAGCTCGACGCCAAGCAGCCCGTGACCGAGGCGACACTCGTCGCCGCCGGCGTGCTGCGTCGTGCCAAGGACGGCGTCCGCGTGCTGGGTTCCGGCGAGCTGACCGCGAAGATTTCCCTCGACGTGGCGCATGCCACCAAGTCGGCGATCGCAGCGGTCGAGAAGGCCGGCGGCACCGTGACGCTGCCGGCAGTGTCGGAGACCTCTGGCGAAACGGTGGCCTGACGCTTAAGTCAGGCCTACCGAATACAGGGCACAGGCGAGGAGCGCAGCCACATGGCGTCCGCAGCGGAACAACTCGCGGCTAACCTCAATTTTGGTGCTCTGGCAAAAGCCGAAGAACTGAAGAAGCGCATCTGGTTCACACTGGGTGCGCTTCTCGTGTATCGGCTGGGCACCTATATCCCTATGCCGGGGATCAATCCCGACGCGCTGGCGGATGTGTTCCGTACCGCGCAGCAGGGCATCATCGGCCTCTTCAACATGTTCTCGGGCGGCGCCGTGTCGCGCATGGCCATCTTCGCCCTGAACATCATGCCGTACATCTCCGCCTCCATCATCATCCAGCTGCTGACCACCGTCTCGCCGACGCTGGAAGCGCTGAAGAAGGAGGGCGAGTCCGGCCGCAAGATGATCAACCAGTACACCCGGTATCTCACCGTGGTGCTCGCGGTGTTCCAGTCCTACGGCATCGCCGTCGGCCTCGAAGGCTCGGGTGCCGTGGTCTCGGATCCCGGCTGGTTCTTCCGCATCTCGACGGTGATCACGCTGACCGGCGGCACCATGTTCCTTATGTGGCTGGGCGAGCAGATCACCTCCCGCGGCATCGGCAACGGCATTTCGCTGATCATCTTCGCCGGCATCGTCGCGGAACTGCCTTCGGCGGTCGCCAACACGCTGGAACTCGGCCGCCAGGGCGCGATCTCCACCGGCCTGATCATCGCCGTGATCCTGATGGCCATCGCGGTCATCATGTTCATCGTGTTCGTCGAGCGCGCCCAGCGCCGGCTGCTGATCCAGTACCCGAAGCGTCAGGTCGGTAACAAGGTGTATGAGGGACAGTCCTCGCACTTGCCGCTGAAGCTGAACTCCTCCGGAGTGATCCCGCCGATCTTCGCCTCTTCGCTGCTGCTGATCCCGACCACGGTGGCCAGCTTCACCCAGGGGCAGGGGCCGGCCTGGCTCACCACGGTGACGACGCTGATCGGCCACGGGCAGCCGCTGTTCATGCTGCTCTATGTGCTGCTGATCGTGTTCTTCTGCTTCTTCTACACCGCGATCGTGTTCAATCCGACCGAGACCGCGGACAATCTGAAGAAGCATGGCGGCTTCATCCCCGGCATTCGTCCCGGCGAGCGCACGGCGGAGTATATCGACTATGTGCTGACTCGCATCACCGTCATCGGTGCGGCTTACCTAGCGATCGTCTGCCTGTTTCCCGAGATTCTGATCTCCTACGCCGCCGTGCCGTTCTATTTCGGCGGTACATCCTTGCTCATCGTCGTCTCGGTGACGATGGACACGGTGGCTCAGGTTCAGGGGCACTTGCTGGCGCATCAATATGAGGGGCTGGTCAAGAAGGCCAAGCTCAGGGGGAAGCGTCGATGAGGCTGATTCTTCTTGGCCCGCCGGGAGCGGGCAAGGGAACTCAGGCACAACGCCTGGTGGCGCGGCACGGCATCGTGCAGCTCTCCACCGGCGACATGCTCCGCGAGGCCGTGCGGAATGGAACGCCGGTCGGCCTGCGCGCCAAGGAAGTGATGGATGCCGGCCAGCTGGTGTCCGACGATATCGTGATCGGCATCATCTCCGATCGTATCGACCAGCCGGACGCCGCCAAGGGGTTCATCCTCGACGGCTTTCCGCGCACCGTGCCGCAGGCCGAGGCGCTCGATGGGCTGTTGTCCCGCAAGGGACAGAAGCTCGACGCGGTGATCGAGTTCAAGGTCGACCAGGAGAAGCTGGTCGGCCGCATCCTGCAACGGGCGCAGGAAGCGCTTGAACGCGGCGAGCCGGTCCGCAAGGACGACGATCCGGAAATCTTCAAGACCCGGCTGGAAGCCTTCAACCGGGATACCGCCGTGGTGGCGCCGTATTATGCGGAGCGCGGCTTGCTGGTGGCGGTCGACGGCATGCGCCCGATCGACGAGGTCGAGCAGGCTATCGCCGAGGTTCTCGAAACCGTGTAGGCGGCGGGTGCATTTCCCGGCAATGAGCTTGACTCCCTGCCGGAATCGCACTATGAGCCGCGCTTCACTTAAGCAGGCGTCGTCCTTCGACATCGTCCGCGATGTCGGGGCGACGCCTTGTATATATGCCCGCATGGGCCGGCCTCCACCGGCGCGGGTTCTGTTTATTCCGGTTCGCCGGTTCACATGGAGACGGCAAGTGGCCCGTATCGCAGGCGTTAACATCCCGACCAACAAGCGCGTCATCATCGCGCTGCAGTACATTCACGGCATCGGTGCGAAGAACGCGGCCGATATCGTCGAGAAGGTCGGCATCCCCCTGGAGCGTCGCGTCAACCAGCTGACGGACCAGGAAGTGCTTCAGATCCGCGAGACCATCGATCGCGACTATCTCGTGGAAGGCGATCTGCGCCGCGAAGTCTCGATGAACATCAAGCGCCTGATGGATCTCGGCTGCTATCGCGGCCTGCGCCATCGTCGCGGCCTGCCGGTGCGTGGCCAGCGCACCCATACCAATGCGCGCACCCGCAAGGGGCCGGCCAAGCCGATCGCCGGCAAGAAGAAGTAAGTCGGGGCGGGCTGCGGCCCGCTTCTTTCATGCCCGCGGCTCGGCCGCGGGCTTTTCGAGCATGTTTGTCCCGAGCGCCTGGCACTACGGGCGCGTCTGAAGGATCGAGAAGTCGATGGCCAAGGATACTACCCGCATTAAGCGTCGTGAGCGCAAGAACATTGCCTCCGGCGTGGCGCATGTGAATGCGTCGTTCAACAACACCATGATCACCATCACCGATGCGCAGGGCAACACCATTGCCTGGTCGTCGGCCGGTGCGATGGGCTTCAAGGGTTCCCGCAAGTCCACGCCCTATGCGGCGCAGGTGGCGGCCGAGGATTGTGCCCGCAAGGCGTCCGAGCACGGCATGCGTACCCTCGAGGTCGAGGTGTCGGGCCCCGGTTCGGGTCGTGAATCCGCACTGCGCGCCTTCCAGGCGGCGGGCTTCATGGTGACGTCGATCCGCGACGTTACCCCGATCCCGCACAATGGTTGCCGTCCGCGCAAGCGCCGGCGCGTCTGACGCATTCGCCGACCGGCGGCGCGTGTCGCCGCCGGGTCCGCTGCGTTTGGCATTCTCTCCGGCCTCCGGGCGGGAGCGGCGGCCGCAGGGCAGGGTGCCCGCGGCTCCGTCGAGAGCAAGGGTGACGCAAGTGATTCAGAAGAACTGGCAAGAGCTCATCAAGCCCGAAAAGCTCGAAGTCTCCGCCGGAAGCGATGCGAAGCGCTTCGCGACCGTGGTCGCCGAGCCGCTGGAGCGTGGTTTCGGCCAGACGCTCGGCAATGCGCTGCGCCGTATTCTCTTGTCCTCGCTGCAGGGCGCGGCGGTGACTTCGGTCCATATCGACGGCGTGCTGCACGAGTTCTCGTCGATCCCGGGCGTCCGCGAGGACGTTACCGACATCGTGCTGAACATCAAGGACATCGCCATCAAGATGGCCGGCGATGGCCCCAAGCGCATGGTGGTGAAGAAGCAGGGTCCGGGTATCGTCACCGCTGGCGACATCCAGACGGTTGGCGACGTGCAGGTGCTGAACCCCGAGCTGGTGCTGTGCACCCTCGATGACGGCGCCGAGATCCGCATGGAGTTCACGGTCGATACCGGCAAGGGCTATGTTGCCGCCGACCGCAACCGTCCCGAGGACGCGCCGATCGGTCTCATCCCGGTCGACAGCCTGTACTCGCCGGTCAAGAAGGTCTCCTACAAGGTCGAGAACACTCGCGAGGGCCAGATTCTCGACTATGACAAGCTGACCATGACCATCGAGACCAACGGCTCGATCGGCCCGGAAGATGCGCTCGCCTATGCGGCGCGCATTCTCCAGGACCAGCTTGAGATCTTCGTGAACTTCGAAGAGCCCAAGCGCGAGGCCGAAAGCCCGGCGATGCAGGAGCTGCCCTTCAACCCGGCACTCCTCAAGAAGGTCGACGAGCTGGAACTTTCGGTTCGTTCGGCCAACTGCCTGAAGAACGACAACATCGTCTATATCGGCGACCTGATCCAGAAGACCGAGGCGGAAATGCTCCGTACCCCGAACTTCGGCCGCAAGTCGCTGAACGAGATCAAGGAAGTGCTCGCCAGCATGGGCCTGCATCTCGGCATGGAAGTGCCGGGCTGGCCGCCGGAGAACATCGAGGATCTCGCCAAGCGGTTCGAAGATCATTACTGAGCAGTGAGCGCGGCGTTCGAGTCGCTCCCCCCATTCCCCGGCTCGAAAGCCGTCGCATTTTAGGAATTTTGCCATGAACCACGGCAAGACTTACCGGAAGTTCAACCGGACCGCCGAACACCGCAAGGCCATGTTCGCCAACCTGGCCCAGGCGCTCATCACCCATGAGCAGATCGTTACCACCCTTCCCAAGGCGAAGGACCTTCGCCCGGTGGTCGAGAAGCTGATCACCCTCGGCAAGCGTGGCGGCCTGCACGCCCGCCGCCAGGCGATCGCCGAGATCCGCGACGTGGCCGTCGTGCGCAAGCTGTTCGACGTCGTTGGTCCGCGCTACAAGGAGCGCAATGGCGGCTACACCCGCATCATCAAGGCGGGCTTCCGCCACGGTGATTCGGCTGCCGTCGCGGTGATCGAGCTTGTCGATCGCGACGAGAGCGCCAAGGGTGCCGCCGATCTCGCCCGTTTCGAGGCGAAGAAGGCTGAAGAGACCGCCGCGGCCTGATCCGGTCGGTCTGGTTTGAAGTCTTGAATTGAAGGGCGGCCCTCGGGTCGCCCTTCTTCGTTGTGGCGGATGCCGATTCGTGATCGGTTTCGGCGCCGTCGCCGCGGCCGCCCTTTCTTCCGCCACGGGCCGGCGCTTATATTTCCGCCATGCAACGCACAGCTCTTTCCCTCGCTCTCCTCGCTCTCCTCGCTCTCCTCGCCAGCCTGCAGCCGGTGGCGGCGCAGACGCCCCGCGTGCCGACCTCCCGCGCCGAGATATCGTTGAGCTTCGCGCCGGTGGTGGCGCGCACAGCGTCGGCCATCGTCAATGTCTATGCCATGCGCACGGTGCAGGCGCGGCAGAGCAATCCGCTGTTTGACGATCCGTTCTTCCGCCGCTTCTTCGGGGCGCCGGGCGGCCCGGGGGGGCCGGGCTTCGGCGGCCCCAGCGAGCGCATGCAGCGGGCGCTCGGCTCGGGGGTCGTGGTTGATGCCGGCGGCCTGGTCATCACCAACAACCATGTCATCGAAGGCGCCGACGAAGTGCGGGTGGCCTTGGCCGACAAGCGCGAATTCGATGCCGATATCCTGCTGCGCGACCCGCGCACCGATCTCGCCGTGCTGAAGCTGAAGGGCGGCAAGGGCAAGTTCGCCTTTGCCGAACTCGGCAGCTCCGATGACCTGCAAGTTGGCGACATCGTGCTCGCCATCGGCAATCCGTTCGGCGTCGGCCAGACGGTGACGCAGGGCATCGTGTCGGCGCTGGCCCGCACCCAGATCGGCATCACCGACTACCAGTTCTTCATCCAGACCGACGCAGCCATCAATCCCGGCAATTCCGGCGGCGCTCTGGTCGACATTGCCGGCCGGGTGGTGGGCATCAATACCGCGATCTTCTCGCGCTCCGGTGGCTCGCAGGGCATCGGCTTCGCCATTCCCGCCGACATGGTGCGGGTGGTGCTGCAATCGGCGCTCGACGGCGGGCGTTCGGTGCGCCGGCCCTGGCTTGGCGCCAAGCTGCAACGAGTGACGCCGGATATCGCCGAGGGGCTCGATCTGCCGCGGCCGGTCGGCTCGCTGGTGCAGAGCGTCACGCCCGGCAGCCCGGCGGAGAAGGGCGGCTTGCGGGTCGGCGACCTGGTGACCGCCATTGCCGGGCAGGAGGTCGATGACCCCGATGCGTTCGGCTATCGCTTCGCCACCCGCCCGCTTGGCGGCTCCGTGGCGATTGCGGTGGTGCGTCAGGGCAGGGAACTGTCGCTCACCCTGCCGCTCGAGCCGGCGCCGGAGACTTCGCCGCGCGACGAGATCACGATCGGCGGACGTTCGCCGCTCACCGGCGCGACCGTGGTCAACCTGTCACCTGCCGTGGCGGAGGAGATGCGCACGGTGGACGTCGACCAGGGCGTGGTGGTGACTTCCATCGAGGAGGGCTCGCCCGCTGACCGCACCAGCCTGCGCGTCGGTGACGTGGTGCTGGAGGTGAACGGCCTGCCAATCGCCCGCACGGCGGATCTTTCGCGGGCGACGCAGGCGCCGGCACGGATCTGGCGCATCACCGTTCAGCGCGGCGGACGCAAGATCTCCGCCATGCTGCCGGGTTAGGCGCGCCATGGCGGATCTGTTCGCGCAAGCCGGAATGGAGGCGGGGGCGCCGCGCCCGCTCGCCGACCGGCTGCGCCCGCGCCGTCTCGACGAGGTGGTGGGGCAGGAGCATCTGACCGGCCCCGACGGCATCCTCACCCGCATGGCCGAGAGCCGCTCTATCGGCTCGCTGATCTTCTGGGGACCTCCCGGCACCGGCAAGACCACGGTGGCGCGGCTGCTTGCCCGCGAGACCGACCTGCATTTCGAGCAGGTTTCGGCGATCTTCTCTGGTGTCGCTGACCTCAAGAAGGTGTTCGAGGCCGCGCGGGGCCGGCGGGCGGTCGGGACCGGCACGCTGCTGTTCGTCGACGAAATTCACCGCTTCAATCGCGCTCAGCAGGACAGCTTTCTGCCGGTGATGGAAGACGGCACCATCACCGTGATCGGCGCGACCACCGAGAACCCTTCCTTCGAGCTCAACGCGGCGCTGCTCTCGCGGGCGCGGGTGCTGGTGTTCAAGCCGCTCGATGCGGCCGCGATGGAGCGGCTGCTCGTCCGCGCCGAGGAACTGGAGGGGCGTCGCCTGCCGCTGGAGCCGGAGGCCCGCGCGGCGCTCTCCGGCATGGCGGATGGCGATGGGCGCTATCTGCTGGGGATGGCGGAGGAGTTGTTCCGCCTGCCGCCGGACAGGGATCTCGACGTCGCCGGGCTTGCGGCGACCATGCAGAAGCGGGCGCCGATCTACGACAAGGGGCAGGACGAGCACTACAATCTTCTCAGCTGCTTCCACAAGAGCCTGCGCGGCTCCGACGTGAACGCCGCCATGTACTGGGCCGCGCGGATGCTTTCGGGCGGCGAGGACCCCGGCACGATCTTCCGCCGGCTGTGCTGCGCCGCCTCAGAGGATGTCGGCATGGCCGACCCGCAGGCCATGCCGCAGGTGGTGGCCGCCTGGACCGCCTTCGACCGGGTGGGATGGCCGGAGGGGAGGCTGTTCCTGGCACAGGCCATCGCCTATGTCGCCACGGCGCCGAAATCGAACGCCGCCTATTCGGCGTTCAACGCCGCTCTCGCCCTGGCGCAGAAGACCGGCTCGTTGCAGCCGCCCAAGCATATCCTCAACGCGCCGACCAAATTGATGAAGGAACTCGGCTACCATGCCGGTTACCTCTATGATCACGATTTTCCGGACGCTTATGCCGGCCAGACGTTTTTCCCGGACGAACTCGCCGGCGACCGCCGCGCCGATTTCTATGCGCCCAACGAGCGCGGCTTCGAGCGTGAGGTGAAGAAGCGGCTCGATTATTGGGCGAAGCTGCGGGCCGAGCGGCGCGGGCGGTAGCGCCGGGTCGGGTAGGGTGCCAAAAAAGGGGCAGGAACTGGGGATGAACTGGCTGCTGGTGTTCGTCGGTGCCGGGCTGGGCGGCATGCTGCGTCATGGGGTGAACCTGACGGCGCCGCGCCTGGTTGGCGTGGGATTTCCCGGCGGTACCATGGCGATCAACGTTCTCGGCTCGTTTCTGATCGGCGTGCTCGCCGGCTGGCTGGCCTTTCGTGCCGGCGAGGCGTGGTCGTTGCCGGCGCGGCTGTTCGCGATCACCGGCGTTCTCGGCGGCTTCACCACCTTTTCCGCCTTCTCCCTCGACGTGGCGGTGCTGATCGAGCGCGGCGAACCCTGGTCGGCGCTTGCCTATGTTGCGGGCAGCGTCGGACTTTCGCTCATCGCGGTATTCGCCGGCCTGGCCCTGATACGCGCATTTGCGTGACGCACGGGCGCGGCTCGGCTATCTCCTTGGCCAAGGAGACACACCATGGCCGTCGAGACACGTACCGTCGCCCGCGACGAAGAAGACATGCGGCTGGACCGCTGGTTCAAGACGCATTTTCCCGACCTGTCCTTCGGTCACCTGCAAAAGCTGCTGCGGAGCGGACAGGTGCGGGTCGATGGCGGCCGGGTGAAGAGCAATACCCGGTTGGCCGCTGGCCAGAGCGTGCGGATCCCGCCGCTGGAGGAGAAGCCACAGCCCTCCGCCGCCGACTATCTGGAGGCGCAGGAAGCCGTCGCCCGCGGCGAAACGCCGCCGCCTCGCCCGCGCGCCACGGCAGCGCCGGACAAGCTGGCGGCACCGGCGGTCAAGCGTGCGGTGGCCGACGACAAGGACGCGGTCTTTCTCAAATCCATCACCCTCTATGAGGACCGCGACGTGATGGTGCTGAACAAGCCCTACGGCCTCGCCGTGCAGGGCGGTTCCGGCACTTATCGCCATGTCGACGGGCTGATGGAATCGCTGCGCGCCGAGGACGGGCAGAAGCCGCGCCTCGTCCACCGTATCGACAAGGATACGTCGGGCATCCTGCTGATCGCCAAGAGCCGGATTGCGGCCTCGACGCTGGCCAAGACCTTCCGCTCGCGTTCGGCGCGCAAGGTCTATTGGGCGCTGGTGCCCGGCGTGCCGAAGCCGCGGCAGGGGCGGATCTCGACCTATCTCGCCAAGGACGAGGCGGCCGAACGCATGCGCGTTGCCCGCCATGGCGACGACGAGGCGAGCCATGCCGTTTCCTATTACGCCGTCGTCGACCAGGCGGCGCAGAAGCTGTCCTGGCTGTCGATGAAGCCGGTCACCGGCCGTACCCACCAATTGCGTGCCCACGCGGCGCATATCGGTCATCCAATTGTCGGAGACCCGAAGTATTTCGATATAGAGAACTGGCCATTGCCCGGCGGGTTGCAGAATCGCCTGCACCTTCTGGCGCGGCGGCTGGTGATTCCGCATCCGCGGGAGGAGCGGCTGATCGATGTGTCGGCGCCGCTCCCTCCGCATATGCAGCAGAGTTGGAGTGTTCTCGGGTTTGATGCGTCGCAATATGACCCCATTGTCGACGCACCGGAGACTTGATCGCACGTAACGTAAGGTGGGTGATCGGGATTTCGGAAAGTTTGCCGTTTTTTGAGAAGTGCCTGCCTAATTTTAGGGCTTGAAAGTTATGCTGCAATGCGGTGCGATAGGTGCCAGTTCATTTGAGCATATAGACGCTGGCTGCGAGGTCAGTCGTCTGACAAACAATACTAGGCTTCTTTGAAGCCGGCAGTGATCGTTTGGGCGTTTTTCATGGGCTTGAGGAAGGCTTCGGTCGGCATTGCGGGCGACCGAAGCTTTCACTTATCTTACCGGTTTGTTCACGCACGTGACGGCGTCCCCAACGGGGGCTTCGCGGCCTGTACACCATCAAGTCGGCATTGGTCGTGTCGGCGGCATCGCCAACCGAATCAATGTGCCTTCGGAAGGGCAGCCATGTCGCCCGAGGCTGGCGGATGGTCCGGCGCTGCGATAGGACACCGCATTCCACGTGCTGCGGTGGCGTCATGCGATTGCTGATATGTTTGCTGGCCCTGACGGCAATGCTGCCGGGCCTTTCCGCGCCGGCCCTTGCTGCTGGCGACTGTGCCGCCGGGCCGGGCACCGCACGGGTGCTGGAGGTGGATCCCGCCGGGCTTGAGGTGGGTATCAAGCATTTTCCGCAGACGCTGGATCTCGCCGAGGGCGAGTTCGTGCTCACCTTCGACGATGGTCCTTCCGCCGGCACGACACCGATGGTGCTGAAGGCACTGGCCGCCGGCTGCGTGCGGGCTACCTTTTTCCTGGTCGGGACCCGCGCTGCCGAGAGTCCGAATCTCGTGAAGCGCATCCTCGCCGAGGGGCACGGCATCGGTTATCACAGCCAGACCCATCCGATGACGCTGGCGGATCTGCCGTATGATAAGGCAGTACGGGATATCGAGCGCGGCATCGCCAGCGTCGATCGCGCCGCTTACGGCGCTGCGACGGCCTCGCCGCATTTCCCCTTCTTCCGCTTTCCCGGCTTCGGCTCCTCACCGCAACTGCTCGCTTATGTCGCCGGACGGAGCATGGGCGTTTTCGGCGCCGATCTGTGGGCGAGCGATTGGGAGCCGATGACGCCGGAGGTCGAGCTGGAGCTGGTTTTGACGCGCATGGCGCATGCCGGGCGCGGCATCGTACTGTTTCACGACACTCGCCTGCAGACCGCGCGGATGGTTCCAGCGCTGCTCAAGGCGATGAAGGAGCGCGGCTACCGTGTCGTGCATGTGGTGGCGCGCGGCATCGCGACGGCGGCGACGCCTCAATAGGCGACGAAAGGCCTCAGCTCCCTGGCCTCCGGATACCTGTGCTGCGACGTCTCGTGCCGTAGAGGCTCCTTTGCGGCCCTTGTAGTGTGGCGATATCGGTGTGCGCCGCCGTCGACGAGGGATCCTGAGCATGGCCGACGATCCTGAAGCCAAGCGCGCCCTCATCAAGCTGGTGGTGGTGAACAGCCTGCTGGTGGTGATGGTGGTGGCGCTCGGCGGCCTCTATGCCGCCTGGACGATCTGGTAGTCGGATCGACGGAAGGGCAGGGCTCTGCCGCGGCCGCTCCGCCCGCAACAAATCTAAGAGCGCCTAACAAAACCTCGTGCGGGCCCTGAAAGCGATGATGGCGGCGGCGATTGTGAGGAAAGCGCGATAGAGGTCGGCGTGGCGTT
>NZ_JAVDUX010000033.1:0-20184 GCF_031456575.1 Ancylobacter sp. 3268
GATCGCTGCCGTCAAAGACGTCTTGCCATGGTCAACATGGCCGATCGTCCCAATGTTGCAGTGAGGCTTCGAACGGTTGAACTTCTCTTTGGCCATTGCTCGCTTCCTTCAGCGACAGTCGCGGTCGCAAAATCGGGGCGTGGGATAGGCGGTTTCCCGCCTTTCCGCAAGACGCGCCTTCCAAACGGCGCGAGTCGGTCAGGGGGACGTCAAGCCGGGCCGGGCTTGGCCGGCATGAAAGGCGGGCCGTAACCGCGATGGGTGACAGGTTCATGAAAACCGGGGGCTGGAGCGGGTGAAGGGAATCGAACCCTCGTCATCAGCTTGGAAGGCTGTTGCTCTACCATTGAGCTACACCCGCGCTCGCGTCTTCCTACGCCGGCTACGGGCGACGTGGTGGGGGAGGTAGGACTCGAACCTACGAAGGCGTAGCCAGCGGATTTACAGTCCGCCCCCTTTGCCGCTCGGGACACTCCCCCTTGCACGTCGGTCGCGCCCGGAACGCTTGAAAAGCGTCGTCTCCGGTCTTTCGACCCCGGTCTCTCGACCATCGAACCGAAGCGAAGCCGCGCCGGTTCGTGCGGCGCGCTTTATGGTGAGGTGCCCGCCCCCTGTCAACCCCGCCGGGACGGCTTACCCTCGTCCGGCATGTGGATGAAATTGCAATGCGCTGCGCGCCGTGACATGAACCGGATCATGAGCGATCGTAACCGCCCACCCTTCAAAGGCCAGCCCTTCCATGCCCGCGGCGGCGCCCGGGGCGCCGCGTCGCGCGGCGAGCGTCCCGCCGGGCGGCCGTTCGGCGCCTGGCCGGACGACGTCGCCATCCTCTATGGCTGGCACAGCGTCAGCGAAGCGCTGCGCAATCCGCAGCGGCGCATCCGCCGCCTGCTCGCCACCGAGAACGCGATACGCCGCCTCACCGACGAGAAGGTGCCGCTGAAGCTGGAGCCCAAGCTGGTCCGCCCCGGCGAGATCGACCGCCTGCTCGAGGCGGACGCGGTGCATCAGGGCCTGTTCGCCGAGGCCGATCCCCTGCCCTCGCCCAGCCTCGCCGAGGCGGCGTCGAGCGACCTCCTGCTGGTGCTCGACCAGATCACCGATCCGCACAATGTCGGCGCCATCGTGCGTTCGGCGGCGGCGCTGAAGGTCGGCGCCATCGTCACCACCGCCCGCCACAGCCCGGCGGCCACCGGCGTGCTGGCGAAGAGCGCCTCGGGCGGGCTGGAGCATGTGCCGTTCTGCTTCGTGCCCAATCTCGCCCGCGCGCTCGACGAATTGAAGGATCGCGGCGTGCTCGTCGTCGGCCTGGACAGCGAAGGCGCCGCCGACCTTGCCGATACCAAGCTGCGCGCGCCGCTGGCGCTGGTGCTGGGGGCGGAAGGCAAGGGCCTGCGCCAGCTCACCCGCCAGACCTGCGACGTGCTGGCGCGAATCGATCTGCCCGGCGCCATCGTCAGCCTGAACGTGTCGAACGCCGCGGTGCTGGCCCTGCATATGGCCCGCCGGGCCATCTCGCGCCCCTGATCCGCCCGGCCAGGAGGCACATCCCTCTGTCCGGCGCGGCGCCCTAGGGCGCCGCCCTCAGGCGCCCAGCCAGCCGCCGCCCCGCTCCGGCTCCGGCCCCGCGAGAACGCCGCCGCTCCCTCCCCACCGGCGCTCCGCCCCAGCCCGGCCCGGCCCGGCAGGCACCGAAAACCGGTGCGCCCTCCGCTGCGTCCGCCGACGCGCCTCGCAAGCGTCCGAGAGGATTCGTCACGGCGATGCGCATCGCCCTGCGCGCCCTGATCGATCCCCTTCCGCCACAGCCCAGCCGCCCCTTGCCGCCTGGCATCCGGGGGACGCGCCGCATCGTGGCCGGCACCACCCCTATGGGTTGCATAAATACGATAGACAACTTTTACGATACGTGATGGAGTGCCCTCCACCCATCGTGTGAAACGATAAGCCGATCGATTCACCCAAAGCTTTCCTAAGCGAATATCCTTTTTAGACAAGGATATTCGTCCAGAAAACTCGTCCAATTAAACGGCAATATACTTGTACAGAAATCTATTTTTCATATAGATCGCAAACGAGATTCCGATATGAATATCAAATCATTCAATATCGATCATCTCTGCTTCATAAATCTGGATCATCGCACCGATCGTCTTGAGAATATGCAGAAAGTCCTGGCCCCCTGCCGCTGGCCGGTCGAACGGATTTCCGCCGTGCGCCTGCTGTCGCCGGACCAGGCCGCCGGCGAGAGGGCCCACTCGCTGAACGTGCTGAGCATCTGGAAGTCGCACCGGAAGGCGCTGACGCGCGGGCTCGATCAGCTGGCCGAGGGCGGGCTCATCGTGCTCGAGGACGACATCAAGATCAGCAGAGACTTCTTCGGCGAAACCCTCGCGCTGCCGGCTTCGCTTCCCGATGATTGGGAGGTCATCCTGTACAATGCCCGCTTCAGGAAGCATTCCGTCGTCAGCAACGGCGTCAGGATGAAGCAGCCCTGGGAGAAAAACGCCTTTCGCGGCGCGCCGGCCTATCTGCCGGAGATCAAGAAGACCTATATCTGCAACGGCGCGCATTTCTGCGTGTTTCGCGACAAGGCGACGATCGCCAAGATCGTCGAGACCATGGATGCGATCCCGCAGAAATATCACATCGATTCCTTCTACGGTCATGCCTTCCAGACCTATGCGCTGCACTCGCGCGCGATCGGTTTCGCCGATTTCGAATCGGACAACCGCAGGCCGCTGAGCAGCCCTCACGACGCCGGCCGGGACCGGCGCGAAGACGCCGGCACGCAGCCGCAGTCCCCGTAGGCGAAGCACACCGGCCTCGTCCTGCCGCACCCTCGGCGGCACCCGGGGCGAATCGCCGCGCCGGCCACCGTCCCTGTTCGCCTTGCCCCGTCGTCGCGCCGGCTTCCCGCCGGCGTCGCGCGGTTTTCGTGCGTCTCGAGCGGCATGAAAGGGCGCGAAAACCCTCGCCCGAGGGCGCGAAAACCCTCGTCCGGCGTCCCCGATACAGCGGGCGGGGGTACAACCGTCGATTTACGACCAATTGCCAATCGTCAACATCGCGCGAATTCGTCAGACTTTTCTCTAAGGCATGTCGAATGCCAGTAATTCGATGTGCAACGAAGCCGGATACCGTACCGCTGCGCCAGATGGCGGACTGTTCCGGGAGGACAACGATCCGAGCGACGGGCGTTCGCAAAGAACCCCAAGCCTCGACAGCACTCATCGGTCGCGCATGTCGCGCGCCGCGCATTTTGACGCGTGTCATCGCCCGCGGGGCATGAAGCACGTCTTGTGCGGATAATGTCTTACTTTGGGGAAGGATAAGCACCATGAGCGTCACCACCGCCGGTACTGTCACCGCGACGGCACCGATGACGCGCGAGGAGAAGAAGGTCATCTTCGCCTCTTCGCTCGGCACCGTCTTCGAGTGGTATGATTTCTATCTGTATGGCTCGCTCTCCGCGATCATCGCCGCGCAGTTCTTCTCGGGCGTCAACCCGACCGCCGCCTTCATCTTCGCCCTGATGGCCTTTGCCGCCGGCTTCGCGGTGCGTCCGTTCGGCGCGCTGGTGTTCGGCCGGCTCGGCGATCTCGTCGGGCGCAAATACACCTTCCTCATCACCATCCTGCTGATGGGCGCCTCCACCTTCGTCGTCGGCATCCTGCCGAACTATGCGACCTGGGGCATCGCGGCGCCGGTGATCCTGATCATCCTGCGCCTGTTCCAGGGCCTCGCGCTCGGCGGCGAATATGGCGGCGCGGCGACCTATGTCGCCGAGCATGCGCCGCATGGCCGGCGCGGCTTCTACACCTCGTGGATCCAGACCACCGCGACGCTCGGCCTGTTCCTGTCGCTGCTGGTGATCCTCGGCACCCGCACCTGGTTCGGCGAGGCCGAGTTCGCCGCCTGGGCGTGGCGCATTCCGTTCCTGGTATCGATCATCCTGCTCGCCGTCTCGGTGTGGATCCGTCTGACGCTGAACGAATCGCCGGCCTTCAAGAAGATGAAGGAGGAGGGCAAGACCTCGAAGGCACCGCTCACCGAAGCCTTCGGCAAGTGGGAAAACGCCAAGGTGGGCCTCGTCGCGCTGCTCGGCGGCACCGCCGGCCAGGCGGTGGTCTGGTACACCGGCCAGTTCTATGCGCTGTTCTTCCTCACCCAGACGCTGAAGGTCGACGGCGCCACCGCCAACATCCTCATCGCCGTCTCGCTGCTGATCGGCACGCCGTTCTTCATCGTCTTCGGCTGGCTGTCGGACAAGATCGGCCGCAAGCCGATCATCCTCGGCGGCTGCCTCATCGCGGCGCTCACCTATTTCCCGATCTTCGCGGCGATCACCCATTATGCCAATCCGGCGCTCGAGCAGGCGCAGGCCACCTCGCCGGTGCGCGTCGTTGCCGATCCCGGTGAGTGCTCCTTCCAGTTCAATCCGGTCGGCACCTCCAAATTCGTGTCGTCCTGCGACATCGCCAAGTCGTTCCTGGCCCGCAACTCGGTGAACTATTCCAACGAGGCGGCCCCGGCCGGCACCGTCGCCACCATCCATGTCGGCGACAAGGCGTTCAGCTCGTTCAACGGCGTCGGGCTCGACGCGGCGGCGTTCAAGACCCAGTCGGACGCCTTCAACGCCGAGATGACCACCGCTATCCGCACCGCCGGCTATCCGGCGAAGGCGGACCCGGCGGCCATCAACACGCCGATGGTGGTGGCGTTGCTGACCATTCTGGTGCTGTTCGTCACCATGGTGTACGGGCCGATCGCCGCCTGGCTGGTGGAACTTTTCCCCACCCGCATCCGCTACACCGCAATGTCGCTGCCCTATCACATCGGCAATGGCTGGTTCGGCGGCTTCCTGCCGACCACCGCCTTCGCCATGGTGGCCGCCACCGGCGACATCTATTACGGCCTCTGGTACCCGATCGTGGTGGCGCTGATGACGGTGGTCATCGGCCTGCTGTTCGCGCCGGAAACCAAGGACCGCGACCTCGAAAACTGGCACTGAGCGACGGCGGCGCCCGGCGAACGGGCGCCGCATCGCCGGATGCTGTGCCGCCGGTCGCTTGCGCCGGCCGCTGCCTCGGCCCTCGGCCCGCAACGGGGGCCTTCTCTTTGCGCAGGCATGAAAACGGCCCCGCCGGGACATCGGCGGGGCCGTTTCCTTTGCCGTGACGCCCGCGCGACTCAGATCGCCGCCGTCACCACGATCTCGACCTTGTAGTCCGGCGTGGCGAGCGCGGCTTCGACGGTGGCGCGGGCCGGCGCGCCGCCGGCGGCGACCCAGCCGTCCCACACCGCGTTCATCTCGGCGAAGGTGGAGATGTCGGCGAGATAGATGGTGGCGGTCAGCAGCTTGGTCTTGTCGGTGCCGGCCGCGGCAAGCAGCGCGTCGATCTGGGCGAGAACGCCCTTGGTCTGTTCGGCGACGCTGGGACCGAGCGCGACCTGCCCGGCGAGATAGGCGACCGATCCATGGACCACGGCCTGGCTCATGCGGGTGCCGGGCTCGATTCTGTTGATGCTCATTGTCTCATGCTCGCTTGTGTGTGTCGGGCGCCCGCTACCGGGCGGGCGGAGCCTCACTAGAACATGTCGGCGCCGAGGTGAACGGTTTTTCCCCGCGTTCGGCGTTCGGCGCTCGCCGGCGCCTCCGCACCCGCCGGCCTCCTACCCGCCGCGGCGTCGGGGACCCGATGTCAAGGAAAAGGCCGCCGGGCGTCTCCACCCGGCGGCCTTGCCCGTCCGGTGGCCGCCCGCGAGGGACCGCCACCCGGCATCGACAGCGTCACTGCAGGGGCTTGGGCATCGCCTGCATCGTGCCGATGGTGAAGATCTCGACCCGGCGATTGATCGGGTCGGTCGGCTTGGACGGCACTTCGAGCGCCTCCTGGCCAAGGCCGACGGCGTCCAGGCGGGCCGGATCGACCTTGCCGAGATTGACCAGCGCTTCCTTGATGGCTTCGGCGCGCTTCTGGCTGAGCGCCAGGTTGACGGCACGGGTACCGGTGGTGTCGGTATTGCCGACGACGAGGAAGCGATAGTTCCACAGGATCGGATGGTGCATCGCATCGGCGATGGAGCCGAGCGCCCCATAGGATTGCGGACGGATGACCGCCGAGTTGAGCGCGAACTGGATCTGCACGTCGATCTGCGCCAGCTTGGAGAGACGCTTGGCGATCTCCGACTGGTCGAGCGGCAGCGGCTGGTTGGCCTGCACGGCGCGCTGCGCCATATTCTGCAGCACCTGGGCGGTGAGGCTCGGATCGAACTGCGTCACCTCGGACAGCTGCTTGGTGATTTCGGCGCTGCTCATCGGCGTCTGGGCGCTGGCGCGCTCGACGGAACCGAACGAGGCGCCGAGCGTGAGAGCGGCGACGAGGGCGAGGCCGGCGGCGCGGCGGGTGAAAGCGGTCATGACAGTGTCTTTCCCTTGAACCTTGCCGTGATGATCAGTTCGCCCAGCCGGCATTGGCCAGACCCTGCCGGCACGCATTGCTCACCACCTTGGACGAGGCGAGGAGGCAATCGAGCAGGTTGGCATCGCCGGGCTTCACGCCCTTGCAGAACTGGCGCGCATCGTCCTGGCACAGGCCGAAGGTGGCCTTCTGCGCGGCGAGACGCGCCGCGGTGCCGGCTTCCGCCGCCTGCAGGGCGGAGAAGCACTGCGCCGGCACGTCCTTCTTGTTCTGCTCCAGGCAGGAGGCGACCTTGCCGGTGCCGATGTCGTCGCGGGCGCAGAAGCGCTCGATCGAGGCACCGCAAGCCTTGGCGATGAGATCGCCGGCATCGGCGAAGCTCATGGTCTGGGCGCTGGCCCCGCCCGCCGAGACGACGAGCGCGAGCGCTGCCAGTCCGAAGATGTGTCGCTTCATGAATTTCCGTCCCCTGAATCGGCGCGCCCGGTGCTTGGCGCGCCGGTGTGCCCCCTTCCGGTCGCCGTGACCGGAATACCCAACGGAAATGGTCTCGCAGAACCCCACGTCAGTTTCAATGCAGGAATTGTCCGGATCGCCTTCCTGCCGGCGCCGGGCGCGGGCGAATCCGCCGTCTCGTCCCGGCCGCTTCGCGCCGGTCGCGGCGGCGGTCTTGACCGGGAAGCGGCCATCGGCGAAGAAGCTTCAATCGAGACTTCGCCCCTCAAAGGCGGGAGGCCTCGCAGGTAGGAAGCCGGCACGCGAGGACCCGCACCGCAGCGAGCCGGAATCGACGAAATATCTGGTGCGGTTCTGGTTTTTAGTCTTGCCGGGTTAGCACAGCGGTAGTGCAGCGGTTTTGTAAACCGAAGGTCGGGGGTTCGATCCCCTCACCCGGCACCACCCCTCTAAAGGCAGCCGTCCCACAGGCGGTCGCCGCGTACACCCGCCTCCGCCCCGGTCCCGCCCCGCTCTTGCCGGCATCCCGATCCCGGCCCGGCCGCGTCCGGCGAACGGGCGATCGAGCCGATCTGCGGGCCCGGAATGTCCCAAACCTGCGCATGCGCGGTCTAACCTTCTGAGATTACCGCCGAATCAGTTATAATTTCCCCGATGCCCTCGGGGAAACCGGACATGCAATCCAAATGGCAGGCACTTGCATGCTGCCTCGGCGTGGCGGCGCTGTGCGTGCTGTACCTCCTGGTGGTTCCCGGCGTCCGCCTCCTCGATATCTGTGCCGGCGCCGGCCTTGGTGCCGCGCTGATGTGGGCGATCAACGAGTGGGAATCCGGCAAGTGGGGCAAGTGGGAGCGCCCGAGCTGGGGAAGCGCCGGATTGCCGGCCCCCAAGCGGAACGCCGCGGCACTGCCATCTAAGGCCGCGGCACTGCCATCTTCGGCGCCGGTGCGGACCGTGGTTCTCGTCCGGCCGCGCCCGGCCGCTTCCGCCCTGGCCGCGCCGACGCCGGCCGCCGCACAGCACCGGTCCCCGCCCCCTGCTCCCGCCGCGCTGGAGGCCGAGAATTTCTGGGAGGTCGACGACGAGGCGCGCGCCGCACCGGATTGGGACGCCTCCGTTCTTGCCGAGACCTGGGCGAAGCTGCGCAACGAACTCGCCATCGCCTGCGACGACCCGCCGCCGCGCGAGAAGGTCGCCGTCGACCTGCCGCCGGCCGCCTTCGCCCGCCAGCCGCTGCCGGCAGGTGATTCGCCGGCCGGTGATTCGCCGGCTTATCGGGAGCCGATGTCCGTGCGGCTGCCGATGGCCGGGCGGCCGGCGAGCCCGGTGGCCGATGCCGACGAGAACGCTGCGCCGCGGCTTGCCAGGGCCGTCCCGCCAGCCTTCCTGCGCCCGAGCCCACGCCGGCTGCGCTGAGTCGCAACGCCGGCCCGGGCAGCCCGCCGGAGGCGCAACGGCGCCTGCGCCGCGGCAGCCCCGCAGCCTTCAGCCCGGAAGCTCACGCCGTCCGGCTCACTCATCGGCGGAATAGCGCTCCTCCCTCCACGGGTCGGCATGGTTGTGATAGCCGTTCTCCTCCCAGAAGCCGCGCCTGTCGGCGGGACGGAACTCGATCTGCTGCAGCCACTTGGCGCTCTTCCAGAAATACAGATGCGGCACCATCAGCCGCAGCGGCCCGCCATGCTCGCGGGTGAGCGGCCGGCCCTCCCAGCTGTGCACCAGCATCGCGTCCTCGGCGGCGAAGTCCTCCAGCGCCATGTTGGTGGTGTAGCCGTCATAGGAGCGCAGCAGCACGAAGCCCGCTTCCGGCTTCGGCATGACGATGTCAAGCAGGTCGCGGGTGAAGAGGCCCTCCCAATGATTGTCGTAGCGCGACCAGGTGGTGACGCAGTGAATGTCGGTCACCTCGCGGCTCTGCTTCTGCGCGAGAAATTCGCGCCAGTTCCACGAAACCGGATGCTCCACCGCGCCGCCGACGTCGAGGCGCCAGTGGTCGAGCGGGATCTCCGGCTGCAGGCCGAGGTCCAGCACCGGCCAGTCGCGCACCAGATGCTGGCCGGGCGGCAGCCGCTCCGCCTCGGGCCGGGAGACCCGTCCGGTGAGGAACTTGCCGCTCTGCGCCCAGCTGCGCTTGGTGCGGGTCAGCTTGCTGTCGGCAGGAACCGCCGCCGCATCCGGCGGCAGCGACGCGTCGTCATCGGTCATCGGCGAACTCCTCGGCGGGCCGCATCGCGGTGTCGGCGGTGAGCATAGCATCCCCCCGTCGAGGCGCCTTCGCGTTTCGCACGGCGGGGCGGCAGGCGCAGGCTGTGCCACGAAAACAAACGGCGGGCCGAAGCCCGCCGTCGGTGTTTCCTACGCTGCGGGCGGCCTCAGGCCGGCCGGCGCTTGCGCTGGAGCATGTTGAGGAACTCGATGCCCGCCGAAAACGCCATCGCCGCATAGATATAGCCCTTGGGCACATGCGCGCCGAAGCCTTCGGCGATCAGCGTGGTGCCGATGAGCAGCAGGAAGCCCAGCGCCAGCATGACGATGGAGGGGTTGCGGTTGATGAAGTTGGCCAGCGGCCCCGCCGCGAACAGCATGGTCAGCACCGCCACCACCACCGCGATCACCATGATCGGGATGTGCTCGGTCATGCCCACCGCGGTGATGATGCTGTCGATGGAGAAGACGAGGTCGAGGATCAGGATCTGGATGATCGCCGCGCGGAAGCTGATGTCGATCACCTTGCCGGCGCTGACCTCGGCGTCGCCATGCTCGGCGAGCGGCTCCATGCTGTGGTGGATTTCCTTGGTCGCCTTCCACACCAGGAACAGGCCGCCGGCGATCAGGATCAGGTCACGCCACGAGAAGTCGTTGCCGAACACCGAGAACACCGGCGTGGTGAGCTGCACGATGATCGCCACCGTGCTGAGCAGGCCGAGCCGCATCACCAGCGCGAGGCCGATGCCGATCCGCCGCGCGCGGGGGCGGATGGCCTCCGGCAGCTTGTTGGTCAGGATCGAGATGAACAAGAGGTTGTCGATGCCGAGCACCACTTCCATGGCGATCAGCGTCACGAGCGCCGCCCACGCCGCGGGACTGGCGGCAAGCTGCATGAGATAGTCCATCGGTCACTCCTCTGCGGCAACGCGCATCAACGCGCGGCAACCGTAACGGGATGCAACTCTCGACCGTATAAATTTCATAGGGAAGACACAGCCTCTACGCCGGCATGACGTCGGAAAGCGATCCGACATCACGCGAACGCCGGCACGGCTCGCGTCAGAGGGGCCCGGATCATCGGGTGAGGGCAATCTAATGCTTCGCCCACGCCCCGCCAGCACCCGGACGCATGACAGATTGTCGCACCCTGCCCGGCATGGGCGGCGGATGCACGGCCGTGCGTGAACCTTGAACGAATGCGACAAATCCATTGTTGCATGGCGACGTTCGCTTTCCGCTGCGCGCGGCGCGTGTCATCGTTCGTTCATCGCCCGGCACTAGAGCGAGCGCCACTCGCCCGCTGGGCCTTGGGAGGATCAAATGACCCGCTTTTCCCGCCGTAACTTCATGAAGGCCGGCGCCTTCGCCCTCGCCGCTCCGGCGGTGCTGCGCGCGCATGACGCGCTGGCCAGCTCCGGCTCGGTCGATGTGTATGCCTGGGGTGACTATTTCGACAAGAACACCATCCTGGCCGACTTCACCAACGCCACCGGCGTCAAGGTGAACCTGTCGACCTACGGCTCCAACGAGGAAGCCGAGAACAAGCTGCGCGCCGCCGGCGGCAAGGGCTTCGACCTCCTGTTCCCCTCGGTCGACACCGGCCCGAACTACTACAAGGACAACCTGCTCCAGGCCATCGACGAGAAAAAGTTCAAGGTCGAGAACGTCATCCCCTCGATCTACCGCAACTCGCTGACCCTCGGCGCCGCCCATCGCGGCAAGCGCTACCTGGTGCCGTTCGACTGGGGCACTGAGGGCATCACCTGGGATTCGACGAAGTTCCCCGGCAAGAAGTCGGGCGAGATCTCCTATGGCGATATGTGGCTAGCCGCCAATCCGAAGCAGACCGCCATCCGCCAGAAGTCGGTATTCAACGGCGTTGCCCTCTATCTCGACGCCAACGGCACGCTGCCGTCCAATCGCGGCCTCGATCTCTACAAGTCGGAAGCCGACGCCCGCCGCGTCTTCGACGGCGTGCTGAAGTTCATCGTCGAGCATCGCGGCAATATCGGCGCCTTCTGGAACAACGCCACCGAGGCGACCGCCGCCTTCACCGATGCCGGCTGCACCATCGGCCAGACCTGGGACACTACCGGCATCCTGCTCCATCAGAAGACCGACAAGAAGTGGAGCTACGGCATGCCGAAGGAGGGCGGCCTCGCCTGGACCGACACGCTGGCCATTCCCGCCGGCGCCGCCAATCTCGAGCAGGCCTACGCCTTCGCCAACTTCCTCTACCAGCCGGAAGTGGGCGCCCGCTTCGCCAACACCACCGGCTACAATTCCTGCGCCAAGGGCGCGGATGCGTACCTCTCCGAGGAAGCCCGCGCCGCCTTCCAGGCCGCCTACCCGGCGGGTGCCATCGACAACCTGTTCTGGTGGCCGATGCAGACCGACTTCTACGCCAAGCTCCGCGGCGAATATGTCGAGAAGCTGACCAACGCGTGAGCCTGCGCGCGCCGCACGCCTGAACGCGGCGGCGCGCCTTCGCTCGCCCCGCGTGCCTTGCGTCCCCGGGCCGGTCCCGGGGACCGTCTTTTCGGCTTCCGGGCAGTCTCGTAGCGTCACGCACCGGAAGTTGTACGGCCGGATCCGCTCCGGTCGCCGCTCCCCTCCCTCGTTTGCGGAACGCCCCATGCGCGGCAAGGACGTACGTCTCGACCAGGTCTCCATCCGCTTCGGCGATTCCGTCGCCGTGCAGCCGCTGAACCTCACCATCGAGGCCGGCGAGTTCTTCTCCATCCTCGGCCCGTCCGGCTGCGGCAAGACTACCATCCTGCGCACGGTCTCCGGCTTCATCGAGCCGACCATCGGCCGGGTGCTGATCGGCGGCGAGGACATGGCCGGCAAGGGGCCGAACGAGCGCCCCACCGCGCTGATCTTCCAGAACCTCGCGCTGTTCCCGCTGATGAGCGTCGCCGAGAACGTCGCCTTCGGCCTCGAGGCCCGCGGCGTTGCGAAGGCGGAGCGGCTGAAGCGGGCGCAGGAGCTGCTTGAACTGGTCGCGCTCGGCGGCTATGGCGACAAGAAGCCCGCCGACCTGTCCGGCGGCCAGCGCCAGCGCGTCGCCATCGCCCGCGCTCTTGCGGTAGAGCCGTCCGTGCTGCTGCTGGACGAGCCGCTCTCGGCGCTCGATCTCAAGCTGCGCCAGCACATGCGCGCCGAATTGCGCGCCATCCAGAAGCGGGTCGGCATCACCTTCATCTACATCACCCACGACCAGGGCGAGGCGCTCGCCATGTCCGACCGCGTCGCGGTGATGAGCCGCGGCCGGCTCGAGCAGGTCGCCGCGCCGGACACGCTCTATGCCGAGCCGGCGACGCCCTTCGTCGCCACCTTCGTCGGCGAGCAGAACGTCATCCGCGGCACGCTGCGCCGGATCTCCAACGGCGCGGCCAGCGTCGACACCCCGCTCGGCCCCATCGAGGGCTGCGAGGTCGGCACGCCCGGCATCGGCGCCCCGGTGCTGGTGATGGTGCGCCCGGAGCGGATGACGCTGGGCGCCACCCGCGACAACAGCATCCCGGTGACGCTGAAGGCCCGCCATCTCGAAGGCCCGTCGGTCAATCTCGAATGCGTTACCGGCGGCCAGACCCTCACCGTCACCCTCGCCAACGGCCCGGCCATGCGCGACCTGCCCGCCGATCTGGTGCTCGGCTTCGGCCGGGAGGACGCGCGGGTCTATGCCGAGGGGGCGCTCGCCCATGGCTAGCCTGTTCCGGGCCTATGGCCGCGGCCTCGGCGTGCTGCTGCTCGCCATCGCCGCCTTGTGGATCCTGGCGCTGATCGTGGTGCCGCTCGGCGCCATGATCGAGCAGTCGCTGTGGTGGAAGGACTCCAGGGGCGACATCACCCTGCAGATCGACCGCCTCTACAACGAGATGGCGACGCTGCAGCTCGACGCTGCCGGCGAGACCGACGCGGGCAGGAAAGCCGGCTTCGAAGCGCAGATCGCGCAGAAGCAGGCCGAGGCCACCGCGCTGGAGGCGCAGGAGACCAACCCGCCCAAGACCTACGGCTTGGCGAACTTCACCCGCATGAGCGGGCTGCATTTCTACATCTTCATCCGCACCATCATCTACGCGCTGATGGTCACCGGCCTCGCGCTCGTCGTCTGCTACCCGATGGCCTATGCGGTGGCGCTGGCCAGCGGACCGCGCAAGGCCGTCGTGCTCACCGTGGCGCTGATCGTGCCCTATGCGATCAACGAATTGCTGCGCGTCTATGCCTGGCTGATGATCCTCGACTATCGCGGCGTCATCAACGGCATCCTCGCCTGGCTCGGCATGGTCGATCTCGACAATCGCGGCTGGATTCCCTTCCTGGAAAATCCCTCCGCCGTGTTCCTGGCGATGATCTACACCTATGTACTGTTCATGGTGTTCCCGATGGTGAACACGCTGGAGACGCTGGACCGCAACCAGATCGAGGCGGCGCGCGATCTCGGCGCCTCCTCCTTCCGCATCCACCGCCGTGTCATCATCCCGCATGCCAAGCCCGGCATCGCGGTGGGCTGCATCATGACCTTCATGCTGTCGGCCGGCTCCTATTCGGTGCCGGCGATCATGACGCGCGGCCAGGGCGGCGACTGGTTCTCGCAGCTGGTCTACCGGCAGTTCTACGAGAGCAACAACTGGAACATGGGCTCGGCCTATGCGGTGTCGCTGCTGGTGGTCTGCACCGCCTTCATCCTGATCATGATGCGCCTGTTCGGCGTCGGCCTCAGGGACATCGCGAAATGAGCACCGCCACCGCAAGGCTCCACGCGCATCCACCGAGCCACTCTCCGCACGTGCTGTTTCTTTCCCTCTCCCCGTCGGGAAGAGGCGGCCCGCGCAGCGGGTCGGTGAGGGGCGGCACGGCCGGCAAGGCTAGGTGCCCCCTCACCCCATCCCTCCCCCCCACGGGGAAAGGGAGCACCGCCGCTCGATCGGCAAGGCCAGCCCTTGTCAGCACGCATGGGGATACCTGCCCATGAGCACCGCCAATGACAGCGCCGGCGCCCGGCTCATCCTCAACATCTATATCGGCCTGTTCTGCCTCTATCTGTTCCTGCCGCTGGCGGTGATGTCGGCGGCGGCGTTCAACGCCTATGACTATCCCTCCGTCACCCAGTGGCGCGGCTTCACCCTGCAATGGTTCGTGGCGCTGGCGCACGACCAGCGCCTCATCCAGGGGCTGGTCAACTCGGTGATGGTGGCGCTCGGCGTCATCGTGGTGTCGATCCCGGCCGGCCTCGCCGGCGCGCTGATCCTCACCCGGCTCGGCCAGCGCTCCGGCACCGTGCTCTATTCGGTGCTGGTGTCGCCGGTGCTCACGCCCGGCATCATCCTCGGCATTTCCAGCCTGATCTTCTGGCGGGAATTCGGCGTGCCCGGCGGCCTGTTCGTGGCGGTGATGGCGCAATCGAGCTTCATCGCCTCCTATGCGATGCTGCTGTTCCTCGCCCGCCTTCAGCGGCAGGACCGCACGCTGGAGGAGGCGGCGCTCGACCTCGGCGCCAGCCATATGCTGGTGTTCCGCCGCATCACCCTGCCCTTCCTGGCGCCGACTGCCTTCACCGCCGCCGTCGTCGCCTTCCTGCAATCCTTCGAGAACTACAACACCACCGTGTTCGCCATCGGCGGCGAATGGACTCTGGTGACGGAGATCGCCTCGCGGTTGCGCTTCGGCCTGTCACCCGTCATCAACGTGGTCGGGGTGATTTTCGTGGCTCTAACCTTGGTGGCGGCAACGACCTATGTGCTTCTCAGCAGCCGGAAGAAGAAAGCGCACTGACGCGCGCCTCCTCGCCGCCACGCTCCCGGCCCTGCTGGCGTTTGCCGCCAGCCCGGCCGATGCCGGCAGCAACGTCATCGGCATCTCGGTGGCGAGCGAGCGCGCGCCGGGCGACTTCTCCTCCACCAAGTCGACCGACACCCAGCTGAGCTATGCCCACACCTTCGACAACAATGTCAGCCTCGGCGGCTCGGCGAAATATTACGACACCGCCCACACCAGCGCCTATGCCTGGAACCTCGAGGGCACGCTCGGCTACAGCCATGCGCTGAACGAGGCGTGGTCGATCGCCGGCGTCGCCGCGCTGGGCAGCCACATGCCGAGCAACGCCACCGACTTCGCCTATTACAGCTTCACCGGCTCGCTGAACGTGAAGCTGTCTTCCGTCGTCACCTGGACCGTCATCGCCGCCCGCTACCGCAACGCGTTCGACACCGCCTATGCCTACGAGACTCCCGAGCTTTCCACCCAGTTCGACTTCCGCCTCAGCGAGGCGCATTCGGTCTCGGTCAAGTTCGAGCGCGACTGGAAGAATGGCGATGTGTCCTACGACGCCATCGAGCTCGGCTACAAATATCACTTCTAGGTCGCTCACCCGAACGTGATACCCGTCGCTGTGACGCTCGGGGAGCGAAGCCCTAGCTTCTCCCGCGCCGGGCCGCGGCCCTGCCGCCGCCGGCACCCGACCCGCCCGAAGGAGACCGCCATGACGACCGTTTCCCGCCGTGACGCCCTGCTCGCCTCCGCCACGCTCCCCGTCGCCACTGCCGTCGGAGGCCTTGCCATGACCGGCGTCACCGCCACCCCCGCCGCCGCGCAGACGCCCTCCGGCCAGCAGGTACCGAGCCTCTACCGCTACAAGGTCGGCGACATCGAGGTGACGGCGGTCAGCGACGGCGCCCGCGTCGGCCCGCTGCAGGACGGCTTCGTCCGCAACGCCTCGCGCGACCAGATCAATGCGGTGCTGGAGCAGGCCTTCCTGCCGAAGGACCAGCTGATGAACCAGTTCAACCCGCTGCTCATCAACACCGGCGGCAAGCTGGTGCTGATCGACACCGGCAACGGCCCGCAATCCGGCAATGCCACCGTCGGCAAGCTGTTCGCCAATCTCGCCTGGGCGGGCGTGAAGCCGTCCGACATCTCCACCGTGATCATCTCGCATTTCCACGGCGATCACATTAACGGCCTGCGCGCCGCCGACGGCGCCCTCGCCTTCCCCAATGCGGAGATCCTGGTTCCGGAAGTGGAGTGGAAATACTGGACCGACGAGGGCGAGGCCAGCCGCGCGCCCGAGGGCCGCAAGGGCGCCTTCGCCAATGTCGCCAAGGTGTTCAAGGATGTCGACAGCCGGGTGAAGCCCTATGGCTGGGACAAGGAGATCGCGCCGGGCATCACCTCGGTGGAAGCGGTCGGCCACACGCCGGGCCACACCGCCTTCGTCGTCGCCTCCGGCAATGGCAAGCTGTTCGTGCAGTCGGACACCACCAACAATCCGACGCTGTTCGCGGCGAACCCCGAATGGGAAGTGATGTTCGATATGGACGCGGCGAAGGCGATCGCCACCCGCAAGCGCATCTGGGACATGCTCGCCGCCGAACGCATGCAGGTGACCGGCTATCATTTCATGTTCCCGGCCCTCGGCTACGCCGAGAAGACCGGCAACGGCTACCGCCTGGTCCCGGCGGTGTGGAACCCGGTGCTCTAGGGCGTTTTCGAGCGAAGTGGAATCCACTTCGCGGAAAGAAAACGCGTCAGGACAATATGTTAGAGCATTTCCGGCGAACCGGTGTTCACCGGAAATGCTCTAGGGCCGCGGCGACCTCGGCACGCATGGGCGCGGATCGCCCTCCCGGTCCGCGTCCGGCCCCTGGCCGCCTTGCCCGGCCGGCAACCGCTTGATGGCCGGGCCGACCGGCGGCGGCCCATTGGCTTCTCCCGCCAGCTTGTCTATGTGTCGGCTTTCCTTCCTTCGCCGTGCCGAGGATCCCATGACCGAGCCGACCGCCCTCCCCGACCGCCTCTCCAGCGATCCGTCGAGCCCCCATTACGATGAGGAGTTGCTGACGCGGGGCGTCGGCATCCGCTTCAAGGGCGTCGAGAAGACCAATGTCGAGGAGTACTGCGTCAGCGAAGGCTGGGTGCGCGTCTCGGTCGGCAAGGCCAAGGACCGCGCCGGCAACCCGATGACGGTGAAGCTCAAGGGCGCGGTCGAACCTTATCTGCGCGACCTGCCGGCCGAAGGCTGAGGCCTCCGGCGCGGCGCCGCGCCGCCGCGCGATGGCCGAACCCGGTGCGCTCCCTGGTCGGTGGCATTGTCGAACCACGCCGGCTCCGCCTATCCTGCACCGGTCAGCGCAGGGAGGCACGAATGCCGGACCGGATCGTCGAGATTCGCCAGATGATGCCGGCCACCGGCTGGTTCTTCGATGGCCAGCCCGGCGAAAAGCCGCGCGAGGAATACGAGCCCGTCGCCGCCTTCGTGATGGTGGCGACCACCGACGACGAAACGCCGACCCTGGGCAATGATCTGAGCATCATCCCGCTGCGGGCGTTCGATCTTGTCGGCCTCAACGGCCTGATCGGCCGGCATATCGAGGAGCTCGACACCGACATCACCTACGAGACCCAGCTGGTCACCCTCGATGATTGAGGCCGCCGCGCCGGCACCGCGTTAGGCGTCGGTCTCCATCACGATCCAGTCGAGATAGTCCGGGTCGCCGCCGGTCACCGGCAGCACCAGCACGCCGGGCGTCTCATAGGGATGGCGCGCGCGCACCGCCTGCGCCACCGCCTCGGCGAGGTCGGTGCGGGTCTTGAACACCATCACCACTTCCTCGGCCCGCTCGATCTCGCCATGCCAGCGATAGAAGGAAACGATGCCCGGCAGGATGTTCACCGCCGCCGCCAGCCCGTCGGCGACGATGGCGCGTCCGGCGGCCTCGGCCTCGACGAGACCGGGCCATGTCGTATAGACCATCACCGTGCCGATCAGCGGCTCCATCTGTCATCCCTGCGTATCGGGCTGTCCCGCATGAACGAAGCCGCCCGCCCAGCCCCTTCTTCCGCTGCGGATGCTCCCGAAGCGGCAGCATATGGCCGAATCGCCTTTGTCGCGAGCGACGCGGCCGATGCGGTGCGCGCGCGCAGCGAGCTCACCGCGATCTACGGCCATGTCGCGCCGGAGGAGGCCGACATCGTGGTCGCCCTCGGCGGCGACGGCTTCATGCTGCAGACGCTGCACCGCTTCCGCGATACCGGCATCCCGATCTACGGCATGAATCGCGGCTCGGTCGGCTTCCTGATGAACAGCTTCAAGCAGGACGACCTGCCGGCGCGCATCGCCGCCGCCCAGCGGGTGGTCATCCATCCGCTGCTGATGGAGGCGACCGACGTCAATGGCCGCGTCCACCGCGCCCCGGCGATCAACGAGGTGTCGCTGATCCGCCAGTCCTACCAGGCGTCCAAGCTGCGCATCTCCATCGATGGCACGGTGCGCATGGAGGAACTGGTCTGCGACGGCGTGCTGGTCGCCACCCCGGCGGGATCGACCGCCTATAATCTTTCCGCCCAGGGGCCGATCCTGCCGATCGGCACGCCGCTGCTGGCGCTCACCCCGATCTCCGCCTTCCGCCCGCGGCGGTGGCGCGGCGCGCTGGTGCCCGACCGCGCCCGCATCGACATCGCGGTGCTGGAATCCGACAAGCGCCCGGTCAACGCCACCGCCGACCATTATCAGGTGCTGAACGTGGTGGCGGTACGCGCCCGCCTCGACCGCTCGTCGACGCTGACCATGCTGGTCGACCGCGATCACTCGATCGAGGAACGCATCCTGCGCGAGCAGTTCGAGGTCTGAGGCCGCGCCTCACGCCGCCAGCGTCGTGCCGAGTTCGTCGACCGGCTCCTCGTCGCGCCAGCGTTCCAGCAGCGCCACCACCGGGTTGCGGGCACCGGTCTCGCCCAGCCGCTTATATTGGTACAGCGCTTCCTCGACGATGCGCCGCTGCAATCCGGCGGGCCCCTCCTCGTCGTCGAGATAGGCCTCCTTCTGCAGCAGGTGCAGCGCGCTGCGAAAGGCGGTGAAGGCGCCGTAGGGCAGTCCGAGCCGGTCATAGAGGATGCGGAACGCGTCGCCGGAGCGGTCGGCGGCCAGCGCCGCCACCCGGTCGGTCGGCAGGCCGGACAGCAACGCCACCATTTCCAGGAACAGCCGCATGCGGCCGGAAAGCAGCGCCTTCAGCACCGCGGCCGGCGTCAGCTCCCCGCGCTGCTGCAATTGCCCGGCAAGCGCGCGCAGGTCCGGTCCGGCACGCCCGACCATGGCGACGACCGCCCGCTCGCGCCCCTCGCCCGAGCTCTCCGGCACGGCTTCCTCCCCCGCCTCGGCGTCCGGCGCCTCGCCCGCCTCCTCGCCCGCCGTCTCGCCGGGAGCGCGGCGGCCGCGCTCGACCACGAACACCGACAGCGCATTGGCCACGGCGCGGATCAGCGCCTGGTGCACGCTCGCCGGCAGGTCGCGCCGGGCCAGCAGCACCTCGCGCAATGCCGCTCCATGGCCATGGCGGGCGACGATGCGGCCGAGCGCGAAGCCCTGCACATCGGCCGCCGGATTGCCGACCAGCACGAGGCACGCCTCCTCGCCGGCGATCTCGGCGAGCGCGGCGGCGACCGGCGCGGTCACCGGCGCGCGCGCGGCGATGGCGGCGCGGCGGGCCTCGCTGCCGGCCTCGGCCAGTTCGATCAGCGCGCATTCGTTCAGCACCGGCGAGCAGGCGAGCATGCGAAGCCCCGGTTCGCCGTCGAGTTCGGCCAGCCGCAGGGCGAGGTCGTCGGGAAGGCCGGGGTGCCGGCAGAGCGCCTGCGCCAGCGCCAGCCGCGCCGGCGGATAGGGATCCTGCGCCAGCACCGGCAGCGCCGCCTCGAAGCCGAGCGCCTCCACGCCCTCGAGCTCGCCGCGGACATAGGCATCGGCCAGCATGCCGAGGCCGCGACCGCGCTCCTCGTCCGAGACCGTCTTCGCCCAGAGGAGATATTGATGCACGATCATGCCCACCTCCATCCGCCTGCCGAAGGAGGATTGGAGCACACCGGCATTAAGAATTCGTTGACCATGAAAGGCAGGCGCCGGTTAACCCTGTCCAGTGCAGCCGGCCAGCGCGACGCCCCCGCTCGCCCGAGCACCAAGGCCGAAGCGTTATCCGCCAGGCCCTAAAGTCGCCCAAACCCTAAGAGCGCCTAACAAAACCTCGTGCGGGCCCTGAAAGCGATGATGGCGGCGGCGATTGTGAGGAAAGCGCGATAGAGGTCGGCGTGGCGTTCG
>NZ_JAVDUX010000034.1:0-19892 GCF_031456575.1 Ancylobacter sp. 3268
GATCGCTGCCGTCAAAGACGTCTTGCCATGGTCAACATGGCCGATCGTCCCAATGTTGCAGTGAGGCTTCGAACGGTTGAACTTCTCTTTGGCCACGGGGCTCTCCGTCGGTCGATATTCAATGTTGATACGAAATCACTCGAAAGGTCGGGGCCAACCCTCAGGGCAGCCCAACTTAGTCAGATCAAGCCTGCATCATGCGTACTTGGCCTGAACCTCCTGAGCGACGTTCGACGGCACCTGCTCGTAGTGGTCGAACTGCATGGTGAAAGTCGCGCGGCCCTGCGAGAAGGACCGGAGCGTATTGACGTAGCCGAACATGTTGGCGAGCGGCACCATCGCGTTGACGACGTTGGCGTTGCCGCGCATGTCCTGGCCCTGGATCTGGCCGCGCCGCGAGTTCAGATCGCCGATGACCGAGCCGGTGTAGTCTTCCGGGGTCACCACTTCGACCTTCATGATCGGCTCGAGGAGCACGGCGCCACCCTTCTGCAGGGCTTCGCGGAATGCCGCACGCGAGGCGATTTCGAAGGCGAGCGCCGACGAGTCGACTTCGTGATAGGCGCCGTCGACCAGCTCAACCTTGACGTCCACAACCGGGAAGCCAGCCAGCACGCCCGAACCGAGCACGCTTTCCAGACCCTTGTTGACGCCCGGGATGTACTCCTTCGGCACCGCGCCGCCGATGATCTTGCTCTCGAAGGCGAAGCCCTTGCCGACTTCGTTCGGCTCGACCACGAACTTCACCCGGGCGAACTGGCCGGTACCGCCGGTCTGCTTCTTGTGGGTGTAGTCAACCTCGGTCTTGCGGGTGATCGTCTCGCGGTAAGCCACCTGCGGCGCGCCGATATTGGCGTCGACCTTGTAGGTGCGCTTCAGGATGTCGACCTTGATGTCGAGATGCAGTTCGCCCATGCCCTTGAGGATGGTCTGGCCACTCTCAAAATCGGTCGACACGCGGAAGGACGGGTCCTCGGCCGCGAGCTTGGCAAGGGCCAGGCCCAGCTTCTCCTGGTCTGCCTTGGACTTCGGCTCGATCGCGATCTCGATGACCGGCTCGGGGAACTCCATCTTCTCCAGGATCACCGGCTTGGCGGGGTCGCACAGCGTGTCGCCGGTGCGCACTTCCTTCAGGCCGGCCAGCGCGACGATGTCGCCCGCATAGGCTTCCTTGATGTCCTCGCGGTTGTTCGCATGCATGAGCAGCATGCGGCCAACGCGCTCCTTCTTGTCGCGGGTCGAGTTCAGCAGACCCATGCCGGTCTCGAGCTTGCCCGAATAGATACGGCAGAAGGTGATGGTGCCGACGAAGGGGTCGTCCATGATCTTGAACGCCAGCACCGACAGCGGATCGGTGTCGGACGGCTTGCGGTCCGTCTCTTCCTCGGTGTTGAAGTCGATGCCCTTGATCGCGCCGCGATCGATCGGGCTCGGCAGGAAATCGCACACGGCGTCGAGCAGCGGCTGCACGCCCTTGTTCTTGAAGGCCGAGCCACAGAACACCGGATTGAACACGCGACCGATCACGGCCTTGCGGATGAGGCCCTTGAGGGTCGCCTCGTCCGGCTCCACACCGTCGAGATAGGCGGTGAGGACATCGTCGTCGAGCTCGACAGCGGCCTCGAGCAGCTTGGCGCGGTATTCGGCCGCCTGCTCGGCCAGCTCGGCCGGAATCTCTTCGTCGTGATACTTCGCGCCGAGCTCCTCATTGTCCCACACCACCGCCTTCATACGGACGAGGTCAATGATGCCCTTGAAGTTGTTCTCGGAGCCGATCGGCAGCTGGCAGCACACCGGCTTGCCGTCCACGCGGTCGATGATCATCTCGACGCAGCGGAAGAAGTCGGCACCGGTCTTGTCCATCTTGTTGACGAACACGATGCGCGGCACGTTGTACTTGTCGGCCTGGCGCCACACGGTCTCGGTCTGCGGCTCGACGCCCTGGTTGCCGTCGAGAACGCACACGGCGCCGTCGAGTACGCGCAGCGAACGCTCGACTTCGATGGTGAAGTCGACGTGGCCGGGGGTGTCGATGATGTTCAGGCGCTTGCCGTGCCAGAAAGCGGTCGTCGCGGCGGACGTGATGGTGATGCCGCGCTCCTGCTCCTGGGTCATCCAGTCCATGGTGGCAGCGCCGTCATGGACTTCGCCGATCTTGTGGCTCTTGCCGGTGTAATAGAGGATCCGTTCGGTCGTGGTGGTCTTGCCGGCATCGATGTGGGCCATGATGCCGAAGTTACGGTAGTCTTCGATAGCGTGCGTGCGCGACATATCAGATCCTCGTCCCGGCTCTCTTCATCACCAACGATAGTGAGAGAAGGCGCGGTTCGCCTCCGCCATGCGATGGGTGTCTTCACGTTTCTTCACGGCGGTGCCGCGATTGTTCGACGCGTCCAGCAACTCACCGGACAGGCGCTCCACCATGGTCTTCTCATTGCGGGCACGGGCCGCAGTGATCAGCCAGCGGATCGCCAGCGCCTGACGGCGCTCGGGGCGGACTTCGACCGGCACCTGGTAGGTGGCGCCGCCGACGCGGCGGGAACGCACCTCGATGGCCGGCGACACGTTGTCGAGCGCCTGGGTGAACACGCCGAGCGGCTCCGCCTTGGCACGCCCCTCGACAATGTCGAGAGCGCCATAGACGATCTGTTCGGCGACCGACTTCTTGCCGTCATACATGACGGCATTCATGAAGCGGCTCAGCACTTCGCTCCCGAACTTCGGATCCGGGGTTACTTCGCGACGCTCTGCGCGGTGGCGACGGGACATCGTTAAATCCTCACTTCGGCCGCTTGGCGCCGTACTTCGAACGGCGCTGCTTACGATTCTTGACGCCCTGGGTATCGAGCACGCCACGAAGAATGTGGTAGCGCACGCCCGGAAGGTCCTTCACGCGGCCGCCGCGGATCATGACCACGGAGTGCTCCTGAAGGTTGTGACCTTCGCCAGGGATGTAACCGATGACTTCATAGCCATTGGTCAGACGAACCTTGGCGACCTTACGAAGCGCCGAGTTCGGCTTCTTCGGGGTCGTGGTGTACACGCGGGTGCAAACGCCGCGCTTCTGCGGGCTAGCCTGGAGCGCCGGAACCTTGTTCCGGGCCTTCTGGGCTTCCCGCGGCTTGCGGATGAGCTGGTTGATCGTCGGCACGACTTCTCGCCTTCGCTTGCGCTGAGGGCAGGATGCCCGGCGCTAACCTATTTCCGCGGCCGCAACCGCATGAACTGTCTCTCTTGGCAGATCGGAACCTTCGGCATGTGCCGGCATAGCCGACTCACCAGGACAACCTACGAACGAAAGAAGTGCCGCCGGCCTTCTATTGGCCGAGGGCACTTGCCGTTCAGAGGATCGCGCGGACTTTGCAGCCGCTTGCGCGATCATGCGCCTGATAGTTCATGCGTGCGTTCCGGCAGCGTCTCGGAATTCTCTGTCCGGGCAAGGCGCCCCGACACGGCAATTCCGACCTGCCTGCCGTGAAAGTCCGCGCCTTCTACGCGCCGACTCGCCCTTCGTCAAGTGTGAAAGCGAGCAATCTCGGGGCTTCGAAACGGCAGCCGGCCCGGGGTAACGCTTTTTTAACCATGTGAAGGCCGCCAGAGGCGCGCGTCACCCCTCCCCTACCTCTCCGATGCGCCGCGGCTCGGCTCGGCTCGCGCGGCCGCAAAGGATTCGCGCACCTCGACCAAGGCCTCGCGCAGATTCGTCAATTCCGGTGCGGTCCGCCCCGAGCAGGCCAGGAGGCTCGGGGGAATCGCCATGGCTTTGTCCCGCAATGCCTCCCCGACCGTGGTGAGGCTCACGATGAGTTGACGCTCATTGTCCGGGTTGCGTCGCCGCGTGGCGAGACCCATTGCTTCCAGCCGCTTGAGCAGCGGGGTGAGCGTGCTCGATTCCAGCATCAGCCGCTCGGCGATGCCGCCGACGGTCTGGCCGTCGGTCTCCCACAGAACCAGCATGACGAGATATTGCGGGTAGGTCAGGCCCAACGCTTCCAGCAGCGGTCGATACGCCCGCATCACCGCATGTGCCGTCGAATAGACCGCAAAACAGAACTGCGATTCCAGCTTCAGCGCGTCGCCCGTATCCATGGCCCTGCCCTCGCCGCCCTTGCGGACGCATCTTGCCTCCGACACTAACTCTTATCGCGATAAATTTTCGCTGGACAATGATCCAAAGGGCGGGTAGCTATTAAGTCGCACGCGATATATTATCGTGCAATTGGTCGGTGATGCCGATCGGCGTCCCAACGGAGTGACGAAGATGAAGGTTCTCTACAAGACCCAGGCGACGGCCACTGGCGGGCGTACCGGTTCCGCAGCCACCAGTGATGGCGCGTTCAAGGTGACGCTGGTGACGCCCAAGGAACTCGGCGGCCCCGGCGGCGAGGGCAACAACCCGGAGCAGCTGTTCGCGTCCGGGTACTCCGCCTGTTTCCTCGGCGCGCTGAAGTTCGTGGCCAGCCAGCAGAAGTTGAAGATCGCCGACGACAGCACGGTCACCGCCGATGTCGGCATCGGCGCGCGTGACGATGGCGGCGGTTTCGGCCTCGATGTCGCGCTGAGCATCTCGCTGCCGGGTGTCGAGCGCTCGGTCGCCGAGGACCTCGTCGCCCGCGCCCACGTCGTCTGCCCCTATTCGCACGCCACCCGCAACGGCCTCGACGTGCGGCTCACCGTGCTCTGACGCTTCCCTCCCGTGCGACACAGGGGGCCGTCCATCAGGGCGGCCCTTTCGTTTCGGCCGCTGCGTGGCTTCGGCCGCCCACGCACCTGATATCCCCGTACGGCCGCGGCCTTCGGCACCAGCGCCTTTCGATGCGAGCCGGCCGCCTGACCCGTCCGCCAAGCCGCGCCGGCCGTGCACGCCGTCCCGGTGCCCCAAAGCAAAAAGGCCGCCCCGAGGGGCGGCCTTTTCATTCTCATCGGGAAGCTGGCGCCGGGCGCCGGTGGATCACTCCGCCGGGCCTTCCAGCGCCGGGGCGGCGGTGACGCCCGCGTCCTGCTCGTTCTGCGCGAGGATGAGGTCGTCGCGCGAGGTGGCGGTCACCCGCAGCTTGGCCATCTGGGCGCCGGTGCCGGCCGGGATCAGCCGGCCGACGATGACGTTCTCCTTCAGGCCGCCGAGATCGTCGGCCTTGCCGTTGACCGCTGCCTCGGTGAGCACCCGGGTCGTCTCCTGGAAGGAGGCGGCCGAGATGAAGGAACGCGTCTGCAGCGACGCCTTGGTGATACCGAGAAGCACCGGGTGGCCGGCTGCCGGCTTCTTGCCTTCGGCGATCAGCGCCTCGTTGATCTCGTCGAGCTCGGAGGCATCGATCTGCTCGTTGGTGAGCAGATCGCTGTCGCCCTGCTCGTCGATCTCCACCTTCTGCAGCATCTGGCGAACGATCACCTCGATGTGCTTGTCGTTGATCAGCACGCCTTGCAGCCGGTAGACCTCCTGGATTTCATTGACCAGGTAAGCGGCGAGTTCCTCGACGCCCTTGATCGCCAGGATGTCGTGCGGCGCCGGGTTGCCGTCGACGATGAAGTCGCCCTTCTCGACGAGGTCGCCATCCTGCAGATGGATGTGCTTGCCCTTCGGGATCAGGTACTCGACCGGATCATCCGTCGAGTCCTGCGGCTCGATGGTGAGGCGGCGCTTGTTCTTGTAGTCCTTGCCGAAGCGGATGGTGCCGGCGATCTCGGCGATGATCGCCGCATCCTTCGGCCTGCGCGCCTCGAACAGTTCCGCCACCCGCGGCAGACCGCCGGTGATGTCACGCGTCTTGGCGCTTTCCATCGGCACGCGGGCGAGAACGTCGCCGGCCTTCACCGTGGAGTTCGGATCGACCGAGATGATCGCGTCCACCGGCAGGGTGTAGCGGGCGTCGCCGCCGCGCGGCAGCTTCAGCACCTTGCCGTCCTGGCCCTTGACCACCATCGACGGCCGCAGTTCCGAGCCACGCCCGGTGCGCCAGTCGGTGATGACACGCTTGGCGATGCCGGTCGACTCGTCGACCGTCTCGCTCAGCGAAGCGCCTTCGACCAGATCCTCATAGCCAACCCAGCCCTCGACTTCGGTGAGGATCGGGCGGGTATAGGGATCCCACTCGGCGATGCGCTGGCCGCGCTTGATCGGGTCGCCCTCGTCCACCTTCAGCTTGGCGCCGAACTGGATGCGGTGCGACGCGCGCTCGGAGCCGTCATGGTCGACGATGATCACCGAGAGGTTGCGGCTCATCGCGATCAGTTCGCCATCCGAGTTCCGCACCACGTTGCGGTTGCGGATCTTCACCGTGCCTTCGAAGCTGGCCTCGATGAAGGACTGCTCGGACAGCTGCGCCGCGCCGCCGATGTGGAAGGTACGCATGGTGAGCTGCGTACCCGGCTCGCCGATCGACTGCGCCGCGATGACGCCGACCGCCTCGCCCATGTTCACCGGGGTGCCGCGGGCAAGATCGCGGCCGTAGCAGGTACCGCAGACGCCGCTCTTGGCCTCGCAGGTCAGCACGGAGCGGATCTTGATCTCCTGCACGCCGGCCTTGCTGATGCGCTCGATGTCGGCCTCGTCCATCATGTGGCCGGCCGGCACGATGACATTGCCGGTCGCCGGCTCGATCACGTCCTCCGCCGCGGTGCGGCCGAGCACGCGCGAACCCAGCGTCGCGACGATGTTGCCGGCGTCGACGATGGCGCGCATGCCGATGCCGTTGGTCGTGCCGCAGTCGCGCACCGTGATGATGCTGTCCTGCGCCACGTCGACGAGGCGGCGGGTCAGGTAACCCGAATTGGCGGTCTTCAGGGCGGTGTCGGCCAGGCCCTTACGGGCGCCGTGGGTCGAGTTGAAGTACTCGAGCACGGAGAGGCCTTCCTTGAAGTTCGAGATGATCGGCGTCTCGATGATCTCGCCCGACGGCTTGGCCATCAGGCCGCGCATGGCGGCGAGCTGGCGCATCTGCTCGCGCGAACCGCGCGCGCCGGAATGCGCCATCATGTAGATCGAGTTGATCTGCTTCTCGCGGCCGGTGACCGGGTCCTTCTTCACGGCCGAGATCTCGGCCATCATCTCGTCGGCGAGGCGCGCGGAGCACTTGCCCCAGGCGTCGACGACCTTGTTGTACTTCTCGCCCTGGGTGATCAGGCCGTCATTGTACTGCTGCTCGTACTCCTTGGTGAGCGCACGGGTCTCTTCGACCATGTCCCACTTCTTGGAGGGCACCACCATGTCGTCCTTGCCGAAGGAGATGCCGGCGCGGAAGGCGTTGGAGAAGCCGAGCGTCATGATGCGATCGCAGAAGATGACCGTCTCCTTCTGACCGCAGTGGCGGTAGACGGTGTCGATCATGTTCGAGACTTCCTTCTTCGTCATCAGCTTGTTGACGACGTCGTAGGGAGTCTTGGCGGTCTTGGGCAGCAGCTCGCCGAGCTTCATGCGGCCGGGAGTGGTCTCGTAGATCTTCGAGACCTTCTCGCCGTTCTCGTCCACGCCGATATAGCGGCCCTTGATCTTGGTGTGCAGGGTGATGGCCTTGGCGGCGAGCGCATGGTCGATCTCGCCCATATTGGCGAAGGCCATGCCCTCGCCGGGCTCACCGTCGCGCATCATGGTCAGGTAATACAGGCCGAGCACGATGTCCTGCGACGGCACGATGATCGGCGCGCCGTTCGCCGGGTGCAGGATGTTGTTGGTCGACATCATCAGCACGCGGGCTTCGAGCTGCGCCTCGATGGACAGCGGTACGTGCACCGCCATCTGGTCGCCGTCGAAGTCGGCATTGAAGGCCGAGCAGACCAGCGGATGCAGCTGGATCGCCTTGCCCTCGATCAGCACCGGCTCGAAGGCCTGGATGCCGAGGCGATGCAGCGTCGGGGCGCGGTTCAGCATCACCGGATGCTCGCGGATCACCTCGTCGAGGATGTCCCACACTTCGGGACGCTCCTTCTCGACGAGCTTCTTCGCCTGCTTCACGGTCGCGGAGAGGCCCTTCGCGTCGAGGCGCGAATAGATGAACGGCTTGAACAGCTCCAGCGCCATCTTCTTCGGCAGGCCGCACTGGTGCAGCTTCAGCTCGGGACCCACCACGATCACCGAACGGCCGGAATAGTCGACGCGCTTGCCGAGCAGGTTCTGGCGGAACCGGCCCTGCTTGCCCTTCAGCATGTCGGCGAGCGACTTCAGCGGGCGCTTGTTGGCGCCGGTGATGACGCGGCCGCGGCGACCGTTGTCGAACAGCGCATCGACCGCTTCCTGAAGCATGCGCTTCTCGTTGCGGATGATGATGTCCGGCGCCTTCAGCTCGATCAGCCGCTTCAGGCGGTTGTTACGGTTGATGACGCGACGGTACAGGTCGTTGAGGTCGGAGGTCGCGAAGCGGCCGCCATCCAGCGGAACGAGCGGGCGCAGGTCCGGCGGGATCACCGGCACATGCGTCAGGATCATCCACTCCGGGCGGTTGCCCGAGAGCTGGAAGGCCTCGACGATCTTCAGGCGCTTGGCCAGCTTCTTCGGCTTCAGCTCGGTGGTCGCCTCGGCGATCTCCTTGCGGAGATTGCCGGCGATTGCCTCGAGATCCATGCTGCGCAGGATCTCGCGGATCGCCTCGGCACCGATCAGCGCGGTGAAGCTGTCATCGCCATATTCTTCCTGGGCGCGCAGATAGTCCTCTTCCGAGAGGAGCTGACGCTCCTTCAGCGGCGTGAGGCCCGGCTCGATGACGCAGTAGTACTCGAAGTACAGGATGCGCTCGAGGTCCTTCAGCGTCATGTCGAGCAGCAGGCCGATGCGGCTCGGCAGCGACTTCAGGAACCAGATATGCGCGACCGGGGCGGCGAGCTCGATATGGCCCATGCGCTCGCGGCGCACGCGCGAGAGGGTGACCTCGACGCCGCACTTCTCGCAGATGATGCCCTTGTACTTCATGCGCTTGTACTTGCCGCACAAGCACTCGTAGTCCTTGATCGGCCCGAAGATGCGGGCGCAGAACAGACCGTCACGCTCCGGCTTGAAGGTCCGGTAGTTGATGGTCTCCGGCTTCTTGATCTCGCCGAAGGACCAGGACTGGATCTTTTCCGGGCTCGCGATCGAGATCTTGATCTGATCGAACGTCGGCGCGGGGGCCGCCGGATTGAAGAGATTCATCACCTCTTGATTCATCGCTGTCTCCTTCGGCTCCGACAGGGCCGCCGCCGTCGCGGGGCCGAATGTCTCGGGGGCCTGGTGTCGCAAAAAACGTCGTGTCGCGCGAGCAACGCGCGGAAGGCCGCAAGGCCCTCCGCGCGGGAGTAATGGAACCGCTTATTCGGCGGCCGGGACGCTTTCGCCGGCGCCGGGCACCGCGGCCTGGGTCTTGGAGTTCATCAGCTCGACGTTGAGCCCCAGAGACCGCATTTCCTTCACGAGCACGTTGAAGCTCTCGGGAATGCCGGCCTCGAAGGTGTCGTCGCCGCGCACGATGGCCTCATAGACCTTGGTGCGGCCGGCCACGTCGTCCGACTTCACGGTGAGCATCTCCTGCAGCGTATAGGCCGCGCCATACGCCTCGAGCGCCCACACCTCCATTTCGCCGAAGCGCTGGCCGCCGAACTGCGCCTTGCCGCCCAGCGGCTGCTGGGTGACGAGCGAGTACGGGCCGATCGAACGGGCATGGATCTTGTCGTCGACCAGGTGATGCAGCTTCAGCATGTAGATGTAGCCCACCGTGACCTTGCGGTCGAACTGCTCGCCGGTGCGCCCGTCATACAGCGTCGACTGCGCCGACTTGTCGAGGCCGGCCAGTTCCAGCATGCGCTCGATATCCGCCTCGCGGGCGCCATCGAACACCGGCGTGGCGATCGGAACGCCCCGCCGCAGGTTGCTGCCGAGCTCGACAAGGCCTTCCTCGTCCAGCGAGGCGATGGTCTCGTCGTCGCCATAGATGTCGCCGAACGCCTTCTTCAGCGGGGTGACATCGTTGGCGCGACGATACTGCTCGATGGCGTTGTCGATCACCTTGCCAAGGCCGGCGCAGGCCCAGCCCAGATGGGTCTCGAGGATCTGCCCGACATTCATGCGCGACGGCACGCCGAGCGGGTTGAGCACCATGTCGACCGGGGTGCCGTCCTCGAGGAACGGCATGTCCTCGACCGGGACGATGCGCGAGACCACGCCCTTATTGCCATGCCGGCCGGCCATCTTGTCGCCCGGCTGGATCTTGCGCTTCACGGCGATGAAGACCTTGACCATCTTCATGACGCCCGGCGGCATCTCGTCGCCACGCTGCAGCTTCTCGACCTTGTCGAGGAAGCGCTGCTCGAGGCGCTTCTTCGATTCGTCGTACTGGTTGCGCATGGCTTCCAGTTCGCCCATGAGCTGGTCGTCGGCCACCGCGAACATCCACCACTGGCTGCGCGGATAGTCCGCGAGCACGGTGCGGGCGATCTGGGTGTCCTTCTTGAAGCCCTTCGGGCCGGCGACGCCGATCTTGCCGTCCAGCATCTCGGCCAGGCGGCCGAAGACGTTGCGGTCGAGGATCGCCTGCTCGTCGTCGCGGTCCTTGGCGAGCCGCTCGATCTCCTCGCGCTCGATCGCCTGGGCACGCTCGTCCTTGTCGACGCCGTGGCGGTTGAACACCCTCACCTCGACCACCGTGCCGGTCACGCCGGGCGGCACGCGCAGCGAGGTGTCGCGGACGTCGGCGGCCTTTTCACCGAAGATGGCGCGCAGGAGCTTCTCTTCCGGCGTCATCGGGCTCTCGCCCTTCGGGGTGATCTTGCCGCAGAGGATGTCGCCCGCCTGCACCTCGGCGCCGATATAGACGATGCCGGCTTCGTCGAGGTTCTTCAGCGCCTCTTCCGAGACGTTCGGGATGTCGCGGGTGATTTCCTCCGGACCCAGCTTGGTGTCGCGGGCCATCACCTCGAACTCCTCGATATGGATCGACGAGAAGATGTCGCCCTTCGAGATGTTCTCCGACAGCAGGATCGAATCCTCGAAGTTGTAGCCGTTCCACGGCATGAACGCGACGAGGATGTTCCGGCCGAGCGCCAGGTCGCCGAGATCGGTCGAGGGACCGTCGGCGATGATGTCGCCCTTCTTCACCCGGTCGCCCACGCGCACCAGCGGACGCTGGTTGATGCAGGTCGACTGGTTGGAGCGCTGGAACTTCTGCAGGCGGTAGATGTCGACGCCCGACTTCGAGGCGTCGTTCTCTTCCGTCGCCCGGATGACGATACGGGTGGCGTCCACTTGGTCGATCACGCCGGTGCGGCGCGCCGCGATGGCGGCGCCCGAGTCACGCGCCACCACCGATTCCATGCCGGTGCCCACGAAGGGGGCGTCGGCGCGGACCAGCGGCACCGCCTGGCGCTGCATGTTGGAGCCCATCAGCGCGCGGTTGGCGTCGTCGTTCTCGAGGAACGGGATCAGCGCCGCGGCGACCGAGACCAGCTGCTTCGGCGACACGTCCATGAAGTCGACGCGGTCCGGGGTTACCAGCAGCACGTCGCCGGCATGGCGGCACACCACCAGGTCTTCCGTGAAGCGGCCCTCGGCGTCGAGCGGGATGTTGGCCTGCGCGACGTAGTACTTCCCCTCCTCCATGGCGGAGAGATAGACCACCTCGCCCTGCACCTGCCCGTCCTTCACCCGGCGATAGGGCGCCTCGATGAAGCCGTACTTGTTCACGCGGGCAAAGGTCGCCAGCGAGTTGATCAGGCCGATATTCGGGCCTTCCGGCGTCTCGATCGGGCAGATGCGGCCGTAATGCGTCGGGTGCACGTCGCGCACCTCGAAGCCGGCGCGCTCGCGCGTCAGGCCGCCCGGGCCAAGCGCCGAGAGACGGCGCTTATGGGTGATCTCCGACAGCGGGTTGGTCTGGTCCATGAACTGGGAGAGCTGCGACGAGCCGAAGAACTCGCGCACCGCCGCCGCCACCGGCTTCGCATTGATCAGGTCCTGCGGCATCACGGTGTCGATGTCGACGGACGACATGCGCTCCTTGATGGCGCGTTCCATGCGCAAGAGGCCGACGCGGTACTGGTTCTCCATCAGCTCGCCGACCGAGCGCACGCGGCGGTTGCCGAGGTGATCGATGTCGTCGATCTCGCCCTTGCCGTCGCGCAGTTCGACCAGCGTCTTGATGACCGCGAGGATGTCCTCGCGGCGCAGCACGCGCACCGTGTCCTCGGCGTCGAGGTCGAGGCGCATGTTCATCTTCACGCGGCCGACCGAGGACAGGTCGTAGCGCTCGCTGTCGAAGAACAGCGAGTGGAACATGGCCTGCGCGCTGTCGAGGGTCGGCGGCTCGCCGGGACGCATCACGCGGTAGATGTCGAACAGCGCGTCCTCGCGGGCGACGTTCTTGTCAACCGCCAGCGTGTTGCGGATATAGGCGCCGATATTGACGTGGTCGATGTCGAGGATCGGAAGCTCGTCATAGCCGAGCTCGCCGAGCTGCTTCAGCATCTTCTCGGAGACTTCCTCGCCGGCCTCGACATAGATCTCGCCGGTCTGGAGGTTCACGAGGTCCTCGGCCACATAGCGGCCGACCATCTCGTCGTCGGAGATCTTGAGCGCCTTCAGGCCCTTCTCGGCGAGCTGGCGCGCCTGGCGCACGGTCACCTTCTTGCCGGCCTCGACCACCACTTCGCCGGTGTCGGCATCGACGAGGTCGGAGACGGCCTTGTAGCCCTTCATCCGCTTGGGATCGAACGGCATGCGCCATCCATCCTTCGTGCGGGCGAAGGTGATGCTGTCATAGAAGGTCTGCAGGATCTCCTGGCCGTCGAGGCCGAGGGCGAACAGCAGGCTGGTCACCGGGATCTTGCGGCGGCGGTCGATGCGCGCGAACACAATGTCCTTGGCGTCGAACTCGATGTCGAGCCAGGACCCGCGATACGGGATGATGCGGGCGGCGAAGAGCAGCTTGCCCGAGGAGTGGGTCTTGCCCTTGTCATGGTCGAAGAACACGCCCGGGGAGCGGTGCATCTGCGAGACGATGACGCGCTCGGTGCCGTTGACGATGAAGGTGCCGTTCATCGTCATCAGCGGGATGTCGCCCATATAGACGTCCTGCTCCTTGATGTCCTTGACGGACTTGGAGCCGGTATCCGGATCGACATCGAACACGATGAGGCGCAGGGTCACCTTCAGCGGCGCGGCGAAGGTCATGCCGCGCTGGCGGCACTCGTCCACGTCATACTTCGGCGGCTCGAACTCGTAGCGGACGAATTCGAGCATGGCCGCGCCCGAAAAGTCCGAGATCGGGAAAACCGACTTGAAAACCGCCTGAATGCCGTCATCCGCACGCCCGCCCTTCGGCTCGACGATCTGCAGGAACTGGTCATAGGACGCCTTCTGAACCTCGATGAGGTTCGGCATCTCCGCCACTTCCTGGATCTTGCCGAAAAACTTGCGGACCCGCTTACGACCGGTGAACGTCTGCGCCATGTCGCTCCTCGCTCCGTCCGAGTATCCGTCTGAGCGCCTCGATGCCCCGGCGTGGCTGCGCCGCTGGCTGAGAACGCATTGTCGCGGAGAAGTTGGCCCACCGTGCGGCAGGCCGCATCCGGTATCGTCTCTCCGCGCCCGACGGCTCGCCCGACGATCCCGGCGAAGCGGGATGGTCGGGGAAGCCGTCCGGCTCCCTCCGCCTGAAACCCATGGGGCAAAAGGCGGAAGGACCGCCGGCAAAACCGGCGGTCCCCGTCATGATCGTCAGATCACTTAAGCTCGACCTTGGCGCCGGCCTTCTCGATCTGCGCCTTGATCTTCTCGGCTTCTTCCTTGGTCACGCCTTCCTTGACGGCCTTGGGAGCGCCCTCGACGAGATCCTTGGCTTCCTTGAGGCCCAGGCCGGTGATGGCGCGGACTTCCTTGATGACCTCGATCTTCTTGTCGCCGGCCGCGGCCAGCACAACGGTGAACTCGGTCTGCTCTTCGGCGACCGGAGCGGCAGCGCCGGCCGGGGCAGCGGCAACCGCCACGGCGGCGGCAGCGGAAACGCCCCACTTCTCTTCGAGGAGCTTCGCGAGCTCGGCAGCCTCGAGAACGGTGAGGGAGGACAGCTCGTCAACGAGCTTCGACAGATCAGCCATTTATCTAAGTCCTTGAATTTCGGTTCGAACCAGTATTACCGGGAAGCCTCACGCGGCTTCGCTCTCTTTGGCATAGGCACCGAACACGCGGGCGAGCTTGGCCGCCGGCGCGGTGGTGAGCTGCGCGATCTTGGTCGCCGGGGCCTGGATGAGGCCGACCAACTTCGCACGCAGTTCATCAAGGGACGGCATGGTGGCCAGAGCCTTCACACCATCCACATTCAGGGCCGTGGCGCCGAACGCCCCGCCGAGGATCACGAACTTGTCGTGGGCCTTGGCGAAGTCGACGGCAACCTTCGGAGCCGCAACAGGATCGCTCGAATAAGCGATGATGGTCGGGCCCTTCAGCAGGTGCCCGACATGCGCGACGTCCGAACCTTCGAGAGCGATCTTCGCGAGGCGGTTCTTCGCCACTTTCACGGTCGCGCCGCTCGCCTTCATCTGCCGACGCAAGTTCGACATCTGGGCGACGGTGAGGCCGGAATAGTGGGCCACGACGACGACCGAAGTGCTCTTGAACACCTCGGACAGCGACGTGACGAGCTCTTCTTTTTGAGCGCGATCCACTTCACTTACTCTCCGGTGGCGGAACAGCGAGCCGTTCCGCCGGGTTTGCGCCTTGCCGGTCCGCCCGAAGACGGAACAGCGGTGGAAATCCTGTCCCCTGGGACCGGAAAACCGGCCAAGGCGCTGGTTCGAGCCGAAATTCAGGCACCGGGGAAACCGGCCCTCATCTTTCGGTCGTACCCCGTCTATGCAGGCCCCGAAGCGGGATTAGATCGACCCGGAACGGGCCGACACCTGCAGTCTCGGACAGGACTTAGGCCGGCAGGGCGAACCCTACCAGCCCCTTCGTCCGGGTTAATGGACGAAAGCTTTGAATGTCTTCGGCATCGCCCCCGACCCGAGCCGGAACGACTCGTTGCCAAGGGCGAAACCGCCCATATAGAGGGTCGAATGGGATTTGTCAGCCCCCAGATAGCACCGGGAGCCAAGCAATTCCATCCCGGACCCGATCACGCCGTCGCGACCGGGCCGCATGACCGAAGGTCAGGAAGCCGAGGCGAGAACCGTCGCCGGCTCCACCTTCACGCCGGGACCCATGGTCGAGGACAGCGCGATGCGCTGCACATAGGTGCCCTTGGCGCCGGTCGGCTTCGCCCGCACCACCGCGTCGGCGAAGGCGCGGATGTTCTCGGCGAGCTTGTCGGCGGCGAAGGAAGCCTTGCCGATGCCGGCGTGGATGATGCCGGCCTTCTCGACGCGGAACTCGATCGCGCCGCCCTTGGCGGCTTCCACGGCGCCCTTGACGTCCATGGTCACGGTGCCGACCTTCGGGTTCGGCATCAGGCCGCGCGGACCGAGCACCTTGCCGAGACGGCCGACCAGCGGCATCAGGTCCGGGGTCGCGATGCAGCGATCGAACTCGATGGTGCCGCCCTGCACGATCTCCAGCAGGTCTTCGGCGCCGACGATGTCGGCACCCGCCGCCTTGGCCTCGTCGGCCTTGGCGCCGCGGGCGAACACCGCCACGCGCACGGTCCGGCCCGAGCCGTTCGGCAGGTTGCAGACGCCGCGGACCATCTGGTCGGCGTGACGGGGATCGACGCCGAGATTGATCGCGACCTCGATGGTCTCGTCGAACTTGGCGGTGGCCCGCTCCTTCAGCAGCCCGATGGCCTCGTCGAGACCATAGAGCTTCAGGCGGTCAATGCCTTCGCGGGTGGCGCGAACACGCTTTGCAATCTTGGCCATCAGCTCAACCCACAACCTCGAGGCCCATGGAACGGGCGGAGCCTTCGATCATGCGGACCGCCGCTTCGACGGTGTCGCAGTTCAGATCCTTCATCTTCACCTGGGCGATCTCCTGCATCTGGGCCTGGGAGATCTTGCCGACGAAGCCGCCCTTGCCGGGGGTCTTCGAGCCGGCGCCGGGCTTCTTCTTGGTCGCGAGGCCCGCCGCCTTCTTCAGGAAGTAGGAGACCGGGGGGGTCTTGAGCTCGAAGGTGAAGGAACGGTCCTGATAAGCGGTGATCAGGACGGGGATCGGCATGCCCTTTTCCATCTGGGCGGTCTGGGCGTTGAACGCCTTGCAGAACTCCATGATGTTGAGGCCGCGCTGGCCGAGCGCCGGGCCGATCGGCGGGGCCGGGTTGGCCGAGCCGGCCGGCACCTGCAGCTTCACGTAGCCGGTAATCTTCTTCGCCATGAAAGGCTCCTGCTTGCGCCTGCGGCTGCCAGGCCACCAGCGCAAATCACGCCGACACGGCCTCTTCGAGCCGTGGGCGACGTGGCTTTCGGGTCGCGGTCACGGCACGCTTGCTCCGGCTGGCGAACCGGTCGTGCCTCCCGCGGATGGATCGACCCTTGGGGGATCGGCACGCTCTCAATGGAGCATGCTGGCGGTCGCTTACACCAGAATCACCGGGAAGGAAAGCATTAACGCCGCTTCGCCCGCCACGGCGCCAGCCCTATATGGGGAGCCGCCCCGCCCATGCCAGAGCCCTCCGCCCACGCATCGGCCCGGCCGGCCGCCGGCATCAGACCACCGGATGCGGCAGCGCCCGACGCACGGCCCGGCGTGCCTCGCGCGCCAGGATGGCGTCGGCGTCGAGCCCGGAGATCGGCGCCGAGAGGTCGCGCGGCACCTCGCCCTCCAGCTGCAGCGCGAGATAGCGTCCGCAGCACACCCGCAGGAACGAAGCGAAGTTCTCCACCCCGCCATGGGCGAAGGTCAGTTCCTCGTGCAGCTTGGCGAGCAGCTGCGGCAGGCTCATGGCGTCGCGCCGGGCGATCTCCTCCAGCACCTGCCAGTAGAAATTCTCCAGCCGCACGCTGGTGGAGAAGCCGTTCAGCCGCATCGACTTCAGCCGCGTCTTCCACAGCCGCGCATCAGCCTCGATGAAGAGCTTGCACATCGCATCTCTCCCGGAAGAGGCCGCCGGACGGATAGAATAGACCGTTCGCCCGCCCGGCGGAAGGGGGAGAGGGATCAGGCCGCCTTGCGGGCCTCGCCATGGCTGATGGCGGTGCCGAGCACGGTGAGGAACTGGGCGATCCAGGCGGGATGCGCCGGCCAGGCCGGGGCGCTGACGAGATTGCGGTCGGTGACGGCGGCGTCGATGGCGATGTCGGCATAGGTGCCGCCGGCCAGCTCCACCTCGGCGCGGCAGGCGGGATAGGCCGAGCAGGTGCGCCCCTCCAGCACGCGGGCGCCGGCGAGCAGCTGCGCGCCGTGGCAGATCGCGGCCACCGGCTTTTCCTCCGCGAAGAAGTGGCGGACGATCTCGACCACCCGCGCATTCATCCGCAGATATTCCGGCGCCCGGCCGCCCGGGATCACCAGCGCGTCGTAGCGGGCCGGGTCGATGTCGGCGAAGCTGGCATTGAGCGCGAAATTGTGGCCGCGCTTCTCGGAATAGGTCTGGTTGCCCTCGAAGTCGTGGATGGCGGTGGCAACGCTGTCGCCGGCCTTCTTGTCGGGGCACACGGCGTGGACGGCGTGGCCCACCGCCAGCAGCGCCTGGAACGGCACCATGGTCTCGTAGTCCTCGACGAAGTCGCCGACGATCATCAGGATGCGCTTGCCGGACATGTCTTCCTCCCTGAGCCGCCTCCCGGCGGCATGCCGGCACAGGATAGGACGGGCCTCCGCCCGCGGGGTGTTATCCGGTTATAGCGGGCCGACGCGGCCGAGGCGGCAAGGGTCGATGCCTCTCCTGCTGGCGGCCCGGCCCGCGCCGCGCGGCAGGCCGGCAATCCGGGGGCGGCAATCCGGGGGCACGCCAGCCCGAGGGGGCATGCTGCCGGCACGCACGCCGCGCCGCCCGCGGAAAACAAAAAGGCGCGGACCACGCCGCGCCTTTCCGATATCCGCCTGTCAGGAAGATCAGGTCTTCTCGACCTGGTTGAACTCCAGCTCCACCGGGGTGGCACGGCCGAAGATCGACACCGCCACCTTGAGGCGGGAGCGGGCATCGTCCACTTCCTCGACGACGCCGTTGAACGAGGCGAACGGACCGTCCGACACCTTGACCGTCTCGCCGACCTCGAAGCTGACCGAGGGCTTCGGCCGCTCGATGCCTTCCTGCACCTGCTGAAGGATGCGCATCGCCTCCTTCTCGGCGATCGGCATCGGCTTGTTGTCGGCGCCGAGGAAGCCGGTGACCTTCGGCGTGTTCTTGATGAGGTGGAAGGCCTCGTCGGTAAGGTCCATCTTCACCAGCACATAGCCGGGGAAGAACTTGCGCTCGGCATCGACCTTGCGGCCGCGACGCACCTCGGTGACCTTCTCGATCGGCACCAGCACCTGCTCGAACAGCTCGGTGAGACCGCGCTGGGCGGCCTGCTCCTTGATCGAATCGGCGACCTTCTTCTCGAAGTTTGAATAGGCGTGGACGATGTACCAGCGCTTAGTCATGACGAAATTCCTCAGCGACCGATATGCAGCAGCTGCGCAACCGCGAAGCTCAGGATCTGGTCTGCGACCAGGAAGAACAGCGACGCCACCACCACCATGACGAACACCATCGCCGTGGTGATCAGCGTCTCGCGGCGGGTCGGCCAGGTGACCTTGCGCGTTTCGGTGCGGACCTGCTGAAAGAACTCGACCGGGTTCGTCTTCGCCATGCTCGTCTCGGAACGCCTCTGGGCGGGACGCCCTCCCCGCGAGGGGAAGCCGGACCGCGAATTCGGAAAATGCGGGAGAAACCGCGTATCGCCCTTCGTAAAGAGTGACGCGGGCGTATAGCCTGCAAACCCGCCCCTCGTCAAAGCAAACCCGCGTTTGAGCAAGGAAGCCTGCCGGCCCGCCGCTCTTCCGGCATCGCCGTCCGGCTGGAAGCGGTGCCTGCCGGCTCGGGAACCGGGCCATCGCTCGCGCAAGCCTTCCCGGCTTTTGCGGAACCTGCCCGAACTGCCATCGGCGGAGCGCGATGGCAGGAGTGGAGGGACTCGAACCCCCAACCCCCGGTTTTGGAGACCGGTGCTCTAACCAGTTGAGCTACACTCCTGTGGCCCGCGAAGCAGGCGGCGCTCTTCCTAGTGATCCGTCGCGCCGATGTAAAGAGCGGCGAGGCGGCGATCTGCCTCACTCCACATCCCCGGCATCCGGCATGGGCACGCCGGGTCCGGCGGCGCCGCGTTGACGCGGTACCGCCGCCCATTCCCGATTCGCGCCGGGGCCGGGGCGTTCCCAACACGCCGCGCATCGACGGCGGCTCGCCGCGCCGCTCGGCAAGGTTGGCGAAACCGACGCAGCGTTTCATCCGGGCCGCGATAGCCCGGCCCTTTCAACCGCCGCCGCGGCAGGATGGCCGCTCCGGACAGGGCGCCGCCGCGCGACATGAGGAACGGGCCGCCGAGAGGATACGGAGCGGGAGGTGGGGCATGAGGAGCCATTCGACCGGATGGTAGCGAACGCTGACACGTCCGAGAGGGGCGCTTCAGCCAAACCTGCGCTTGCTCCGTCCCCCCTTTGGGGAGAGGTGGCCCGCTGCGGGCCGGTGAGGGTTAACGCCATTGGGGTGCCCACGAAGCCCCTCACCCCAGCCCTCTCCCCGGCGGGGAGAGGGAGCACGCGCCATTGCGGCGCCTACCCGCCCCTGGTCGAAACCCCACCGGACGCCGCATCCGGACGCGGCAAGCCTGCGCATCCGGCTGCGCTCCCGGCCGGCCCAAACAAAAAGGGAGCGCACCGCGCTCCCTTTCGTCTTCAGCGATGCCGGGGCCGAGCCCCGCCGATCACTCGATGATGGCGGCGACGACGCCGGCACCGACGGTGCGTCCGCCTTCACGGATGGCGAAGCGCAGCTTCTCTTCCATCGCGATCGGCACGA
>NZ_JAVDUX010000035.1:0-18341 GCF_031456575.1 Ancylobacter sp. 3268
CCTCCCCGCCAAGACCGGCAAGCCGCTTCAACGTCTCAACCGACGCCGAAACCCGCGGCTCAAACCCAGGCTCGCAAAATACCGATATGCGCATGCGCCTTCCTCCCCGAAGGTCGTTTGTTGGTCTTCTGCCATCCGGCGCGGAACGACCCGCGCAACGGCCGGCAACACAAGGCGCGAAAGCCGGCCGTTGCGCGGTCGTTGGCGTCGACCGTCCGGCCCGGACCTTCGAAAATCTCACCGCCTCCGGGGCCGCACCCGGCTGCGACGCGACACCGCACCCGCAGGCCGGTTCCGCGTCGCCCACACCGGGCACCACGCCATCACCCCGGTTCGCGGGGCGAGAGTTGGCCCCTGCATTGGTATACAGAATTACGAATGCCAGCAAGGAGATTCCGTGGTTTCCCGTCGAGGAAATCGCCTGACGATAGGTCAATCCCGCAGCACAGCCTCTACCGCGTCGCGCAAACGACACGCTGCGCTGCAATAAAAGCAAGACAAGACAGGTTCCGGCTTTTGGTACATATGAAGAGCCCCCGGCTTCTGGCGCCGGAACAAGTGTTTAAACGGAGGAATCCATGTACAGCAGGCGGGAACGCGCGACGAAGATCGTGGCGACCCTCGGCCCGGCCTCGTCGAGCGCGGAGAAGATCAAGGCCCTGTACGAGGCCGGCGTGGACGTGTTCCGGCTGAACTTCAGCCACGGAACCCAGGCCGATCACGGCCGCGTGCTCGGCATCGTCCGCGATCTCGAACGCGAGGTGAAGCGGCCAATCGGCGTGCTTGCCGACCTGCAGGGGCCCAAGCTCCGCGTCGGGCGGTTCCAGGACAACGCCATCACCCTGGTGGCCGGCACCTCGATCCGCTTCGACACCGACCCGACGCCGGGCGACGACAAGCGGGTGCCGATCCCGCATCCGGAAATCATCGAGGCGCTGCATGTCGGCTCCACCGTGCTGCTCGACGACGGCAAGGTGCGGGTGAAGGTGGTGCACAAGGGCGCCGGCTTCATCGAGGCGGAGGTGATCGCCGGCAGCCGGCTCTCCAACAACAAGGGCTTCAACGTCCCCGACGTGCTGCTGCCGGTATCGCCGCTGACCGATAAGGACCGCGCCGACCTGTTCTTCGCCCTCGACCTCGGCGTCGAATGGATCGCCCTGTCTTTCGTGCAGCGGCCGGAGGACGTGATCGAGGCGCGCGAGCTGATCCAGGACCGCGCCCGCATCAACCTCAAGCTGGAGAAGCCGGCGGCGATCGAGCACCTTACCCGCCTCACCGAGCTCTCGGACAGCATCATGGTGGCGCGCGGCGATCTCGGCGTGGAGCTGTCGCTGCCCGAAATCCCGGCGCTGCAGAAGAGCATCATCCGCGAATCCCGCCGCTTCGGCCGCCCGGTGATCGTCGCCACCCAGATGCTGGAATCGATGATCAACGCCCCGGTGCCGACCCGCGCCGAGGTCTCCGATGTCGCCACCGCGGTCTATGACGGCGCCGACGCGGTGATGCTCTCGGCCGAGAGCGCCGCCGGCCAGTACCCGGTCGAGGCGGTGGCGATGATGGACCAGATCATCAAGAACGTGGAGCGCGACCCCGGCTACCGCAAGATCATCGATTCGCAGCGGCCGGAGGAAGGCACCAGCGTCGCCGACGCGGTGACGCAGGCCGCCTATGGCGCCGCCAATGCGGTGAACGCCGCCGCCATCGTCACCTACACGCTCTCGGGCACCACCACGCTGCACGCTGCGCGCGAGCGCCCGAAGCAGCCGGTGCTCGGCATCGCCTCCAAGCTCGCCACCGCCCGCCAGCTGGTACTCAGCTACGGCGTGCACGTGGTCCACGCGCCGGAGGAGATCCACACCTTCGCCGAGATGGCCACCAAGGCGACGCAGATCGCCATCGACTACGGCTTCGCCGGCGAAGGCGACCGCATCGCCATCACCGCCGGCGTGCCGTTCGCCACGCCGGGCACCACCAACGTGCTGCGCCTCGTCACCATCGACAAGGGGATGGTGGACCGCAAGCCGGGCAGCCCGCAGCCGGCGCCGCGTCCGGTGGCGAAGTGAGAAACGGGAGCGCCGGCCGGGCCTGAGAGGGCTGTGGCGCGCCGCAAGAGTGCCGAGTTCAAAGCGGCGTCGCGGAAGCCGGCGGCCGGCGGCTCGGCAGGACGGGCGGACCTTTCGTCGGCCCCATGATCGGCAAGGCCCGCCGCTGCAAAGCGGTGGGCCTTTTCATATCGAGGCGGCCGGGGAATCAGGCCGCCTCGATGAGATCGGCTCGATCGGCGCTACCGTGCATATCCGCCCGCGCGGCAAGGCGATCGCGGATCGCCGTCGGCAACTGGCGCGCGGACTTCACTCGCGGCCGGTCGATCTCGCCCAGCCCCGTCGGCCGGGTACCGTAAAGCGCCTCGTATTCCGCGTAATTGTCGAAGCGGCGACGGCTGACATTGTCGACGAAGGTTTCCGCCAGCGCCCCCTCGGCAAGGATGAGCGCGTGGTCTTCCAGCTCGATGTGGAAATAGGTGAAGCGCGGGGCCGGCTGCTCGACGCGGGTGATGGTGGTGCCGTTGACAAGCGCGCCGGCCTGCACCAACAGGCCATCAAGCATCAGCGCATGGTCGGTGGACACGTAAAGATCGCGGATCGGCAGATTTTCGTCCAGTGCGCCGGCGGCGATGCGGACGGGGTAGGAGGTCAGCGGATCGGCGAACATGGCCATGACGCTTTGCCGGCCGATCCAGCGTACCGGCCGCGTCTGGCCGGAGGCGGTGAGCACGAGGTCGCCGATGGCGAGGCGCTCCACCGGCCGCTCGCCACCCGGCGTCGCGATCAGCGTACCTTCGAGGAAACAGACGACGAAGGCGGCCGTCGTGTTGATTTCCACCGGGCTGAGCGGGTTGGGACCGGTGGCAAAATAATAGTAGCTGCCGAACCTTACAGCGACCCAGCCATTGGAAGCGGTGCCGACCAGCTGGTAATAATTGTCGGTGAAGCTGTAGACGCCGTTATTGTAGCGCATGACGGGGACGGTGTTGCCAATGGTGTAGGTGCCATCTGCCACCACAAAGGTCGCACCGCCTGGCGACGACCCTCCATCAGGGGTGAAAACCCCGGCGCTGTAAGTGCCGCCGAATAGCCGACTTTCAAATCCCGCCACGCTCCCCCCTCTGCCGCCAGGCACTTGAGCAATGGAGCAGGCTCACATCGAGCCTCAGCTCCGTAGGGCAAGGATAGCTGGGGTAAAATCGTCACTCATGTCCTCTAAATAGAGGATAGGGCGGAGCCGGAGGGCGACCTCACCCGCCCCGCTTCAGCCAGAGGCTCATCAGTTCGGCGCGGCTGCGCACGCCGAACTTGCGGAAAATCCGAGTGACATGCTGGTGCGTCGTCGAAGGGGCGGCGTCGATCTGGCGAGCGATCTCCTTTTCCGACGCCTTGGTGAGGAGCAATTGCAGCACCCGGCGCTCGGTCGGTGTCAGCGGCGCGGACGCCATCAATAGGCCGTTGCCCAGCATAAGGTGGTGATGGAACCACTTGATGCCCCGCAGCGCATAAGCGAGCAGCGCGATCTCCGCCTCGGAAAATCTTCGTGCGGAATAGAAGCCGAAATGCGATTCGCAGTCCCGATTGAGCGGGAAGGCGATGAAGACGGCATCCTGCGTGCCCACCGACCCGTAGTGACGATGGAAAAACGGCGTGTCGAACCATTCCGGCGGCAGCCCCTGGCGGAGGGAATAGGTTCGGAAGCTGCCGACATCCTTGAGCGGCAACAGGAAGGAGAGGTCGATCTCCCGCCGGTCCCAGATCTTCAGGATTTCCTTGAAATGCCCCTCGTCCGGATGCGGCGCAACCGGCCGCAGTGCCTGCATCGCCCCTACGCGCCAGCCCTGCAACGGATCCTCACCCTCACCGGCATCGACACGGATCGCGCCGGCCCAGGTGGCGTTCCAGGCCTGCGTCATGCCGGCGAGGGCCGCCATCAGATGTGACGTCGCCTGCATCCACTGGCCGGCCTCGACGTCCGACAGGTCGTCCCACAGCCTATGAATGCTTTCCTGACTTTCGGGACTCATGGCACCTGGCAGCAGACACGAAAAAGACGTCTATCTTCATCGCGATACCGTCTGCTCGCAATCGGCCGCCGCACTGATTTTTCCATCCACGACGCGACCCTGCGCGAGGGCGGAGGGGCGGAGATTGACCACAGCGAGCGTTTCGCCCTCACCCGCGCAGCCCCGGCGCCTCCTGGCCGGTGCGCGCGACATATTCGGTGTAGCCGCCGCCATACTGGTGCACGCCCTCGGGAGTGAGCTCCAGCACCCGGTTCGACAGCGCCGCCAGGAAATGCCGGTCATGCGAGACGAACAGCATCGTGCCCTCATAGCTCGACAGCGCCGCGATCAGCATTTCCTTGGTCGTGATGTCGAGATGGTTGGTCGGCTCGTCGAGCACCAGGAAGTTCGGCGGGTCGTAGAGCATCTTCGCCATCACCAGACGTGCCTTCTCGCCGCCCGACAAGACCCGGCACTTCTTCTCGACATCGTCGCCTGAGAAGCCGAAGCAGCCGGCGAGCGAACGTAGCGAGCCTTGGGCCGCCTGCGGGAACGCATCCTCTAGCGCCTCGAACACCGTGCGCTCGCCGTCTAACAGCTCCATCGCGTGCTGGGCGAAATAGCCGAGCTTGACGCTGCCGCCGACGCTCACCGTGCCGGAATCCGGCTCGGCGGTGCCGGTGACCAGCTTGAGCAGCGTCGACTTGCCCGCCCCGTTCACCCCCATCACGCACCAGCGCTCGCGGCGGCGGATGGAGAAATCGAGCCCCTCATAGATGCTCTTAGAGCCATAGCGCTTGTGGACGCTCTTGAGACTGGCGACATCCTCGCCCGAGCGTGGCGCCGGGGCGAACTCAAACGCCACCGTCTGGCGCCGGCGTGGCGGCTCGACGCGCTCGATCTTGTCGAGCTTCTTCACCCGGCTCTGCACCTGCGCGGCGTGCGAGGCCCGCGCCTTGAAGCGCTCGATGAAGGCGATCTCCTTGGCCAGCATCGCCTGCTGGCGCTCGAACTGCGCCTGCTGCTGCTTGTCGGCCAGCGCCCGCTGTTGGGCGTAGAACTCATAGTCGCCGGAATAGGAGGTGAGCGCGCCGGCGTCGATCTCGACGATCTTGTTGACGATCCGGTTCATGAAGGCCCGGTCGTGCGAGGTCATCATCAGGGCGCCGTCATAGCCCTTGAGGAAGCTCTCCAGCCAGATCAGGCTCTCGATGTCGAGATGGTTCGAGGGCTCGTCGAGCAGCATCACGTCCGGGCGCATCAAGAGGATGCGGGCCAGCGCCACCCGCATCTTCCAGCCGCCCGACAGCGCGCCGACGTCGCCGGCGATCATCTCCTGCGAGAAGCCGAGCCCGGCCAGCACCTCGGCGGCGCGGCCCTCCAGCGAATAGCCGTCGAGATCCTGGAAGCGCGCCTGCACCTCGCCATAGCGCTCGATGATCGCGTCCATCTCGTCCATGCGGTCGGGATCGCCCATGGCGGCTTCGAGTTCGGCGAGCTCGGCGGCGACCGCGCTCACCGGGCCGGCGCCGTCCATCACCTCGGCGAGCACCGAGCGGCCGGAGGCTTCGCCGACGTCCTGGCTGAAATAGCCGATGGTGATGCCGCGATCGACGCTCACCTGCCCCTCGTCGGGCGCCTCTTCGCCGGTGACCAGACGGAACAGCGTGGTCTTGCCGGCGCCATTGGGGCCGACGAGGCCGATCTTCTCGCCCTTGAGCAGCGTGGCGGATGCCTCGATGAAGACGATCTGCCGTCCGTTCTGCTTGCCGATATTGTCGAGACGAATCATGGAAACCCGCGCGCTACCAATGTCGGCGCGGGTTTAAGCCATCGCGTACGGCGGTGGAAGGGCCGGTGGCGCCCCGTGCCGCGCTTACTGCCCGGTGGCGGGCGCCGAAGAGCCGGGAGCGCCCGGCAGCACCTGGCGGACGGTGCCGCCGGATGTTCCGCTGGCGGAGGGCATCGGCGCCGGCGTGTAGCCCTGGGAGGGCGCCACGCCGCCGGCGGCGGGAGACGGGCTCGAGCCGCCGCCCGGCACCGGGCGCGCCGGCGCCGTGCCCGACCGGGCCGACATGTCCGGGCTCGGCACTACCGGATAGCCGGTCGCCGGGGTGTAGCCGTCAGTGGTGGGATCGGCATAGCCCGGCTCGACCACCGGCTCGGGCGATTCCACCCGGCTGCCATAGCGGCGCGGCGCCGGACGCGCAGGCGCCGCCGCCGGCTCCGGCCCCATCCAGCCATCCAATACCGTGCCGTCGCCCTTCACGCCCGACGGATAGGCGAGCGGGCCGCCGACGAGGCCTATGCCTTCCGGCTCGCCCATCGGCCGGCCATAGGGCTGCCAGCCGCGCGGCAGGAAATAGCCGTTGATCGAATAGCGATACATGACGCGCAGCAGGTCCTGCTCGGTGGCGCCCTTCTGGCACAGCCGCAACCGCACCGACAGCACGCCGCGATCACGCGCGACGAAGCGATAGACCGGCACCCGCGACTGGATGCGCTGCCAGGCATACATGCAGATTTCGCCCGCACCGCCGCGGCCCATCGCGTAGTTGAAGGGCCCATAGCGGTTCTGCACGAAATAATTGGAGGTGTGCATCGACACGCCGGGCAGCCGGTCCTCCATCTCCTTCTCCAGCGCCTCCTCGTCGAGGAAGTCGTCGCTGCGGGAATAGCTGCCGGCGCGCACATGTTCGACCGGGCCGAAGAAGGTGACGTAGAAGGCGTTCTGGCCGCGCGCCGAGGAATTCGTCTCTAGGGCGATTTCCTGCACGATGGCGTTGGAATAGGCCGTCTGCAGCACGGCGAGCACCCGCGGCGCCGCCCCGGGCTCGGGCAGCACCAGCGCCTCGCTGGTATCGACCTCGACGGTCTGCCCCGCCACGCGCACGCCGCGCTCGAAATAGGACGGATAGGGCGACGCGCAGGCTCCCAGCAGAAGCGCGAGGCAGGCGGCCATCGTTCCGAAGGCAGCGCGGTTCATGGTCCGTCCGTTCATGGGTCCTTCATGGGCTGGAGACGCTGTCCACGCGACCACCTACGGGCGCATCCTAGGAACACTGGAGGCCACCGAATCACCTGATACGCTGACTTTAACCCGTGAGCGGATTCGGTGGAATCGACCCGCGCGCTCCCGGGGCGGGACGGATAGACTTCCTCAACCTCTCATCGTTAAGACAGCAATCTCCATCGCCCTGCGGCACGGGATTTGAGCGAGGCACGAGAGACGATGCGTAGGGCCTTGATCGCCATCCTTTGGATGCTCGCGTCGCTGGTGGTGGTATTTCTGATCACCTTGCCGATCAGCCTGCAGGCGCATCTGATCGCCGGTTCGATCGTGGTCCTCGCCATGATCCTCCTGAAGACCTTCGGCCCGCCGACCGGCGTGTTCCGGGTGATCGCGCTGGCGCTCGGCACCGCCATCGTGTTGCGCTATGTCTATTGGCGCACCACCAGCACGCTGCCGCCGATCAACCAGATCGAGGACTTCATTCCTGGCTTCATGCTCTACATCGCCGAGATGTACAGCGTGTTCATGCTGTTCCTCAGCCTGTTCGTGGTTTCCTCGCCGGTGCCGCCGCGCCCGACGCCGCCGCTGCCCGCCAACGTGCCGAGCGTCGACGTCTTCATCCCGACCTATAATGAGGACACGGCGCTGCTCGCCAACACCGTGGCGGCGGCGAAGGGAATGGACTATCCGGCGGACAAGCTGACGGTGTGGCTGCTCGACGACGGCGGCACCGACCAGAAGTGCAACCAGGACAATGCCGCCAAGGCGCTGGAGGCGCAGCAGCGCCGGCGCGAGTTGAGCACGCTCTGCGAAGGCCTCGGCGCGCGCTACCTCACCCGCGCGCGCAACGAGCACGCCAAGGCCGGCAACATGAATAACGGCCTCGAGCACTCCACCGGCGACCTCGTCGTGGTGTTCGACGCCGACCACGCCCCCGCCCGGACCTTCCTGAAGGAGACGGTGGGCCATTTCGCCCAGGACGACGACCTGTTCCTCGTCCAGACCCCGCATTTCTTCATCAATCCCGACCCTCTGGAGCGCAACCTCGACACCTTCGACGTGATGCCCTCCGAGAACGAGATGTTCTACGGCATCATCCAGCGCGGCCTCGACAAATGGGACGCCTCGTTCTTCTGCGGCTCGGCGGCGGTGCTGCGCCGCACGGCGCTGAAGGAGACCAACGGCTTCTCGGGCGTCACCATCACCGAGGACTGCGAGACCGCGCTCGGCCTGCACGCGCGCGGCTGGCGCTCGATCTATGTCGAGAAGCCGCTGATCGCCGGCCTGCAGCCGGAGAGCTTCGCCAGCTTCATCGGCCAGCGCTCGCGCTGGGCGCAGGGCATGATGCAGATCCTCATCTTCCACGCGCCCTTCTTCAAGCGCGGGCTGAGCCTGCCGCAGCGGCTCTGCTACATGTCGAGCATGCTGTTCTGGCTGTTCCCCTATCCGCGGCTGATGTTCCTGGTTTCGCCGCTGTTCTACCTGTTCTTCTCGCTGGAGGTGTTCAACGCCTCCGGCGCCGAGTTCCTCGCCTACACCTCCACCTACATGCTGGTGAACCTGCTGATGCAGAACTATCTGTATGGCAAGTACCGCTGGCCGTGGATCTCGGAGATCTACGAGTACATCCAGTCGATCTACCTGTTGCCGGCCATCCTCTCGGTGATCGCCAATCCGCGAAAACCGACCTTCAATGTGACCTCCAAGGGCGAGAACATGGCCGAAAGCCGCGTCTCGGAGATTGGCCGGCCGTTCTTCATCATCTTCGCCGTGCTGATCGCGGCGCTGCTGGTCTCGATCTACCGGGCAGTCACCGAGCCGTTCAACGCCGATGTCATCATCGTGGTCGGCGGCTGGAACGTGCTCAACCTCCTGATCGCCGGCTGCGCGCTCGGCGTGGTGTCGGAACGGCGCAACCGCCGCCGCACCCACCGCGTCAACCTGCAACGCCGCTGCGAGATCACCATAGACGGCATCGCCTATGCGGCCATGGTGGAGGACGGCTCCACCGGCGGCGCCCGCATCCGCCTCGCCGAAGGGGCGGAGGGGCCGGACTTCGAGCGCGGACAGCAGGCGCAGCTGCGCTTCACGCCGCATGCCGATATCGGCCCGGACGCGCTGCCGCTCTCCATCCGCAACATCGAGCACGACAAGGACGGCGTGGTGTTCGGCTGCCAGTTCGAGCCGCAGACGCCGACGCATTACCGCATGGTCGCCGACCTGATCTTCGCCAATGCCGACGAGTGGCGGAAATTCCAGGAATCGCGCCGGAAAAATCCCGGCGTGCTGCTCGGCACGCTGCGCTTCATCCGGCAGGCGCTCTACCATACCGGCCGCGGCCTCTCCTATCTCGTCCACCTGCAGAGGCTCTGGCGGGAACGCCGCCGGAACCCGCTCTTCGCCGCCGCCAAGCGGGAGTCGTGACCATGCGGACCCGCCGCTCCCTCCATGCCCTGGCCGGGACGCTCGCCCTCGGCGCCGCGTTGCTCGGCACGCTGGCGGCCGATCCGGCGGCCGCCCAGCAATCGCCCGGCAGCGGTGCCGGACAAGGCACCGGCCTGTTCCAGATGACGCCGCCGCTCGGCGGCGCGGCGCGCGCCCCCGGCTCCGCCCCGCCGCCGGTCTCGGTGCCGATGATCGCGCCGGGTGCGGCAGCGCCGGGCACACCCTCCGCCGTGGCGCAGCCTCGCCCCCCGGCGGCGCAGGCGCCTTTCGCACAGGCTCCCGCCGCGCTGGCCCCCGCGCTGGAAGCCCCTGCCGCCCAGCCGTCGCAAACCGAGGGCGGCGGCGCACCGGCAGCCGCCCCGTTCCAGATGGTCCCCGGCCAGCCGGCCGCCCCCGCCGCGACGACGGCGGCACGGCAACCGGTGGCACCGCCGCGACCGGACCGCTACATCATCCCGCAGCAGCGCATGGTGTTCGCCGGCGAAGTCGCCTCCCGCGCCTTCGTGATCTATGCCACGCAGGAGGAGGCGGCGCGCCAAGCCACCTTCCTGCTCAGCTACCTCAACGCCGTGGTGGTGATGCCGGAGAGCTCGCGCATCCGCGTGACCATCAACGGCCAGGCCGTCGTCGAAACGCCGATCTCTTCCTCGCAGGAGCCGTCGCGGATCGCCGCGCCGATACCGCGCGGCACGCTCCGCGCCGGCGCCAACCTCATCCGCATCGAGGTGACCCAGCGCCACCGCACCGATTGCGCGGTCACCGCCAGCTACGAGCTGTGGACCGAGATCAATAACGAGGGCACCGGCATCGCCTATGCCGGCGGACGGCCGACGATCCTTGGCGGCCTCGACGATCTCGCCGCCATCGGCTTCGACGCGCGGGGCGCCACCAATATCCGCGTCATCACCCCCGGATCGGTGGAGAACAGCTCGCCGCGGGTGCTGCGCGCCATCCAGGGCCTCGCCTTGCGCGGGCTGTTTCCCAATCCGGCAGTGACCATCGCCGACGGGGCCGCCGGTCCCGCCCCTACCGGCACGCTCAACGTCGTGATCGGCTCGGCCGCCGAGCTGCCGCGGCTGATGGCCAACCCGATGGCCGAGGCGCGCCAGCGTCCGGTCGCCAACCTGGTCGAGGACAGCCGGCTGGGCACCCCGACGCTGGTGCTCTCCGGCCCGACGGCCGCCGATGTCGACCGCGCCATCGACCGGCTCAACGACTTCGTGCTCAATCAGACCGACGCCATCCAGACCGCGACCAGCTTCGCGCCCAATGCGCCGCTTTTCAACGGCGCCCGCACGGTGCGGCTCGCCGAGCTCGGCGTGACCACGCAGGAATTTTCCGGCCGGCGGCTGCGCGTCGAGTTCCAGATCGCCCTGCCGGCGGATTTCTTCGCCGAGTTCTACGGCAACGCCACCCTGCTGCTCGACGTCGCCTTCACCGCCGCGGTGCGGCCGGGCAGCCATGTCGATGTCTATGTGAACCAGCAGATCGCCTCCAACCTGCCGATCACCACCCGCGGCGGCGGGCTGATGCAGCACCAGCCCATGCAGATCCCGCTGCGCAATTTCCGGCCCGGCATCAACCATCTCTGGCTGGAAGTGGTGCTCGACACCGAATCCGACGCCCGTTGCCTGCCCGGCGCGACGCTGCCGGGCGACAGCCGCTTCGTGCTGTTCGATTCCACCGAGTTCGCGATGGAGAATTTCGCGCGGATCGGCACCGTGCCCAATCTCGCCGCCCTTACCGCCGACGCCTTCCCCTACGGCCTCGCCGGCCCCCCGACGGCGGTGGTGCTGGCCCGGCAGAACGCAACGACGCTGGCAACCGCGGCAACGCTGCTGGCCAGGCTGGCGCGCGCGCATGGCCGGCCGCTGCCGCTCGACGTCTCCCCGGCCGCGGCGACGCTCGGCGAGCGCAACGCCCTGTTCATCGGCGACATCGACCAGATTCCGGCCAGCGTGCTCGACCAGGTCGGCATCTCCGCATCCACCCGCTCCAACTGGGTGGTCTCGGCCGGCGACGATGCCGCCGCGGGCACGGACAATGCCGATAATTACGACGGCGTGCTGGAGCGTTTCCGCGCCCGCCAGAGCGGCGGTACCGGCGGCGCGGCGACGGCGGCGGGCACCGCCGACGACACCAACACGCCCGAGGTCTATGAACGCTGGCGCAATGCGGTGCAGAACACCGGCGCACTGCGCGCCCTCGCCGACAGCTTCGAGGGATGGCTGAAGCGCACCTTCTCCATCAGCTTCGAATCGCTGCGGATCAACCAGGGGCAGCGCACCCTCTACGAGCCGCCGCCGCGCACCTCGGTGCTGATGGCGCAGGGCAACAGCCCCAACGACGCGGCGGTGTGGACCCTGGTGACCGGGCGCACCTCCGAGACACTGGCGGGCGGCATGACGCAGCTGGTCTCCGACAGGACCTGGAACCGCATTGGCGGCCAGGCGGTGGCCTTGCAATCCGCCTCCGGGGAGGTCGAGCGGCGCGAAGTGAACAGCCATCGCTTCATCGTCACCACCCCGCTCAGCATCGCCAATATCCGCATGATCAGCGCCAATTGGCTGTCGACCAACATCGTGCCCTATGCGCTGATGCTGATGATCGTATCGCTGGTTCTCGGCATCACCACCTTCCTGATGCTGCGCCGGCTGGGTCGACCTTCATGAGGCGGCTGCTCATCGTCCGCCTCACGGCCGGCCTCGTCGCCTTCGCCGCCCTTCTCGCCCTCGGGATCGGCGGTGCCACGCCGCTGAAGGCGCAGACCATGGCCAATACGGTGCCGATCGAGGCGTGGAACGCCTATAGGAACAGCTTCGTCGCCGAGAACGGGCGGGTGGTCGACACCGCCAATGGCGACATCAGCCATAGCGAGGGCCAGGGCTACGGCATGCTGCTGGCCTTCCTCGCCGGCGACCGCAGCAGCTTCGAGCGCATCTGGAGCTTCACCCGCACCGAGCTGATGATTCGCGACGACGGCCTGGCCGCCTGGCGCTGGGACCCCAACGCGACCCCGCACGTCACCGACGTCAATGCCGCGAGCGACGGCGATATATTAATCGCCTATGCCCTCGCCCGCGCCGGTATCAGCTGGAGCAGCCCGGCCTATACCGACGCCGCCCGCAAGATCGCCCGCGCGCTCGGTGCCAAGCTGGTGGTGAAGTCCGGCGACCGGCTGGTGCTGCTGCCGGGCGTCCAGGGCTTCTCGGCCGAGGAGCGCAAGGACGGACCTATCCTCAATCTATCCTACTGGATTTTCGAAGCTTTTCCGGTGTTTGCCCAGCTGGCGCCGGAGACCGACTGGGTCAGGCTCGGCGTCAGCGGCCTCGATCTTCTCACCATTGCGCGGCTCGGGCCGGCGCAATTGCCGCCGGACTGGATCGCCGCTCCGGCACGCGGGCCGGTGACCGTCGCCGAGGGCTTTCCCCCCGTGTTTGGTTACAATTCGTTAAGGATATTTCTTTACCTGTTGAGGGCAGGAATCGAGGACTCGCAGATACTGGAGAGCTTCCGGCGCAGCTGGCTGGCCGAAAATGGCGGGGTTCCCGCCATCGTCGACATCCCGACCGGCCGGGTGGTGAACCAGTTGACCGAGCCGGGCTATCGCATGCTGGGCGCCCTGCTCGCCTGCGCACTGGACCGGACCACGATTCCACGGGACCTTCGACGGTTCGAACCCACGCTCTACTACCCGTCGACCCTGTTTTTGCTGAGTTGGGCCGTGCTGGTGGAGAAGTACCCGCGATGTCTCTGAAGCGAGCCGCTCTGCTGTTGCTCTTGGGGGGAGCCGTCATCCCCGCCATCGCCCAGCAGATCGAGCTCCCGGTCGGCAATGCACCGGCCGCCGACAGGACGCCGACGGCCGACGGCACCGCTCGCCCCGGCATCGACGAGAGCGCGCTGCGCTACTTCGCGTCCCAGGGCGACACGCGTCGTCTCGAAGCCGAGATCGCCCGCCTGCGCGCGCTTTATCCCGACTGGTCGCCGCCGGCCGACCTGTTCGGCCCGCAGTCCGACCCCGATCTCGAGCGCATGTGGAAGCTCTATGCCGAGGGCAAGCTTTCCGACGTGCGCAGCGCCATCGCCGCCCGCCAGGCCACCGATCCCTCATGGCAGCCGCCAGCCGAGCTCCTCGCCCGCCTCGACGAGAGCGAGAACCGCCGCCGGCTGATCAACGCCTCCGATGCCCAGCAATGGAGCACGGTGCTGCGCATGGCCACGGAGACGCCGGGCCTCCTCACCTGCGCGAATGTCGATATTCTCTGGCGGGTCGGCGAGGCATTCGCCAAAACCAACCAGATGCAGCGGTCCCTCGACGCCTATACCTACCTGCTGACCAACTGCAACGACCCCGCCGAACGCCTCGCTACCATCCAGAAGGCGCTGCCGCTCCTCGACGACGAGCAGGTGAAGCAGTTGCTGGCGCTTGAACGCAAGGACGCCCAGGGCCAGCCGGAATTCACCACCATCCGCGACGAGCTGATCCGCCGGCGGGTGGGTCGCGCGGCGGAAAATCCGGAATTCATCGTCTCCAACGACGACATCGCCCGCCTGGAGACCCTTGCCCGCGCCGGCAACACGCCCGACGATCCGCTGTTGCTCGGCTGGTATCTGTTCCGCCACGACGAAGCCTCGCGCGCGCTCGACTGGTTCAAGCTGGCACTCGACCGCCAGGGCGGCGCCAAGGCGGCGGAAGGCTACGTGCTGGCGCTGAATTCGCTCGGCCGCGCGCTGGAGGCCGAGCCGATCGCCTTCCAATGGCGCGATGCCGCGCCGCAGAACGGCAAGGCCTATCTCGACGTCGTCATCAGCCTGCTCACCGCCGCGCCGCCGCCGGTGCTCTCCGAAACGGTGCTGACGCGCTTCAGCCCAGTGGTGATGCACGACAAATACGTGCCCGGCGCGCAGGCACTCGGCTGGTACGCCTACAATACCGGGCAACTGGTGGTGGCGCAGGCCTGGTTCCAGACCGCGCTGTCCTGGGACCCCAATGACGAGCCGTCCTCCTACGGCCTCGCCCTCACCTATTGGCGGCTCAACGATGCGGCGCGGCTGAACGCGCTGGTGCAGAGCTGGCGCGGCCGCTCGGAGCGCATCGTCGCACTGGTCGATGCGAATCTTCGCGCCCAGCTCGAAGCCCGCAACCTGCAGGGCCAGATCAACCGCACCACCGATCCCCTGGTCGCGGCGGCGCTGCGCGTCACCCCGCCGCCGGCGAATACCGGCGCGCCGGCCGCGGGCCTCGCCTATGGCGCCGGGCAGCCGCAGACGACCGGTTTCCAGCCGGTGCCATCCCAATTCCAGCCGATCCCGGCCCAGGCAACGGGGCAGGCGACGGGGCAGCCTTTCCAGCCGGTCCCGGTCCAGACGACGCAGGTCGCGCCGATGCAGACGGCTCAGCCCGCCCCGGTCCGGCGCGCCTATGCGCAATCGGCCGGCTACCAGCCGGCTGCGGCGAACCGGTCCCGCACCACCTCCGGCGGCGGCACCCAGGGCGGCGGCGGTGCCGCCGCGCTCTCCCGCGGCTGGCGACTGATGGAGCTCAACCGGCCGATCGAGGCGGTCACCGCCTTCGACGAGGCGATCCGCACCGGCAGCGGCCGGATCGCCGAGGAGGCCGCCTACGGCAAATCGCTGGCCTATATGCGCAAGGGCATGACCAACCAGGCGCAGGTCGCCGCCACCGAGGCGCCGCAGTCGCCGCGCCGCGCCATGCAGCTGACCGCCGACCTGCTCGCCCAGCGCGCCTACGATTTCTACAGGGACCAGCGCTATGTCGAGGCGATCATCTCGCTCGACGAGCGCGCCCGCATCTCGCCGGAACAGCAGGACCTGATGATGATGCGCGGCTGGAGCTACTTCAACATCCGCGACTACCAGTCCGCCGAGCGCATCTTCCGGGCGCTGGCGGCGCAGGGTAACACCGATGCCATGAACGGCGTCTCCGAGATCGAGTTCGCCCGCCGGCTGTACAAGCGGGAGTAGCCTTCGGCCGCACCGGCCCGGCACGAAACCCGAAAGGCGCGCATCCGGCAGGATGCGCGCCGTGTTCTTTGGCGTGGGGCAATGGCGGAAGAGAGTGTCCGTCTAACTGATGTTCTGGTGTGTTTTCTACTGCCCGCAGAGACCCGTATCTAGCAACACATTGGGGCGCTTCTGTTCCGCTGATGCCCTCTCACGTTTGCCCGAAGCACTGTCGCGAGTTAGGGTGAAAGTTAGGGTGAAGTTGGGGTGTCGCATGGCGCGGCAGGTGAACAAGCTGACTGCGCGGGGCGTTGCCGCCATCTCCAAACCCGGCCGGCATTCCGATGGCGGCGGCCTCTATCTGGTGATTGACGCCAATGGATCTAAGCGTTGGGTCTACCTATTCCGCCGAAATGGAAAGCTTAGCGAAATGGGACTGGGCGGCCTTTCATCGGTTTCACTCAGCACAGCTCGCGAGCTCGCCGCCCACGCGCGCAAGATGCTTGCCTCCGGCAGGAACCCCATCGACGCGCGTCGGGAGGCAAACAGGGAAGAAGCCACCGGCGTCAGCTTCGGGGAGTTCGCCGACGCTCTCCTGAAGGACATCGAAACAGGCTACCGCAGCGCCAAGCACCGAGACCAATGGGAGTACTCGCTAACAACGCTGGCCGCGAAGCTCCGGCCTCGCCCTATCGACAAGATCACGACCCAGCATGTGCTGGAAGTGCTCAACCCCATATGGAAGAAGACGCCGGAAACGGCATCCCGGCTACGCGGGCGTATCGAACGCGTTCTTGAAGCCGCTCGGGCCAAGGGGCTCCGCTCAGGCGACAACCCCGCCCGCTGGCGGGGACAGCTCGACGCCCTGTTACCGCGCCGGCAGAAGGTGCAGCGGGGGCATCATGCCGCAATGCCCTATACCGATGTGCCGGCATTCGTCGCCGAGTTGCGGAAGCGCGAGGCCGTCGCGGCGCTGATGCTGGAGTTCACCATCCTGACCGCCAGCAGAACCGGCGAAGTAACCGGGGCAACATGGCCGGAGATTGATCTGACCGCCAAGGTCTGGACCATCCCGGCGGCCCGGATGAAGGCAGGCCGCATTCACCGCGTGCCACTGTCCAATCGGTGCCTGGAGATTCTGACCACCGTGGAACCGTTGCGGACGAGCGGCGACTTTGTTTTTCCGGGCCACAAGACGGGAAGGCCATTCTCGAACATGGCCATGGCTGTGTTGCTACATCGCCGGATGGACCGTGAGGGTGTCACGGTGCACGGCTTCAGATCGGCTTTCCGCGATTGGGCGGGAGAAGCGACCAATTTCCCCCGCGAACTCGCTGAAGCAGCGCTGGCGCATGTCTTCGGCAATGAGGTGGAGCGAGCCTATCGACGCGGCGATGCTCTCGAGAGGCGGCGCAAACTCATGGAAGCCTGGGCGAACTTTATCAACGTGAAGGCGGGGAACAACGCCAGCCTCCACGTGTCAGGACGATCCAATCAGATCAGGAAAAATGACTAACGTCCCCAACGGAGATTACAGACCGGTTACGGAAAAAATCGTCCTGTCTAAGTCGGGTTATGCTTCCCGATTTAACCGGGAAGGACACAAAACCTGCCGCATCGATGGGGATTCTCATCCATGAAGCAACGACCATGCTAAGCGTAAAACCGTGCGTCACGATGATCTGTGTCTCACATCGACCTCCGACAATCTCATCGATAAAAGGAAACACCCGCTTTGCAACGTCGCGTCGTGTTTCGGCGCCTTCAATGCCGCAATCATGATCGAGCCGATTATTATCCGGTGCCGGAATATAACGTGAGTCGAGCCATTCTTGGGGCTTGCCACCTGCGACCCCGTAGCTGATTTCCCGCAAGGCTGAGGTCTCCCGCGTCGTCTGAGCCAGACGCTTGGCGATTGCAGCCGCAGTCTGAGACGCCCGTCTCAGGTCAGAACTGTAGATTTCGACTTCGCTTGGACCGATTAGGTTTGCAAGGTGTTCGGCGAGGACATCTGCCTGTCGCAAGCCGCGGTGAGTTAAGTCACTGTCGTACCAACCCCCGACCTTCTTCTCCAGGTGATGGGTGGCCTCGGTATGTGTCACTACGAAAATCTCTTTCACGGTAGCCAAACCTTTACGCCTGTCGTCCGTCCGCTTTGTTCCTGGCTTCGATCAAAGCGGACTGTCAACAAAACGCCCCGCCCGGTCATTGCCGCGGGGCTTTCATCAACGCAACGGCACAATCGGGGCCGTCTCCGACCCCATGCCGGTCCCCAATTAAGCCATTGAGCCTGATTGGGAGCGGACGAAGAAGCACTGGGCTGCAATCTGAGCTGCTTCGAGTCGAAGTGCAGCGTGGCATGTCACATCGGGTTCGCTCGGCTCGTCATGACTTCGAACGTCGATCTCCGGCGCTCCGAGCACAAGGACGAGATATGAGCGAGAACAAGCGGCTTGCCTGGAACGAGGTGGCCCCGCAGGGGGCCAAAGCGCTCTACGGCGTCCATCACTACATCACCACGGGCACCGATCTCCCCCAGGAGCTTATCCACCTCGTCTTCCTGCGGGTCTCGCAGATCAATGGTTGCGCGCACTGCATCGACCTGCATACGCGCTACCTGCTCAAGACGATGCCTCTCGAAAAGGTCGTCCTGGTTCCGGTCTGGGATGAAGTGCCCCATCTGTTCTCTGAACAGTACCGCGCCGCTCTCGCCTGGGCTGAGGAGGTCACGCTGGTCAGCGAGACGCACGCCTCCGATGAAGCCTACGCGGCAGCCAGCGCCGCCTTCGCGCCGAAGGAGCTTGTGGATCTCACGATCACCATCGCGGCGATGAACGCCTTTAATCGGCTGGGGGCGCCCTTTCG
>NZ_JAVDUX010000036.1:0-17559 GCF_031456575.1 Ancylobacter sp. 3268
ACGCGGGCAAAACCGAGCTCGGCAAGATCGAGTTCATCGACAAAGGCATCGATGATGCGGACCGGATTGTCGGGATCGACATAGTCCTCCAAACACGCGGGCAGAAAGCTCGCCTGATGACGGTCGGCAGCCTCGACAAAACGTCCCATCTGGCACCTCCGAAGCAGTGCCTAAACATAGCAAAATCAGGGGTTTTCACACAGCCTCCGCCCCATACCTGACGCTCAGACACGCGCTCGGCAAGGTCTGCTGCTGGCGCTACCGCGACAGTGGCTCGACGCCGTTCAAGGTCGACCAACGACAGGGCATCATTCGGATGTCAAAGGCGGCGGCAGCAAATCAAAAATGTGGGGTGAAATAGCGACATAGCATTAGCGATTACGCTAAAAGTGATGTAAAACCAAATGGTTACCGAAATTAACTGGCGGGCAGCGCCCGATGAAGATGAGAACTATGAGATAGTGATAAACCTCTGACAAATATGAAAATATTCAACGCCACGCGGCCATCGGTGGTTTTCGGCGGCGTTTACGTATCAATCGGCGGCAATATCGTGCATTTGGCGGCAGGTTTGCGCCCTTAAACCGGCCATTTGTCTGCAAGCGCCGGCTCGCCGAAAGCTGCCGTTCGTCGAAGTCTGCCGTTCCCTTCCTAGAATTTGTAGGTCGCGGCCAGCATCGGACCGTGCTGGCGCACGTCGTAGAGGAAATCGCCGTTCTCGTAGTCGACCGACAGGAGGCGGTAGCCGGTATGGAAGGTCCAGCTGTCGCTCCACCGGTAGTTGACGAGGCCGACGACTTCGTAGGTGAGCTTGGAGCCGACGTCGAATCCGCCAATGTCGCCGGCCAGGGTGAGGCTCCAGGGGCCGCTGACTCGGACGATGGCCCGCGCCGCGAGGACGGGATCGACCCAGTCCTCGTTGACGTCGTAGTCGACACCGCCCGGGACGAGCGCGGTCGGGCCGATCTTGAGTCGGTTGTCGAGGTGCCAGTAGCGCAGGCCGGCGCCGAGATCGAGATCGACCGTGGCGTCGGAGTAGACGCGGTAGAGCACGTCCTGCTGCAGCGTGATGCTGCGCGTGCGCAGCTCGACGTCGGCGCCGAGGAGAGAGCCTTCGGGGCTGACCTGCGACAGCATGATGTCGGTCAAAAAGTGCCAGCGCCCCCAGCTGATCTCGCCAGCGCCCATGATGCCGCCGTCGAAATCTGGAAGGGCGTCGACAAAAGAGATGTCGATGTCGGTGGTGGGGAGCGGCGGCAGGGTTGACGAGCGGCCAGTGAGGCCGGCGGCCCAGAGATAGGCGGTGAACGAGAATGTCGGTCCCTCCACCACGAGGGGCGGCGGCTCGGGTGGCGCCATGGGAACGGAGAGGTCCGCGGCAAGAGCCGGGGACGCCAAAGCGAGGGCAAGGGTGGCAGGAACCGGGGAGCGCATGGTGAGCCTTTACGGCGTGACGATGTTGAACCAGAAGGGCGGCTTCTCGAACAGGTCGACGAACTCCTTCAGAGCCGAATTGTCGCCATCCACCGCGATGTCGCCGGAGGTCATGGCGGCGTCTGCCGAAAGCTCGCCGGTCTGCAATCGGTCGAAAGTCGCCTTGGCGAGCGTGAGCTTCGCATCGGTCTTGGCCGGCTTCTTCGAGTAATTGAGGACGCCATTCTCGATCGTCAGGGCGTAGGCCTCCCTCAGGTCACTGAAGTCGATGGTCAGCGACAGCGTCTTGCCGGCGGCCTTGTCCGCATCGAGCTGCACCGCGAGATAGTCGAACGACATTTCCGGCGGCATGGCGCGGATCGTGTCCGGGCCCGCCGTGTCGATCGATCCCGCATCCGGCACGCCGCGCCGCAGCTCGAGGGCACCCTGCAGGTAGACCGAGCGCCACGGCCCGCTCTCGGCCTGGTAGCCCATCTGCTCATAGGCGTCGGCGAGAAGTGCCTTGGCGTCCGCATTGGCAGGATCTGCGAAGACGACGTGCTTAAGGGCCTCCGCCACCCAGCGATACTCGCCCCTGTCGAAATCCGCCTTCGCCTTCTCGAGCACGGCCGAGGTGCCGCCCATGTAGTCGACGTACTTCTTCGCCGCCTCTTCCGGCGGCAGCTGGTCGAGGGTCGTCGGGTTGCCGTCATAAAAGCCCATGTAAAACTGATAGACGGCGCGGGAATTGTGCTTAAGGGACCCATAGTAGCCGCGATTGAACCACGCCTCGTCGAGCTCCGGCGGCAGCTTGATGAGGTTCGAGATCTCGACCCCTGTGTATCCCTTGTTCATCAGGTGCACTGACCGATCGTGAATGTACTTGTAGAGGTCGCGCTGCTTCTTCCAATAATCGACAATCCTCTCGCTTCCCCACATCGGCCAATGGTGGGCCTGGAACTTGACGTCCGTGCTGTCGCCATAGAGCTCGATCGTCTCGTTGATGTACTTGGCCCAGTTGAGCGCGTTGCGGACCTGGGCGCCGCGCAGCGTCAGGATGTTGTGCATCGTGTTGGTGGTGTTCTCCGCCATCCACATCGCCCGGAACTGCGGGAGATAGGTGTTCATCTCGGCAGGAGCCTCGGTACCGGGGGTCAGCTGGAACACCATGCGCACCCCGTCGATTGTGATCTCCTCTCCCGTCTCCTTCACCTCGCGGCTCGGTAATATAAGCCCCGTGGTCCCATGGCTGACGGTCTGGCCGAGGCCGGCATTGACACCGCCCTGGGCATTGCGCGGCAGAAGCGGGCCGTACATGTATATACCGCGCCGACCCATAGCGTTGCCAGCGATCACGAACTCGCTGATGGCATGCTCGGTGAAGTGCAGCGGCGCCAAGATCTGCACCTTGCCGGCTGTGACATCCGCTTCATCAACGAGCGCACGCACGCCACCATAGTGATCGCCGTGAGAATGGCTGTAGACGACAGCCAGCACGGGACGCTCGCCGAGATGCTCGGTGACGAGTTCATACGCGACCTTCGTGCTCTCAAGGTCGCTGCCGGCGTCGAGCACGATCCAGCCCGTGTCGCCTTGGACGAACGTGACATTGGCGAGATTGTAGCCCCTGACTTGAACAATCCGGTCATGCACGCGGAAAAGGCCGTGCTGCATGTTGAGCTGGGCGTTGCGCCAGAGGCTGGGGTTGACGGTGTCGGGCGCGGGCTTGTCGACGTCGATGAACGTCTTGTAGGCCTCAAGATCCCACACCACGCCCCCGGCGGCGTCGCGGATCGTGAGCGTCTCAGGACGCGCAATGAGCCCGCGCGTGGCGTCCTCGAAATCCTGGCGATTGTTGAAGGGCAGCGTCTCCAGCACCTTTCTGTTGGCGGCGAGCGTGTGCTCGGTCGCCGGCTTCGGGCCGGCGCCTGTCTGCGCATAGACGGCCCCGATAGGATCGAGAAAGGCCGGCAGGTGGGTTGTCGAAGCCGCGGCCAGCGCGGCAAAGGCGGAGGTCGAGAGAAACGCGCGGCGGTCCATAGGTAATCTCCCTTACTGGCCCTTCAAAACGGAAGCGGGTGGCGACACGGCGATCTTCTCGACATCCGGCAGCACCCATGTCTTGTCGAAGAGCGGCTTTTGGGGCCCGTAGAAGCGCATCATGATCTCCCAGCCGCGGCCCGGCTGCGTGGGAACCCAGTTCGACTCCTTGCCGACTGGCGGCTTCGGTCCGAAGAAGAGATCGACCGACCCGTCCGGATTGATTTGCAGTCCCGGCGTCGTCGAGCCACGGGACGGCCATTTTTGGTCGCGGATCAGGGCGTGCGTCACACGGTCGTAGACGGTGGCCGACCAGTAGAGCTTCGCCGGCACATTGGCAGGCATCCTCAGGCGATAGGTCTGGTCGCCTTGGAGCGGCTGACCTACCCTGTCGCGGAGCGCCACCAGATAGAACTGACCTGTCCCCAGGTGCTTCACGCTGGAGAACGCCATCGAGAAGAAGACACCACGTGTATCGGTGGGATAGACACCAGGCTCTGCAAAGTCGTCGGACAATCCCTTGGTGAGTTCAGGCGTAAGCGGAAGCGCCCATTGCACCTCCGGGTAGTATGGCGAGAACAGAGCCTCGTAGCCCTGATCCAGCACGGCGTGGGCTTCGATGGCAGCCTGATCGAGGAGCTTGCGTGCCTCGGCGCTGGGAGCGAAAGGCTTGCCCTGTTCAACCCCAATTGACTTGAGCAGGTCGATCATAGCCCTGTCACGCTCCAGCCACGGCTCCCTTTGCACGAAGCGATCAAGGGATTGGAAGAAGCGGGTGTCGTAAGGGATCGTGCTGTCGAACTCGGCGCTAATCGCATCGACAAATGCAGTCGGCGGCGGGTTGGCAGCGCTGGACAGAGGGTAAAGCTTGATCTGCTTGCTGTAAGCCACTGCGTTCGCGATGTCTGCAGCGGAGCCGCTGGCGACATTGGACCTCAGAAGTGCGCCAGCCATGTTGGTACGCGACGGAAGCACGATGTAGCCGTTCGGCACGGTCCCGCCGTAGCTCGGCGGAAGGACGAGGTATTTTCCGCCCTTGCCTTTGTCCGCACCGGCCGGACCAACGTCCTCGAGCGCCACTTGCCACGCATCGAAGATGGTTCCCGTGATCGAGCCACCCTCGGCCGGTGGGATCTCCACGACCATGGGACCAACATCCTTCATGTTGAGGAACGGCATCAGGTAGATTGTGGTGGGATTGGGCGTGAGCGTCTGGTTCCTCCAGTCGAGGAAGTTCGACCAGTAGACGATCTGGTTCTCCTTCGCTCCTGCCTTCAACGCAGCTTGGAACATCAGGTCATAATTGACCGCCGGCATGCCCCATATGACGGCCTCGGTCGCGCGACGCTGGATCTGGCGGCCGACTAGGCTATCAGCGGGGAGAGTTTGCGCTACGGCAGGCATCGCCGCGGCGACGGTGGCGAGCGTGGCAATTGTGACTGCGTTCAATGCAGCGGCAACGAGACCGGCCCGGGCACAGGGGAAGCAGTGTCTCATGGCTTGAGCCTTAGAAAGGGTTCACGTAGTTGAGAATCGCCGTCTGCCGCAGTATCACCTTGCGGATCACATGCGCCGGCTTGACGTGCTCGGTGTAGATCGCCGCCGTCCCGGTGCTGCCGGCGGGCAGGCGGGCCGCAAGCGCTCGCTCGTCGAGCCGTATCCGCACCACGAAGGGGGTTGGCGCGATGGCCGGTGGCGCCACGGCCGCACCGCCCACCTCCGTCTGCCCCGTCGCGACGGCCTGCAGCACGGCCTCGACCCTGCCTGCGAAGACCTGCCCCGGGAACATCTTGAATGTGACCTCTGCCGGCTGGCCGGCTTCGACGAAGCGGGCGTCGTTCTGCGCGATCTCCATCCCGATCAGCGTGTCGGACGTGTCGATGAAGGCCATCACGGGCGACTGCCCGGTGACGCGCGCGCCCTCGCGCAGAGCAAGGTTGGTGACGTAGCCGTCGGCCGGCGCCCGCACCGTCGTCCGGTCGAGGCTCCATTTGGCGCCGTCGAGGGCCGCCTGGAGCTGGTCGCGCTCTGCCTGTCTCTGCTGGACGTCAAAGGCTCGGCCGGTGTCCGCGCGCTGCAGGGTCGTGAACTGCTCGAGGCGGAGAGCGGCGAGCTGGAGCTGCGCCTCGATGCCGCGCGTCTGTGCCTCATATATGGTCGGATCGATGCGGAATAGGACGTCGCCCGCCTTGAGCGGCGTGTTGGCCTGGACCGGCACTTCAACCACCTCGCCCGCTACGGAGGGCGTAATCGCGACGGCGTTGCGGACCACCGCCACCGGGCCCGACGGCGCGCCCCACCCCATCGGGATGAACAGGCCGACGAGGAGAGCGAGGAGGACGAGGACGGGTGAGAGCTTCCAGAACGCGTTGAAGGGGATGAAGCGCAGCCAGACGAAGAGGGCCAGCAGGGCGATATAGCTGTTGAGGAGCACGACGATCATGTCGGCCCGCCCCGTCTGGTGGGCCAATCCACGTGGGCCCAAATCAACACGAGCGGCCAGAAGACGAGGCCGAAGACAAGCGTCGCCCAGCTTCCCACCGAGACTGCGTCCGCCCAGGGATGGTTGCGGCGGCGGGCGATGCGGCCGGGCATGATGCCCAGCGCAACCACGATCGCGGCGAGTGTCACCACAGCGACGAGGAGGACGATCCACGCGAAGATGTCGATGAACGGCATTCCGCACTCTGCCACATCATGTGTCGCTGCCGGACGCGGCCGCTCTTGATCACGGGCATCATAGCGTTTCGCCAGCTCTCGACGATCAGTCGAAAGCTTACCTTACCTCCATCGTCAGCCCGTACGTAGCTTGTGCCACTCCACAGCAACAAACAGATGAACCGGTAAAACCCTCATCACTTTGGCGCGAGTTGCTGCTCCAGCTCGAGCTAATGACGTTTCTTCAATGTATTGAGAGGGTATTCTCCAAACATATTCTGGTAATATGCGCAGAAGCGCCCGACATCGTCGAAGCCATGATCGAGCGCGATCCTGGTGACGGTCTGGCCGGGCGGGGCTGCGGTCTGGAGTGCGCGGCGTGCCGCGTTGAGGCGCTTATGGCGGAGATAGGTCACGGGTCCGATCCCGACGACGTCGTCGAAGGCGCGGTGAAGCGTGCGCCGGGAGACGTTGAGCGCGCGGCAGATGTCGGAGATGTGATGCAGCTGGGACAGGTTCGGCCCGACAAGGTCCCCGACCTGCCGGACGATCCGGGCGGAGGGGATTGGCCTGTCCCGCTCCGGCGAGCGAAGGCCGGTGGTGAGGAGCGCGGCGAAGGCTTCCACGATGGCCCGGCTCCAATAGCGTGCGCCAGCCTCGGACAGGGTCGCCGCGGCCAGCCGAGGGACGATCCTCGCCAAGCGAGCGGTGACCCGGTCGCCTAGCTCCTGCGGCGGTCGGACATGCACGAAGTCCCGAAGATCAGCATCGGCAAGACGCTCGCCATAGGACCCGAAGAGGGATGGCGCGGACCGGGCATCGAAGGCAAGGCCGGCGAAGGAGGAGTGCCCGCGATAGGTGCTGTCATGCTCATGGCCGGCGGGGCAACAAACGAGGCTTCCCGGCGAGGCATCGACTGACCTCTGGGTAGCGCGCTGGCTGCAGCCGACCAGGAGGCCCAGCACCACCTTGTCGCCGCTCCAGATGCCGCGCGAGCGCACGCCCCTGTTGAAGCGGCCGAAACTAACGAGAACGTCGTCTGCAGCGCCGTGAATGAGCGATCCCTGGAAGGCGCCCGCCTCGAACTGCTCGATGTCGATGTCGTAGCCCTTCACCGGCTGCTGCAGGTCCTCGATGAAGTGGAGGGGCTTGGTCTGGAAGCTAAGGGCCGAGGTCATGGCTCTCTTCATCCTCTGCGACATGGGCTGAGGTGGAGGCCTCCCTCCGCGGGACGCGAACGAAGATGCGGTACCCTACGAACTTTCGCACGCGACCAGCCCTACGTCAGCTCCGTCCTTGGGCAATTCGCCGTGATGTCTGGACTGGCGACGCGAGTAGGGAAGCTGCCCGTCCGCTCCCGGCCCCCTTTCAGACCCACAAACAGCGGGCGACAGCGTGGAATCGGTGGTCTGCTGTCTCGTATGATATCATGCGGTGACCGGCAGGAATATCGGGCTATCGGCGGCAGGTTTGCGCCTTCAAGGCGATCAGACAAAGTGGCGCGCGCCAAGCCCCTTAGCTGCCTTTGAGGCGAATACGCATACTGTCGCGCGATCCCGGCGCCGCCACTGCAGTGGCGGCCGTGCTACGATCAAGGGAGACAGACGTCAGAGCATGCGCGGTAACGAGACACGCAATCAGCACTTTGTGTCGCAGGTTGAGCAGAGGCTCAACGCGAGCAACCCGAACAGCACCGGCGGTAATTTCCGGATCTGCTCGTTTCGCATCGCGGATCGAGAGGCTTACCGGATTGAGCTGGAGAACCCCCGCGGGCGTGCGATCGCATCGACCTTGTCGATGCTGGACCTCTTCAGCTTCGATGTGCCGGGAGGCGGACCGCTGCGCATGAACCTCGAGGCGCTGTTCCACAGGTACGAAGCGAACGTCGCGATCCATACCAAAGGATTGCTCGAGAAGCTGGCAGCGGGCAGCGCGGACATCAAGACTGAGCTTATCGACCTGTTCGCCGCGAAGCTGCTGAACTTCGTCCGCAATCCCTTCTGCATCCAGAAGGTGTTGAACAGCTTTCCCGGCGTTGGACAGTACGAGCCGACCGATCCGGAACTGCTCGCCGTCTATCGACGGATCGTCAACGGACAGAAGCCGCACCAGGTCCACCTGTGCCGGCAACTCGACGTATCGCAGGAGACCTATGTCGAGTGGCTCCGGCTGATCTTCGTTCTGTTGATGCAGATCGGGGATGACCAGCCGAACCTGTTCGAAGGCATGATCAAAGGGCTGTTTGAGGCGCGCGACACGCAGGCCGCAGCCTTTGTCTGGACCTACGACCAAGACGTCTGCCTGCTTTCGGATCGAAGCTACTGCCAGCCCATTCCAGACGGCGCGCACATGGCGATGTCCTTCAATCTGTGCTCCACCGCCTTCGTGGACTACGTTTTCGCCGACGCTGCGACCTTGGTCGAAGGCCGCGCCGCACCTGCGTTTGTGGCTAATGCCTTAGCCGCCTGGCGGCAGCGCCCCCAGGCCACAATCAATGTGACGGTGACGAAGAACAATCGCCCAATGCTGGCCCGCTACAATCGGCGAATCATCGAGCAGGCGCGCGAACGTGTCTACTGTGCGGAGAAGGCTGGCATCGTGCTAGAGTAGCCAATCTGGCGCAGATTAATGGCAGCTTTCCTAAATATTTGGCCCGAAACCTTCCAATCCTCCACCACTTATTTTCACACACACAAAATTTGCGGGCGACAGCGAGGCATCGGTAGTCTGCTGTACTGCACGATGTAATGCGGTGATCGGCGGGAATATCGGGCTATCGGCGGCAAATTGTTCGCCCAGAAGGCGATTTCAGCCAAGGTGGCGGGCAGTGCCCGATGAAGATGAGAACTACGAGATCGTCATAACCTTTTGATAATTAGGAGGATACTTGGTGTTGTGCGGTTATCGGCGGGGTTCGGCGGCATTTGCAGCCTAACGGCGGCCATTTCGGGCGTTTGGCGGTTATTTCCGCCTCGCCCTCCGATTGCCGACATGCACTCGCTCTTTGGATCTGCCGGTTTCTCCGATCTGATCGACTGATCGATCAAACGACGGGAACTGGGACTTTGCAGTCAGTCCCGGCGACACTTGCCAATGGCGGCTTCCGTTAGGTCCGGACATTATCTGCCCGATCGCACCGCCAGTAATGTTCAAGTTGGCCCGCCTTGTGAGCAGCCGCCATGGGATTCTCCGGTGACAACCTGCCCTTGCATCAGGATCGCCCGACGGCCGGCATGTTCGAGATAGCGCCCTTGCCGACTGACGCTTCTATCCTGGCTCGCGTCGCTTCCAGCACCTCGTCAGCCAATTCAGGATCATCGATAGCCCGCGACAGGATCACGGCCCCGACCATGGCTGATAATGTCGCGATCGCGTTGCGCCTTCGTTCGATATCGTCGCCGTCCGGCAGGGCGGCAGTCATTCTTTCCAATTGGCCGCGAAATCCCTCGGTCATCGCCGCACGTGCCGCTTCACTCTGGTGACGCGTCTGGGCGGCCAGCCCTGCCGTTGGACAGCCTCCCCCTGGATTATCGCGATGGGCTGGTGACAGATAACTCGCGATGTAGGCGTCGAGATCGAGCGTCGTGCCGGCCCTCGTCTCCAGAGCCCGCGTGATGGCCTGAGCAACGAGATCGTCCTTCGATTCAAAATGGCCATAGAAGCCGCCATGGGTGAGGCCGGCGGCTTTCATGACCTCTGCCACCGTGACGGCGTCGAAACCCTTCTCGCGGAACAGGCGGCTCGCGGCGTCGAGGATCCGCAGACGATTCTCTGCCATCTGCTCCCGACTGACCTTCATTTCCCAAAGCTCCTCGTCATAGCCATCGAAAGACAGCGCTTATCGCAAATATGATATCTGTCATAAATACATCGGCGCGGTAGTTTTCGCAATGCGTGGAGCATGCGCTGCTAAGCGGGCGAGCATCAGGCGTCCTGCCAGTAGGACGTTCGTCCCCGCGAACCGGGTGCCACCGGATTGACAGTTTCATGATGGCTGTCATATAGATGTATTGATGATAACCGTCATGTTTAAAGGCATCCGATCGTGACCTCTTTAGCAAGCACGAAGCCAATCGTTCTCATCACCGGCGCATCAACCGGCATCGGAGCAACTTACGCCGACCGTTTCGCCCGCCGCGGCCATGATCTCGTCCTAGTGGCACGCAATAAGACGCGCCTCGATGCCGTCGCCGCAAGGCTGCGCGCGGAAGCAGGCGTCGCGGTCGACGTCGTGCAGGCCGACCTTACCGACCCCGGTGATCTCGCTAAGGTTGAGGCGCGCCTGCGTGACGATGACCGCATCGGTGTTCTCGTCAACAATGCCGGTGGCAACATTCCCGGCAGCTTCGCCGAACAGAAGACCGAAGACGTCGCTCGGCTCATCGCGCTCAACACGACGGCCGTCGCGCGGCTCGCCAGTGCGGTGGCGCCACGCTTCGCCACAGCGGGGTCAGGGGCGATCGTCAATATCTCATCGGTCGTCGGGTTGGCGCCGGAGTTCGCCATGTCGGTCTACGGCGCGACCAAGGCATTTGTGACGTTCCTGTCCCAGGGGCTCACCCTCGAGCTGGGACTCAAGGGCGTTTATGTCCAGGCGGTTCTCCCCGCCGCTACACGCACGGAGATCTGGGGCCATTCGGGCGTCGACGTCGACACGCTCTCGGGCGTGATGGAGGTCGGAGAACTCGTCGATGCGGCGCTGGTCGGGTTCGATCGCCGTGAGCCGATCACTATTCCGCCGCTGCCCGATGCGGGCCAATGGGACGCCTTGCAGGCGGCGCGACAGGCCATCCTCCCAAATGTCAGGCAGGAACATGCCGCCGAGCGCTATCGGACGCGCAAGTGAAATCGCTCGACATCATTCCAACAACGATCGGAGGATGAACCCATGACGTTCAAGGCGCTGCTGGCGACCAAGGCAGGGGACAAGCTGTCGACCGATCTGGTCGATTTCGCGGACGCAGACCTCATGGCCGGCGATGTCACGATCGCGGTGGAGTACTCGACCGTGAACTACAAAGACGGCATGGCGCTGACCGGCAAGGCGCCGATTATCCAGCAATTTCCGATGATCCCCGGCGTCGATCTCGCCGGTACGGTGGAGGCGTCGAGCTATCCCGGTGTCGCGGTCGGGGACAAGGTGGTGGTTAACAGTTGGGGGCTGAGCCAGACCCATCACGGCGGCTACGCCCAGAAGGCCCGGGTCAACGGCGACTGGATCGTCAAGCTTCCTGAGGAATTCTCGACCAGGGATGCAATGGCGATCGGCACGGCCGGATACACCGCCATGCTGTGCGTGCTGGCGCTCGAGCATGGCCGCATCACGCCGGGCTGCGGAGATATCCTCGTCACCGGTGCCAATGGCGGTGTCGGCTCAGTCGCGATCGCGCTGCTCTCCAATCTCGGCTACCGGGTCGTGGCCTCGACGGGCCGCCTCGATGAGGCCGACTATCTGCGTGAGCTCGGCGCGGCGGAGATTATCGACCGAAAGACGCTCTCCGAGCCGGGCAAGCCGATCGCAAGCGAGCGCTGGGCGGGTGCGGTGGATTCCGTTGGCAGCTACACACTCGCCAATGTGCTGGCGCAAACGAAGTATCGGGGCGTCGTGACGGCTTGCGGCCTCGCCCAAGGGATAGACCTTCCCGCAACAGTCCTGCCGTTCATCCTGCGCAACGTCACGCTCGCGGGCATCGATTCTGTCAACGCGCCGCAGGAAGCCCGGCTCGAAGCCTGGTCCAGGCTGGCGAGGGATCTCGATCTGAACAAGCTGGCGAGGACGACGACCGTTGTGGGGTTGGCGGAGGTTCCCGAAATCGCAGTCAGGATTATTCAGGGGCAGGTTCAGGGCCGTACCGTTGTCGACGTCAACGCCTAGGACTTTAACGTGATCGCGACGTCGCCGGCTCATCGAAAGAGAACATGATGAAAGCCTTCATCCTCGACGCCTATAAAAAGAAGAGCGCCCTGCGGTTCGGCAATATTCCGGAACCGAGCGTGGGAGCCGACGACGTCCTTGTCGAGATCCATGCGACCGGGCTTAACCAGCTCGATACCAAACTCCGCGACGGCGAGTTCAAGCTGATCTTGCCGTACAAGCCGCCTTTCGTGCTCGGCCATGACGTGGCTGGGGTCGTGGTCAGGACCGGCGCGAATGTGCGTCGCTTCGAGGTCGGGGATGAGGTCTATGCCCGCCCGCGCGACGGCCGCATCGGCACTTTCGCGCAGTTCATAGCCATCGATGAAGCAGATGTCGCCCGGAAGCCGAAGAACCTCACGATGGAAGAGGCCGCGTCCATCCCGTTGGTCGGCTTGACCGCCTGGCAGGTTTTGGTCGACCGAGCGAAACTCGAGAATGGGCAGAAGGTGCTTATCCATGCCGGCTCCGGCGGGGTTGGGACCTTCGCCATCCAACTCGCCAAGCACCTCGGCGCGACGGTTGCGACGACCGCCAGTGCCGCAAATGCCGATCTGGTCAGAAGCCTCGGCGCAGATGTCGTGATCGACTACCGCGCCCGGCAGTTCGAACGGGAGCTCTCGGGCTACGAAGTGGCGCTCAACAGCCTCGACGCCACGACGCTGGAGAAATCGCTCAAAACGCTCAAGCCCGGCGGCAAGTTGATCTCGATTTCCGGCCCCCCTGATTCGGCCTTCGCCAGGGAGCGGGGCCTGAACTGGGTGCTGCGACAGGTCATCTGGCTTCTGAGCTTGGGGATCCGCCGCAAGGCGGCGGCGCGGCAGGTCGATTATTCGTTCCTGTTCATGCGCGCCAGCGGCGAGCAACTGAGCCGGATTGCCGCGCTGATCGAAGACGGCACGATCCGTCCCATCATCGACCGGGTCTTTCCGTTCGAGGCCACCAACGAGGCCTTGGCCTATGTCGACTCTGGCCGCGCCAAGGGCAAGGTCGTCGTCAAGGTGAAATAGCCGCGCCCTTGCGCGGCGCAGAAGTCAGGACATCGTCGTGACCACAGTAGATCCATTTCCGACGACTTCGACGACGCGTTGGAAAGACACGCCGAACAGAGCAGTCGAGGCCGCCGGAACGACCTTCGCCTACCGGCGCCTCGGTGCTGCCTCCGGCGTTCCGGTCGTCTTGCTGAACCATTGGGGCGCGACGCTGGACAATTTCGATGCGGCTATCGTCGATGGCCTCGCGTCCACGCGGCCGATCCTCGCGCTCGACTATCGCGGTGTCGGGGGATCGGGCGGCAAGCCGCCGCTCACGGTGGCGGAGATGGCGCGTGACGCGGTCGCCGTGATCCGTACGCTCGGCTTCGAGGAGGTCGATCTGATCGGATTCTCGCTAGGTGGCTTCGTCGCCCAGCAGATCGTCCTCGACCACCCCGCTCTGATCCGGAAGGTCATTCTGGCGGGGACCGGGCCGGCCGGCGGCGAGGGCATCGCGCGCGTCGGCCCGGTATCATGGCCGCTGATGCTGAAGGGGTTGCTGACGCTCACCGACCCGAAGACCTATCTGTTCTTCACCTCGACCGCCAATGGCCGGCGTGCCGCGAAGGCCTTCCTCGACAGGCTGAAGCTGCGAACGGTCGATCGCGACAAGCCGGCGACGCTCGGCCTGCTGCTGGGGCAACTGAAGGCCATCAAGGCCTGGGGTCTTCAGCCGCCACAGGACCTGTCGAAGGTCACGCAGCCGGTGCTGGTCGCCAATGGCGATCACGACATCATGGTGCCTACCGCCAATTCCCGCGACCTCGCCCGCCGCCTGCCGAACGCCGAACTCGTTATCTACGAGGATGCCGGGCATGGCGGCATCTTCCAGAACCACGCGGCCTTCGTCGGCAAGGCGCTGATGTTTCTCGACGCCTGAACTACTGGCCGGTCAGTTCGCGTGCCTGGTCATGAAAGCGCTTTGAGGCGCTCCTGAAGGGCTGTCGGGAGCTTGGCGAACCAGACCTCTTCCTGCCCGGTCTGCGGCAGGACCTGGCCGAACTCGAGCACGCCTTCGGCGGCGATATCCGAAAGATAGACCCAGACATCCTCCCTTGCGCCTCGCGTGATCGCGCTGAATTTCGTGGCGATCCGCTCCAATATGGCCTTTTTCTGCTCCTCGGAGCGTCCGCTTCTGATGTCGGCGTGGATGGTGGTGATCGCCTTAGCAATCTGTGCGCGCTGCTCGGTGGAGAGCAGGCCTACGGCCGACCAGCAAACATAGGTTGGCATCTTGGGGCCTCCATTTGACGGCCCCGTTGCGTGCTCTCATTCGCGCGTACCAGTCACCAAGGCTCGTGGAACGGCCGAAGCTCCGCCAGGAACGACCGCGCGTCGCGCGGCTGGTGAGCGAGGTGGAACACCTCCTCCGCGATCGAGGCCGGCTGGATGAAGAAGTCATCCGCCTTGTCGGGAAAGCGCTCGCGCTGCCGCGGCACGTCGATCACCGCGTCTATGATCAGATAGGCGACATGGACCCCTTTCGGGCCGAGCTCGCGGGCTATCGCTTCCGACAGGATCCGCTGCGCCGCCTTGGTCGGCGCGAAGCCGGCGAAATTGGGTCTCCCGCGCAGCGCCGACGTATTCCCGGTGACAATCAGCGCCCCTTCGCCCACCTGGACCATAGCGGGAGTGGTCAACCGGGCGAGATGAAGGAGCGCCATTGTGTTGATCTCGAAATTGCGCCGCAAGACCTCTGGTTCGATCTCCATGAACGAGCCGAAAGCGCCCCCAACCGCGTTGTGCACTACGACCTTGGGCACGCCGACCTCGGAGATCGCCTTCTCCAGTGCCGCAGGATCGGTCACGTCGCAGGCGATCCCAATGGAGTCCGGAATTTCTTCCTCCAGGCGCCTCAACCTCGCGAGATCGCGGGCCAGCATCGCCACGCGGTAGCCGCCTTTGGCAAAGCGGCGGGAGATCGCGGAGCCGGTGCCAGGACCCACTCCGGTCACGAGCGCGAGAGGTTTTGCAGTCCCATCCGGCATTGTCATCTCCTCGTGCGAATTACGGCCCAGGCGGGTTTGACATCTTTCATGACAGATATCATGTTTAAGCATGATGATCATCATCATTGTGGGGCCGACCCAGAGGCCTTCCCACAATTTTTGGATGAAGATCGCGCTTAAGCGCGCCAATCGCGACGAAGGACGCCAATGACCGAAGCAGCACTTTTCGAGCCCTACACGCTGGGCAGGATCACTCTTTCCAACCGCGTGGTGCTCGCACCGCTGACACGCAACCGCGCCGGCGAGGGCCTTGTCCCGAGTGAGTTCGCAGCGGAATACTATTCGCAGCGCGCCGGCGCGGGCCTCGTGATCACCGAGGCGACCCAGATCTCGAAGCAGGCGCAGGGCTACCAGAACACGCCGGGCCTCTATACGCCCGAGCAGGTCGCGGCCTGGCACAAGGTGACCGACGCCGTGCACGCCAAGGGTGGACGCATTTTCGCCCAGCTCTGGCATGTCGGCCGCGTCAGCCATGTTGATCTCCACGGCGGCGAGGTGCCTGTCGCGCCGTCGGCGATCCGGGCCGAGACTAAGACTTTCGTCAACAACGGCTTTGCCGATGTCTCCGAGCCGCGAGCGCTGGAGGCGAACGAAATCGCGGGGATCGTCGAGGACTTTCGCAAGACCGCATCCAACGCCATTGAGGCCGGTTTCGACGGCGTCGAGGTCCATGGCGCCAATGGCTATCTGCTCGACCAGTTCCTGCGCAGTTCCTCGAATGTGCGTACCGACGCCTATGGCGGATCCGTCGAGAACCGCGCCCGTCTGCTGCTCGAAGTGGTGGAAGCGGTCGCCAAGGAGATCGGCGCTGACCGCACTGGTATTCGCCTGTCGCCAATATCGCCGGCAAGTGGCACCGTGATCACCGGCGAGGAACAGGAGCAGTTCAACTACGTCGCAGAGAAGCTGAATGGCCTCGGGATCGTCTATATCCACGTCGTGGAAGGCGCCACCGGTGGTCCGCGCGATGTGGCGCCGTTCGACTTTGCCGCGCTGCGCAGCCGCTTCAAGAACACCTACATCGCCAACAATGGCTATGACCTCGATCTCGCGAGGCAGCATCTGGCTGCTGGCGAGGCTGACCTCTTCGCCTTTGGCCGTCCGTTCATCGCCAATCCCGATCTCGTCGAGCGCCTGAAGACAGGGGCCGCGCTGAACCAGCTCGATCCGACCACCCTCTATGGCGGCGGCGCCAAGGGCTACATCGACTATCCGGCGCTGGCGGGCTGAGACCGGCGCAAGCGGGCGGGCGGCAATGGTCTGCCCGCCATTCGCCCCCAGCGGTTTTGAACATCCGAGAGTTTCGAACACCAAGTGAGGACGAGATGACCGACACCCATATCACTGCGCCGACGCAGTATGTCGAAGCCGATGGAGTGCGTTACGGCTACCGGCGCTTTGGCGCCGAGACCGGCACGCCGCTGCTGTTCTTCCAGCACTTCCGTGGCGGCCTCGATAATTGGGACCCGCTGGTCACCGACGGTCTTGCCATCGGCCGTCCGGTGATCTTGTTCAACTATGCCGGTGTCGCGAGCTCTTCCGGCGAGAATGCAACGACGGTCGACGGCATGGCCGATGGCGGTGCCGCCTTCGTCAAGGCGCTCGGCCTCTCACAGGTCGACGTGCTCGGCTTCTCCATTGGCGGCTTCGTTGCGCAGAGTTACGCCCATCGTTACCCGGATCTCGTTCGCAAGCTCGTGCTCGTCGGCACCGGGCCGCGTAACGGCGAGACCAACCCCGACCCGAAGATTCTGCAGGTCGCGGGCAACCCCGTGCCGACGGAAGAGGATTTCCTCTACCTGTTCTTCTCGCCCTCCGAGGCGAGCCAGGCGGCAGGCCGGGCCTTCTGGGCGCGCCGCCATGAGCGGCAGGATCAGGACCCGCCGTCTTCGATCGATACGCTGAAGGCGCAGGCGGCAGCGATCGGCGAGTGGCGCGAACCGCGCGGCGAGCGCTACGCCTATCTCAAGGAAATCCGCCAGCCCACCCTCGTGGTCAACGGGCACAACGACATCATGGTGCCGACGATCAATTCGTTCACGCTTCAGCAGCACATTCCGGACGCTCAACTGATCCTCTATCCGGACTCCGGCCATGGATCGCAGTTCCCAGTACCCGGAGCTGTTCGTCGCTCACACGGCGCTCTTCCTCGACGCCTGAATCAACCGGGCGTGATGTGAAAGGAACAGTGGGCCTTCTCACAGGAGCGACAGATGAGCCGTACGATTGAGGTTCGGCACTGCGTCCATGTGTCCGAACGCCCGTTCGACGAAGTGGTCGCCGCGTTCATGCTGGCGACCGGCTCGGTCGAGGAGGGTTTCGGTAGCGTCGCCGCCGGGGCGACCACACGAGAGGAGTTCGAGGCCGCATTCCGGGCGCGCGAGGGCAGCAGCGGCTTAGAGCGCCTAACAAAACCTCGTGCGGGCCCTGAAAGCGATGATGGCGGCGGCGATTGTGAGGAAAGCGCGATAGAGGTCGGCGTGGCGTTCGT
>NZ_JAVDUX010000037.1:0-13895 GCF_031456575.1 Ancylobacter sp. 3268
GCCATCCTGTCCCTGAAGCCCTGCCAATCAAGCCAGGCCGAAAGGCCCACTATGCATTAGAGTCAAACCGGACCACTCAATAGGGGCAGGCTATCGACCGAGATCTATCCCTCGCCTTACAGTTCAGCGGTATCAGCAGAGATCATCGTAACATCCTGCTCTCCGAGACGGATATGCCGGCTCACATCCAAGCAGCTCATACTGAATATGAGGATGGGTTGACCGACGAGATGGTGGCGGATCCGCGCTATTCTTATCGCGTCGCCTACATCGAGCAGGCCGTGAACTCGCGAGGGAAGGCGGATCAAGTCGTTGAGTTTCTACGTCCGGGCACTGAGAAGGGTGACCATGTTCGACTGGCGTTGAAAGAAGTCGAAAAACCGAAGCTTAAGCCGGGCCAGATCGTCTCTCTGATGAGAGAGGAGGGCTATCCTCGCTTCAATTTGCATCATCATACCCAGCTTTGGCAGACGGCGGACGCTAAGGCTCCAGGCAAAGCATTTGGGACGACTCTGGCTGATGGCGCTTGGTATTGGTACCCAGCGTGGGTCGACCAAGTGCGAGCGCATGTGCAGGCAAATGGAGATCGATATGGACCAGGGCCAGCTGGGTGAAGAAATCGAGCGCCTTCGCGATGCGCATGATCAGTGTACTGCGATACCCAAAATAGCCGCCGTTTGCCGCCCAAATGCCGCCGAAACCCGCCGATAGCCGCATAGTGCGGAGTATCTGTATAATAATCAGAGGTTTATGATGATCTCATAGTGCTCATCTTCGTTGGGCGCGGCCCGCCACCTTGATCGAAGACGCCAATTTTAAGAACGTAATGCCGTCAAAGGCCGCCGATTTCACTCCACAGCCCGAACAAAATGTACCGAACTTACGATGCGATAGCGCTCTCGCGTCGCCGATACTTTAATTAGCGGAGGGTAAGCGGACCTCCCCGAGTTTGAGGGCAGAGTCAATGTGTCCAGCCGAAATCTCTGAATGGCCATCGATAAGTACTAGAATTTCGCCGACCTCAGGCGGAGAGAATTGCCGATCACGCTCACCGACGAGAGCGCCATGGCCGCCGCGGCGATGATCGGCGACAGCAGCAGGCCGAAGGTCGGATAGAGGACACCGGCAGCCACCGGCACACCGGCGGCGTTGTAGATGAAGGCGAAGACGAGGTTCTGGCGGATGTTCGCCATGGTCGCCTCGGAGAGACGGCGCGCCTTGACGATGCCGGTGAGGTCGCCCTTGAGCAGGGTCACTCCGGCGCTCTCGATAGCGACGTCGGTTCCCGAGCCCATCGCAATTCCGACATCGGCGGCAGCGAGTGCCGGAGCGTCGTTCACCCCGTCGCCCGCCATGGCAACCACCTTGCCCTGCGCCTTCAGCCGCTCCACCACGGCCGCCTTCTGATCGGGCAGCACGTCGGCCACGACCTCGTCAATGCCGAGCCGGCGTGCCACGGCCTCGGCGGTCGTGCGGTTGTCGCCGGTCAGCATGACGATGCGGATCCCGTCCGCATTCAGCGCATCGAGCGCCGCCCGCGTCGTCGCCTTGACCGGGTCGGAGACTGCGAAGATGCCGGCGACCTGTGCGTCGACGCCGATATAGATCGCCGTCGCCCCATTATGGCGTAGCGCGTCGGCCTGCTCGGCCAGTGCTGAGGCATCGACACCGCTCTCCTTCAGGAAAGCAGCGTTGCCGAGCACGATGCGCCGGCCCTCGACCGTTCCGAGGGCGCCTTTGCCGGTCGGCGAATCGAAGTCGGCGACCGTCGCCGCGACGATCTCCCGCTTCTCCGCGGCCGCGACGATCGCCAGCGCCAGCGGGTGCTCTGACGCCTTTTCGACGCTGGCTGCGAGACGCAGAATTTCGTTTTCGGAGAAGCCCGCGGCCGGGACGATCCCTGTCACGGCCGGCTTGCCTTCGGTCAGAGTGCCCGTCTTGTCGACCACCAGCGTGTCGACCTTCTCCATGCGCTCGAGGGCCTCGGCGTTCTTGATCAGAACGCCCGCGCCTGCGCCCTTGCCGACGCCGACCATGATCGACATGGGCGTGGCGAGGCCGAGTGCGCACGGACAGGCAATGATCAGGACCGAGACAGCGGCGATCAGCCCGTGTGCGAGGCGCGGCTCCGGTCCCCAGACGCCCCAGGCCGCGAAGGCCGTGATCGCAATTATGATGACCGCGGGCACGAACCATCCGGAGACTTGGTCGGCCATGCGCTGGATCGGCGCGCGCGAGCGCTGCGCGTCCGCGACCATCTGCACGATCCGGGACAGCATGGTGTCGCGGCCGACCTTCTCGGCACGGATCACGAGTGCGCCCGTCTGGTTCAGCGTGCCGCCCACGACGGTGTCCCCTTCGCCGCGCGTCACCGGCATGGATTCACCTGTCACCATGGACTCGTCGAGCGACGAGCGACCCTGCTCGACGCTGCCGTCGACAGGGACAGTTTCTCCGGGTCGCACCCGCAGCCTGTCGCCGATCGCCACGAGTTCGACCGGAACGTCCTCCTCCGTACCGTCGCCGGCGATCCGGCGGGCGGTCTTGGGCGCCAGGTTGAGCAGCGCTTTGATCGCCCCGGAGGTCTGCTCGCGGGCACGCAATTCCAGCACCTGGCCGAGAAGGACTAGCACTGTGATGACGGCGGCAGCCTCGAAGTACACCGCGACGGTGCCATCCGCTGCCCGAAACGCCGCCGGGAAAACGCTTGGGGCCAGAGTCGCGACCACGCTGTAGGTCCAGGCGACGCCGGTGCCCATCGCGATCAGTGTGAACATGTTAAGGCTGCGGTTGACCAGCGACGCCCAAGCCCGCTCGAAGAAGGGCCAACCCGCCCAAAGCACCACAGGTGTCGCGAGCAGAAGCTGAACCCAAACCGAGACCTGTCCCGGCACAAGATGATGCAGGGCTGGGATCAGGTGCGAGCCCATCTCCAGAACGAAGACCGGAAACGCCAGCACGAGGCTGATCCAGAAGCGGCGCGTCATGTCGGCCAGCTCGGGACTGGGGCCGCTCGCGGCGGTCGCGATCAGCGGTTCCAGCGCCATCCCACAGATCGGGCAGCTTCCCGGTCCGTCGCGGCGGATCTCGGGATGCATCGGGCAGGTCCAGACGGTCCCTTCAGGCATGGGCCCGGTCGGGTGCAGCACTGCGTACCCGTGGTGATGCGCAAGACTGCCGGCATGGGCGTGATGGTGCCCGTGGTCATGCCCATCATGACCGAGACCCGTATGTGACCCGCCGTGATCATGGGCGTCGTGCGCAGGTGCCGCCGCCATGGCATAGTGCTCGGGAGACGCCTCAAACTTCGCCTTGCACCCGGCCGAGCAGAACGAATAGGTGCGGCCTTCGTGTGTGGCGTGGTGCTCGGCGGCAGCCGGGTCAACGCTCATGCCGCAGACCGGGTCACTCTCGCCGCTGTCGCCACTGCGTCCGGGGTCGTCGCCCACCATATCAGATTTCATCCGACGTCCTTCCGTTCGCCCGCCGGTCGGAGGCAGGCGCAATTTTCATAGGGCACCTTCTGCAGCTGGTATCAGGACCCTCGTCCGAGTGGCGCTTTTTCCGTCGACGGAAAGAGGAGGGGGCCGAATCAAACGGGCCATCCTTCTTCATCGACATTACTCCAACACGGGTATATACACCTTCCATGGCTCGTTGCTACTGCTCCATGCTGCGCTCGGCGACCCGCAAGATCGGCTCGGTCTATGACCGCGCTCTCGCGCCGCTCGGCATCAACATCGCCCAATACTCTCTGCTGCGGTCCGTCGAACGCCTCCAGCCCGTCAGCCTGACCGAGCTCGCCCGCACCGCCGAGCTCGATCGCTCGACGATCGGCCGAAATGTCCGGGTCTTGGAGCGTCTTGGTCTGGTGGCGTTGGAGCGGGGTGAGGACGATCATCGGGAGGCGGCCGTCAACCTCACGGCCCGTGGAGCGGAGACGCTCGATGTTGCCGGCCCTCTGTGGGAGGACTGTCAGCGCAGCATCGAGACACAACTCGGCCCCGTAAGAGTGACCGCGCTACAGGAAATCCTGCGCGTGATCTGATTTTTTTGCCCTAGAGCGGGCATCTACCCGTGTTTGGAGGCGCTCGTGATAGGACAGACGCCAAATCCCTCTCCCTCGACGCCGCTCGCGGACCGTTTCGCCGCGCGGGGCATCCATTACGGATGGGTGGTCGTCGCCGTCACCTTCCTCACAATGATGGTGGGCGCGAGCGCGGTCGGCGCGCCCGGCGTCCTGATCGGCCCGCTGCAAAGGGAGTATGGCTGGTCCGTCGCGGAAATCTCCGCCGCCTTCGCGGTGCGCTTTCTGCTGTTCGGCGCAGTCGGGCCGTTCGCGGCCGCCCTCCTCAACCGCTTCGGCGTCAAGCGCATCTGCGTCTTTGCGCTGGTTCTCATCGCTGCTGGCGTGGTTGGCTCCTTCTGGATGATTGGCCTCTGGCAGCTCTTCCTGCTGTGGGGGGTCGTGGTCGGTCTCGGCACCGGCTTCACCGCAATGGTGCTCGGCGCGACGGTCGCCACACGCTGGTTCGTGGCGCGCCGTGGACTGGTCGTCGGCCTGCTGAGCGCCAGTGTCGCGACCGGCCAAGTGCTGTTCCTGCCCGCCTTCGCCGCACTGTCCGAGGCCTGGGGATGGCGGCTCGCTTTGGGGTTGCTTCTGGCGATGCTCGCGCTGGCCACGCTCCTCGTGCTGTTGCTGATGCGGGACAGGCCCGCGGATGTCGGACTGCTCCCCTATGGTGCGACAGAAGCGCCGGCCGAAGCCCCGCAGAGCATGTCCTGGCTGGAGAGCCTGATCGCGCCGATCCGCGTCCTCGGCGAGGCATCGCGTTCCGGCGCCTTCTGGGTCCTTTTCGGTACCTTCTTCATCTGCGGCGCCACCACGACGGGGCTTGTGCAAACCCACCTCGTCTCGATTTGCGGCGACTTCGGGATTGCGGCTGTAACGGCGGCAGGAATGCTGGCGGCCATCGGCGCGTTCAACTTCATCGGCACGATCGGCTCGGGCTGGCTGACGGACCGCTTCGACAGCCGCTGGCTGCTGTTCTGGTACTACGTGCTGCGCGGGCTCTCGTTGCTCTATCTGCCCTTCACCGATTTCGGGCTCTACGAGCTCACCCTGTTCACCGTCTTCTACGGCCTAGACTGGCTGGCGACCGTGCCGCCCACCGTCAAGCTGGCGGCCGAGAGGTTTGGACCGAACGCGACCATTGTCTTTGGCTGGATCTTCTTCGGCCATCAGATCGGCTCCGCCGTCGCGGCCTATGGGGCCGGACTGACGCGCGACATCTACTTCACCTATCTCCCCGTCTTCTTCGCCGCCGGCGCGCTCTGCCTGTTCGCGGCCCTCGCAGTCTTCGCCCTGCGCAAAGTGCGGAGCCAGGCTTCGGCCGTCACAGCATGACGCAGTTTTTCGTTCGATACAGGAAGCCAAAGACGTGAAGTACAAGACATTCGGCAAGACGGGTCTCAGGGTCTCGCAGGTCGCGCTCGGAACCGGCAATTTCGGTATGGGCTGGGGCTACGGCGCCGATCCCGACACGAGCAAGGCAGTCTTCGACGCCTATGTCGAAGCGGGCGGCAACTTCATCGACACGGCCGACATCTATCAGTTCGGTCAGTCCGAAGAGGTTCTCGGCTCCCTGCTCGAGGGGCGGCGCGAGAACTTCGTGCTGGCCACCAAATTCACCAACGGCGCCGTGCCCAACGCCGACCGGCTTGTCACCGGCAACAGCCGCAAGGCCTTGGTCGCCTCGGTCGAGGGCAGCCTCAAGCGACTGAAGACCGACCGGATCGATATCCTCTGGGCTCACCATCCCGACGGCGTGACCCCGGCCGAGGAGATCGTCCGTGGCTTTGAGGACCTCGCCCGTGCCGGCAAGATTCTCTATGCGGGGCTGTCGAACTTCCCCGCCTGGCGGCTCGCCCGCGCGGTCACGCTTGCGGAGTTGGCCAGGGCGGTTCCGATCGCCGCGGCGCAGTTCGAGCACAGCCTGGTACATCGTGAGCCCGAGGCCGACCTCTTCCCGGCCTCCTATGCGCTCGGGCTCGGCATCGTGACCTGGTCGCCGCTTGGCGGTGGCATGCTGACGGGCAAGTACCGGCAGGGCGAGAAGGGCCGCGCCGAGGGTTTTGGCGGCAGGGTATTCCAGCCGGAGAACAGCGCGCAGCGCACGGCCGTGCTCGACGCCGTTCTCGCCGTCGCTGGCGAACTCGATGTCAGCCCCGATCAGGTCGCCATCGCCTGGGCCGGCACCCATGGCGCGGTCCCGATCATCGGCCCGCGCTCGCTGACCCAGCTTTCCAGCAATCTGGGCGCGCTCACCGTCGAGCTCACCGCCGATCAACTCGAGCGGCTCGACGCCGTCAGCGCCATCGTACCCGCATCGTCAGCCAGAAGGCCCATCCCGTGGTCGGAGGGCGGCGCCGTCCCGAACCTCGTGGCCTGATCGCGCCGCCCAGACCGCCCAGAAACAGGAGACCAGCTCATGAGCACCACCGACATCATCCTCGCCCATCCGGTTCGCACCGCCATCGGCGCCTATAACGGCACGCTGAAAGGCGTGCCCGCCACCGAGCTCGGAGCGATCGCCGTGAAGGAAACGCTCAAGCGCGCCGGCCTGTCCGGCGAGGACATCGGCACCGTGGTCATGGGCAACGTCATCCAGGCCGGCAACCGGATGAACCCGGCGCGGCAGGCGGCGCTCGGCGGCGGCCTGCCGGTGTCCGTGCCGGCGCTGACGGTCAATCGCGTCTGCGGCTCCGGCGCACAGGCGATCCTCAGCGCCGCGCTGGAGATCGCCGCGGGCGCAAGCCATGCTGCCATCGCCGGCGGAATGGAGAACATGGACCGCGCGCCTTACCTCATGGATGGCGGGCGCTGGGGCTACCGCATGGGTCCGGCCCAGATCCTCGACAGCATGCTGACGGACGGGCTCAACGACGCCTTCTCTGGTGAGCACTCCGGCTGGCACACCGAAGACCTCGTCACCCAGCTCCAGATCACGCGCGAGGCGCAGGACGCCTTCGCGGCGCGCTCGCAGCAACGCTTTGCAGCCGCCCGCGACGCCGGGAGGTTCGCGAGCGAGATCGTGCCGGTCGAGATCAAGGGCCGCAAAGGCACAGAAATCTTCGACACCGACGAGGCGCCGCGCCCCGATACGACGGCAGAGACGCTCGCCAGGCTGAAACCCGCCTTCCGCAAGGAGGGGACGATCACCGCCGGCAACGCGCCCGGCCTGAACAGCGCCGCCGCTGCGATGATCGTCGCCGAGCGCGGCTTCGCCGAGACCAGGGGCATCGAACCGTTCGCCCGTCTGGCGGGCTTCGGGGTCGCCGCCGTCGAGCCGGGTCTGTTCGGCCTCGGACCCGTTCCCGCCGTGCGCAAGGCGCTCGACCGCGCCGGCTGGACGCTCTGCGACATCCAGCGGATCGAGATCAACGAGGCCTTCGCGGCCGTGCCGCTCGCGATCATCAAGGAGCTCGGGCTGCCCGAGGACATCGTCAATGTCGAAGGCGGCGCCGTCGCCCATGGCCATCCCATCGGTGCGACAGGAGCTATCCTGACCACGCGTCTCCTTTACTCGATGAAGCGCGACGGGCTGTCGAAGGGCATCGTCACGCTGTGCATCGGCGGCGGCCAGGGCATCGCGCTCGCGCTCGAAGCGCTCTGATTTCGCAGGGAGAGGATCATCAGTGCCCGTCTTCAACGCCCATCTTCCCGCTGGCCGCTTCTCCAGCAACCAGAAGCGCGCTCTTGCCGATGCACTCAACCAGTCCCTCGTCCAGGGCCTCGGCATTCCGGAGGACGACCGCTTCGTCATCCTGAGCGAGCACGGCCCGGATGAACTCTTCATCCACCCGACCTTCTTCGGCATGGAGCGCGATCCGGCCAATGCGATGATCGTCACCGTGATGATCGGGGCCCATCGCCCGCTGGACGACAAGCGCAAGCTGGTCGCCGCCATCAACCGGCTCGTCGTCGAAGCCGTCGGCATCTCGCCGGACGATATTTTTGTAACGCTGATCCCGATCCCGAACGAGAACTTCTCGTTCGGCCGGGGCGAACTGCAATTGGCCGAAGGCGCTCCGCGCTGGTAGGCGCGGCACTCGTCTCAGACCGAGCCGATAGGAAGAGGAAGATCGCATGAGCGCATCGGGACTTTTGAATCGTCGCGTGCTTCTGGCCTCCAGACCGGAGGGCGCACCCAGGCCTGAGAACTTCCGCGCCGAGGAGAAACCGGCGCCCGATCCGGGCGAAGGCGAAATCCTGCTCAAGACGCTCTATCTCTCGCTCGACCCGTATATGCGCGGCCGAATGAGCGCCGCGAAGTCCTACGCCAGGTCGGTCGAAGTCGGTGATGTCATGGAGGGCGGCACTGTCGCGCAGGTGCTTCAGTCGCGCCATTCCGGCTTCGCTGTCGGCGACATCGTCCTCTCCTATTCCGGTTGGCAGAGCTACGCGATCTCCGACGGCAGCGGCCTGCGCAAGCTCGACCCCTCGCAGGCGCCGATCACCACCGCGCTCGGCGTTCTCGGCATGCCCGGCTTCACCGCCTATTCGGGCTTACTGACGATCGGGCATCCCAAAGCGGGAGAGACCGTCGTCGTCGCGGCGGCCAGCGGCCCGGTCGGCTCGCTGGTCGGGCAGCTCGCCCGGATCAAGGGGGCGCGCGCCGTCGGCATCGCCGGTGGACCCGACAAATGTGCCTTCGTGCGCGACGAGCTCGGCTTCGACGCCGTGGTCGATCATCGCTCGGCCGACTTCGCCGGTGAGCTCGCTGCAGCCTGCCCGAAGGGGATCGACGTCTATTTTGAGAATGTCGGCGGAAAGGTGTGGGACGGCGTCTTCCCGCTCCTCAACGACTTCGCCCGCATTCCCGTCTGCGGTCTGATCGCCCAGTACAACGACACCGGAGACAGCTTTCCGGGCCCCGACCGACTGCCCGCATTGATGCGCGCAGTCCTGACCAGGAGCCTCCTCCTGCGCGGGTTCATCCAGCGCGAGTTCGTCGGCCAGTATCCGGACTTCCTGCGCGACGTCTCCGCATGGATCGCCTCGGGCGAGGTCCGCTACCGCGAAGACATTGTCGACGGCCTCGACAATGCGCCCTCCGCCTTCATCGGCCTGCTCGAGGGCCGGAACTTCGGAAAGCTTGTGGTCCGCGTCGGCGAGGCTGACTGACGGCGATCGAGGATCGAGCTCGGCAAGGGATGTGGGAGGAAACGAGATGACATCGACTGCGGAGCCGAACGGCGTAGCCATCCGCGGCAGTATCCTGATCGCCGGTGTCGGCTCGACGGACGGCCTTGGCGCGGCGATCGCGCGACGGTTCGGGCACGAGGGCTATCCGGTCGTGATCGCCGGGCGCAATGCCGTGAAACTCGAGGCGACCCGGTCTCGACTGGACACCGATGGCATCACGGTCCGCGCCCTATCGGGCGATGTAGCGAACCAGGACGATGTGAAGCGTTTTGTCGCCGCCGCCGAGGAGCTGGCGCCGCTCGCGGTCGCCGTCCACAACGCCGGTAGCAATCGTCCCGCGCCGTTTCTCGAACTGGCGCAGGAGGAATTCGAGGTCCACTGGCGCGAACATGCGCTGGGTGGCTACCACCTGGCGCGCGCGGCGTTGCCCGCGCTGCTCGCCCGTCAGGATCGCGACGAGCCCTTCAGCCATGGGCAGAGCCTGATCTTCACTGGCGCGAGCGGCAGCCTTCGCAGCAAGGCCAACTACGCGCCGTTCAGCGCCGCCAAGGGCGCGCTGCGCAACCTCTCCCAGTCGCTGGCGCGCGAGTTCGGCCCTTGGGGCGTGCATGTCGCGCATGTGGTGATCGATGGCGGGATTGCCGGCGAGCGCCTGCTGTCGAAGCGCCCGGAATTGCAGGACAGCCGCGGCCCGGATGGCCTTCTCAACATCGATGCCATCGCCGAGGCCTACTGGACCCTCCACCATCAGCATCGCAGCGCCTGGACGCAGGAGCTGGATCTGCGGCCGTGGTCGGAGAGCTTCTGAGGTCAGGCCATCCGGGCCACATGCCCGATCACGAACGACACTATGGAGTCCGAGCGATGAAGCACTTTCTCTGCAAGTACATACCGCCACGCGCGGATTTCCTGTCGACACTGAACGACGAGGAAAAGCAGTGGATGGCGAAGCACAGCGACTTTCTGAATGAACTGCTCGGTCAGGGAACGATCATCGCCCATGGTCCGGTCATCGATCCGTCCGGCGTCTATGGCGTCTCGCTGTTCCGCATAGAGGACGATGGGGATATCGCTGCCATCACCGCGGCCGATCCCATCGTCCAGCAGGGGATCGGCCATTACGAGCATTTTCCAATGCTCCATATCCGATCGAAGGGCTAGCCGACGCTGCGACACTGTCGGCTGATAGCTCATCGGTCGCCAAACGGCAGCACGCCGCCGACCGACCTATTGGTGTCCTATTCGGTCTTCCGGCGATTCTGCTTTTCATAGACTTGCAGATGGCAGAAGGCCGTGCGCAAAAGCGGCACATCGAGCCCGTGGCGCTCGGCCCGGTCCAGCATATCGCCGACGATCGCATCCGCCTCGATGCGATGCGCGCCCTGGGCAATGTCGCGCATCATGGAGGCCGCCCAGCCCGAGCCCCTGTCGAGCAGTCGCGCCTCCAGCTTCTCTACGTCGGCGGTAGAGAGCGCGATCCCCTCGGCCTGTGCCACGTTGCGGCATTCGGACATGGCTTGCCGCATGAGGCGTTCGCCGTCCCGGCTCGCCAGAATGTCCGCGACGGTGCCGCGCATCAGGCAGTTCATCATGGCGCCTGACGCCAGCATCACCCATTTGTTCCAGAGCGCATGGACGATGTCGGACGCGTGGCTGCGAAGCCCGGCCGATCTTGCGAACAAGGCATGTAGAGCGGCCGCCTGGGGCTCGCCCGCAGCGGAGCGGGCGCCGACGACCACGACATCGTTCGTCCCGGCATGGCGGTTCACACCGTCGCTTCCGAGCGTCACCGCGATATAGGCAACTCCGCCGAGCACGCGGTCCCGACCGAACTCGGCATCCAGACGATCATAGACTCCAAGGCCATTAAGAAACGGCAGGATGACGCTGTCGGGCCCGACCGCGGGCCGGATGTCCTGAATGGCGGCGTCGAGATCATACGCCTTGCAGGACAGGACGATGACGTCGAACGGTGTTTTCAATTCGTCGCTGGAGATCGAATTGACCGGACCGTCGAAATCGCCCAGATCGCTGCGCACGCTCAAGCCGTCAGCGTCGAGGCGGGCGCGTCTTCCCGGCCGCACGAGAAAGGTGACGTCGGCGCCCGCTTGCAGGAACCTGGAGCCGTAATAGCCGCCGATCGCGCCGGCGCCGACGATCAGAATCCTCATCTGCCTATCCTCCATTCCCATTGGTCGAGAGCGACGCGTACGCGTCGTCCTACGCCGCTATTGCCTGCGATGCTTGAACCAGCTTCCCGACGCGACCGCCCAGAAGACGCAGGCGCCGTAGAGGGCCATCGCGACCGCGCCGAGGGCAAAGAACACGGTCAGCGATCCCGTCAGCGCCAGCGCGGCCCAGCCCACGCCCGCGTAGAGCGTCAGACGCGTCGCCCCCGCCAGCAGCGGCCATTTCAGCCGGCCGGCGCCCTGCGATGCGAAATAGAGCGAGAAGCCCATGGCGAAGAAGCCGTAGAACGGGCCGACGATCCGCAGATAATGCGCGCCCGTCTCGACAAGATGAGCGTCCGTTCCGAACAGCCGGAGCCACGCCTCCGGCCAGATCGCTGCCGCCAGCCCGACACATGAGCCGATCACGAAGGCGATCAGGCCACCTCTGACCGCGATGTCACGCGCCCGCTGCGGCTGGCCGGCACCGATATTCGCGCCGACCAGCGCGACCATCGGAGCGCCGAGGCCGAAGGCGACCGGGATCAGCAGATACTCCAGCCGGGCGGCCGTGGCATAGCCCGCCAGGGCCTCGGTGCCGGCATAGGCGCCGACAATCGCCGCCGTGGAGGCGATCAGCCCGTTCGTTATCAGGGGATTGAGGCAAGCAAGGCCGCCGACGACGAGAATGCTGCGCATCGGGCTCCAGCGCAGCGGTCCGGCGCGAAGCCGAGCGACATTGCGCCCGCTCATGCAGTACCAGCCGAGCGTGGCAGCGCCAGCGACCTGATAGAGCACCATCGCCCAGGCACCGCCGGCGACCCCGAGCGCCGGGATGGGGCCGAAGCCGAAGATCAGCGCCGCGCAGACCGGGACCAGAAGCACCGCTCCGCCGCAGATCACCGCGCCCGGGACCAGCATGTTGCCCGTCCCACGAATCACGCTCGCCAGAGCGCTCATCAGCCACAGGGGAACGAGGCCGAGGAAGATCACCTGTCCGTATTCATGGGCGGCGGCGAGCGCTGCGCCTTCGGCGCCGAGCAGACGGAACAACGGATCGCTGAACAGGAGCAGCAGGATGGTGAATGCCAAGCCGATACTGCCGCTCAGCACGGTCGCGTGACGCGCCAGGTCGTCCGCCAGCGCCCCATTGCCGGAGCCCAGTGCCCGCGCCACGGCCGCGGAGATGCCGCCACCCATAGCGCCCTGCGACATGTTCTGCATGAGCATCAGTACGGGCACGACGACGGCGACACCGGCGAGCACATCGGTTCCGAGCTTGGCCAGCAGCCAGATCTCGACGAGGCCTGTCGATGCCAGCGCCAACATCATCAGGACGTTCGGCCAGCTCATCCGCAGCAGCGTCGGCACGATCGCGCCATGCAGCATACCGTGAAGACGCGGATTGGCCTTGGCCGACACCGCGGCGGCCTCAATCGACGACACCTGCGTCATGTGCACGACGGGCCATGGGGCATCGGTCAGCTCCCGGTTTAGTAGCATATGCACGTATATCTCGACGCATTTGCGTGCATATGCCAATATCAGTCAACCGGCTCCGTGCCCGATTTTGAGAAGCTCGCGGTATTATTGAGCTCGCACCGCCCTGAGGGAGCCTGGGATGACGGCCAAGCACATGAAAGATCCGCTGGTCTGCAATGGCGCGGCGCTACGCAAGGCCACGCGCCGCATCACGCAGCTATACGACACGGTCCTCGCTCCGTGCGGACTCTCTGTCTCGCAGCGCTCGGTGCTCGTGCATATCGCGCGGGCCGGAGAGCCGACGATGACCGAGCTGGCGCAGTCGATGGTGCTCGACCGTTCGGCCCTCGCTCATAACCTCAAGCCTCTCCAGCGGGACGGATACGTCGTCGTGCGCCGAGACGAGGCGGACGGCCGCAGCCGCCGCGTCGCATTGACCGAACTTGGCAGGGAGAAGCTCGATGAGGCTCTCCCCCTCTGGCGCTCCGCTCAGGACCGCTTCGAGGCGATCTACGGCGTCGACAGGGCCGCGGAGCTACGCCTCGCCCTTGCGGAAATCTTCTCGGACGACTTCGCGGCAGCGTTCACGCGGCCGGGAGCGCGAAGCTAGCGTCATCTTGGGCAAAGTGTCGTTCACGCCGGCACGCCGGATATCATTTCCGCAAGCGCCACGAGCTTGCTGTCGAGACCGCGGGCTGCCCACGCAAGCTGATCATTGTCGATGAATGACATCAGCGTCGACGGCAGATTGTAGGAGACGCGCGTCCTGCCATCCGGATCCTCATGGATCGACAGGCGCACCGGCACATCGAGCCCGGCGGCGATAGCGTGCTGGAGCATGGTCCAGGCGATCAAGGGATTGCCGAGAACGATCATCAGGGCCTTTGCCGGCCGCCCCATGACAGCGAGCCACTTCCCGTGATCGATCACGCTGAAGCGCATTAAGAGCGCCTAACAAAACCGTTTGTTAACCATGTCGGCTTGAGTTTGGCTTCATGGTGAAGAAGCTGCTTCCGGATGATTTGTGGGCGGAGATC
>NZ_JAVDUX010000038.1:0-13511 GCF_031456575.1 Ancylobacter sp. 3268
TTGCCCCGCAGCAGATTGCCGAGCTCGTTGCCCCGCAGATCGGTGGCGAGCGTGCCTTCCTCGGCGAACGCCTCCTCCACATGCGCCGGCAGCACGTAATCGGCGATCCGCACGATGACGCGGTCGAGGCCTTCATTGGCGGCTTCGACAACCACGTCGCCGGTATTGTCGACGACGTAGCGGTCGTCGCCCCAGCCGCCGACCATCCGGTCGGCGCCGGTGCCGCCATCGAGACGATCGTTGCCGGAAGAGCCATAGAGCTCGTCATTGCCCGCGAGGCCGTTGAGCGCGTTGTCGCCGGCATTGCCCTTGAGGATGTTGGCAAGGCCGTTGCCGCTCATGTCGAGATCGCTGCTGCCGCCCAGCTGGCCGTTCTCGACATTGGCCGCCAGCGTGTAGTCGACGCGGGCGAACACGAAGTCGGTGCCCTCGCCGGCCGCTTCGACGACGACGTCACCGGCATTGTCGACCACGTAGCGGTCATTGCCCGTGAGGCCGGTCATGGTGTCGGCACCGGCGCCGCCGTCCAGCCTGTTGTCGGCGCTGTTGCCGCGCAGTGTGTCATTCGCCGATCCGCCAATGGCGTTCTCGATCAGCGAGGCCGGATTACCCTCGAACAGCAGCGCATTGTAGATGTTGCCCTTCGCATAGACGTCTTGGTCGAGATCGGCCAATTGCGCCTGCGAGAACATGCTGGCGCCGCCCGGCGACAGGTCGATCCTCATCCGGCCGCTATAGTTCGAGAAATCGTAGGTGTCGTTCCCGCCGCCGTCCCAAATGGTGCGGAAGATGGTGGCGTCGGAATTCGCATTCCATTTATAGACGGTATCGCCGCTATTGTAGCTGTAGTCGGCGCCGTAGAGCGTCTGCAGCGCCAATATGTCGAGCTGCATGAAGGTCTGCGGATAATCGCCGTCGGCGACGGTGTCACCGTAATCTCCGCCGACATAGGAGATCTCGCTCATCACGGTGTATTCGAGTGCATCCTTGTCCGACAGCATCCCGCTTTCGCTGCCATATTGGAGGCCGAGCGTCTGGGCGACGACGCGCAGGTCCCACAGATAGGCTTTGGTGCCCGCATAGGATTGCTGATGGAGATACGGCATACTAGGGTCGAACAAGGCCCCGCCGCCCTCGTCAGGGGCACGTATCTCCGGGTAGTCTTCCTGGATCACGATGGGAATGTCGGTGTTGAGGCCCGGAAGCGGATAGCCCTCCTCGTCCTGACGGGTGACTTCGGTGAGGGTGAGCCCAGTGATGGCGTTGACGTAGGTGTAGGCGCCACGCATCGCCAGCATGTGGCCCTGGGGGTCTCCATCCGATCCGTCGCCTTCCGCATACCAGCCCCCGGGGAAGGTATAGGTGACCGGAGACATCCATTTGCTGCCTTGCAGCAGCGCGTCGATATAAGGGTTGCCGGTCGGCTCGACCGCAACGCTGTTGTCCGGGACCACCTCAGCTAAGGTATATTCCGTCCATTGGTTGGCCTCAACATCGTAGAACCTGAAATATTCGACACCCGTTATCTTCGTATTGCCAACGAAGATTTCCTGCCCGTATTTCCTGAATGTGTAGGAATCGAGCGTCTCCCAGAACATGGCGGCATCGATCCCCACGCCGCCATTGTAGGTGTTCTGGCGCGTGGGCGAATCGATGAAGAGAAAATCATCACCGGCTTCGCCGTAGAAGCTGCTGTTGCTTGCTAGGTCGGAGCTGAGCACGTCATTTCCGTCGCCGCCGAGGAAGGTGACGTTGGTGGCTTCGTTGCCGTCCATCACGTCATCGCCGGTGCCGCCGTAGAATCTGCCGCCATTGTTTTGCGGATAGTCCTCGAATTCGCCGACCCGACCAGCGCTCAGATAGTCGTTGCCCGCGCCGCCGTCGAACACGCCACCGACACCGCCATCGGCCGTGATGGCGTCGTCCCCGGCACCGCCCTTGAGCGTGAGGTTAGAATGTTCGTCGGAGCGCATCCAGTCGCCGGCGGGCGTGCCGTTAATCGTCCGGCCGTTCCCCCTCGCGACGATCGGATTGAGGCTCTCGATCCTGTCCGTCGTCCAGGAGTTCAGCAGATCCCAAGGCTGCGCCATGCGGACATCCTCGACTAACCGGCGATTGGGCAGCATGCTATCGTGAGCGGTCTTCTGCTGTCAGCCCGCCGCGCGCCGTTCCGGAGCGGTTTTATACAGAATGCGCGCCTGGTACGCTCACCGGGCATGCGCGCCCGACCTTAGTGGCGCGAAGTTCCGCCGCCCAGGCCGTAGCGCCACATCGCGTCGAACATGACCTCGGCCGCCAGCATACTCAGCGCGTGCAGCTGGCGGCCCTCGCGCAGGCCAAGACGCAGATGATGCAGCAGTGGGTGTGATCGGCGGGAATGTCGGGACGCCGCGGTAAAGGCCCCGCGTGCTGAACGGCAGGCTCGCCATGTGAGACTGCAAAAGCCTTCGGCCTGATCACAAGCGGCAAGGATCGTGGGGCTCGATCGGCGCAGCTCGGCAGGGCACCCATCACCGAAAATCCCGTGTCTTCACCCTGATCTCGTCGAGGTGGAGAGAGGGATCGACATGTTGCGCGGCTTCGGTAACCCGGACCTGCTGACGTGCCCCCCATTTTCCTGCCGGTCATAAGTTAGGCCCGGCTGGATTTTGGTCCTTATGGGACCGACTGGCGAACGTCGACGGCGAGAGGCCGTCGAGGCTCGTATGGGGTCTGACGGTGTTGTAGTCGATCCGCCAAGCCTCAATGATCCGCCGGGCCTCGGCAAGCGAGGTGAAGGCGTGCTCGTTGAGGCACTCGTCGCGCAGGCGGCCGTTGAAGCTCTCCACAAAGGCATTCTGGATCGGCTTGCCCGGCGCGATGTAGTGCCATTCGATGGCGGTGTCCTCGCAGAAGCCGAGGATCGCCCGGCTGACCAGATCGGTGCCGTTGTCGGAGACGATCATACAGGGCCGGCCGCGGCGGACGATGACCTCAGTGAGTTCGCGCACGACGCGGGCGCCGGAGAGCGAGGTGTCGACCACCGCCGCCAGGCATTCGCGGGTGAAGTCGTCGACGATGTTCAGCACCCGGAAGCGGCGACCGTCGTTCAGGGCATCGGACACGAAGTCGAGGCTCCAGCGCTGGTTCGCCCCCTGAGGGACGGCTGCCGGCGCCCTGGTGCCGAGCGCCCGCTTTCGCCCGCCACGCCGACGCACCACGAGCCGTTCCTCCCGGTAGAGGCGATAGACCTTCTTCAGGTTCATCCTCACGCCCTCCCGCTTCAGCAGGATCGCCAGCCGCCGGTAGCCGAACCGACGGCGCTCATTGGCAAGCTCGCGCAGGCGCGTGCGAACGGCAGCATCGCCATCCCCCGCGCGCTGGTACTGGAAGCTCGACCGATCCACCCCGATCAGCCTGCAGGCCCGGCGCTCCGAGTAGCCGTGATCGTCGATCACGCGCTTCACCGTTGCGAACCGTGCTACAGGCGAGATCAGTTTTTTCCGAGCAGATCCTTCAGCACCGCATTGTCGAGCATCTGCTCAGCCAACAGCTTCTTCAGCCGCCGGTTCTCCTCCTCGAGGGTGCGAAGCCGGGCGGTCTCGGAGGCCGTCATGCCCCCGTACTTCGCCTTCCACTTGTAGAGGGTGGCGTCCGAGATCCCGTGCTTGCGGCACACGTCGGCGGTCTTCATCCCCGCCTCGTGCTCCTTCAGCACCAAGATGATCTGCTCCTCGCTGAAACGGCTCCGCCCCATGATCCTTCTCCTGATCGAAGGACCCAACTTATCCGTGGCAGGAACTCAGGGGAGCACGTCACTGCCGGATCGCGTTGCCCAAGGGCCGCCTCTTGCGGCAGATGATCGCCCAACCTGGTTCACGCGGGGTTCGGACGTCTATCTCGACGATCCGGCAGCACACCGTTCGGCATACCGCAGCAGATAATGCTGCGAACCCTAACCCGATGGACGTGCATCTTTGAAAACCTCTTGACGCGAGGAATGGAAAATAAACTGGCAGGTGCGCCAGAAATTCCTGCTCGATTTACCTTCCGGATTGCCGTGCCACGCTTTCTGCAAGCAAAATCTGATACGTAAAAGGCTGAAACGATGCGGGCGACGAATTGCGTATCCGTTCAAAATTCTCGCTCGCGGCATCGGAATTCCCGGCTGCATATCAGAAGCCTATTGGTAGCTGGAATAGCTGCTATCTCCAGCATCGCCCCCGGCGCGGAAGCACGCGCGCAGTCGGCGCCCGTCGTCACGGTTGCCAGACCAGTGATGCGTGAAGTCGTGGAGAACGACGAATTCATCGGCCGCTTCGAGGCCGTGGATGAGGTGGCGATCCGCGCGCGCGTCGGCGGCTATCTCGACGAAATCCGCTTTAGGGACGGCGCCATCGTGAAGAAGGGCGACGTCCTATTCGTCATAGACCAACGCCCGTTCAACACGTCGCTCGAGCAGGCGAATTCGGCGCTGGAAGTCGCCAAATCGACCCTGACGCTCGCCGAGGCGCAGTACAAGCGCGCCGAGTCCCTCGCCCAGAGTGGTTCCGGGTCGATATCGACGCTGGATGACAGGCGGCGCGATCTGGTCTCCGCACAGGCCAGCGTCCGCGGCGCGCAGGCGACGGCTGACAGGGCTGCGCTCGATCTGGAATATACGAAGATCGTCGCGCCCATCTCCGGCCGGGTCGACCGCAAGCTCCTGTCCATCGGGAGCCTTGTGGAGGCGGACAGCACGGTTCTCACCACAGTCGTCTCGCTCGACCCCATCGACTTCTACTTCGACGTCGACGAGCGTCGCTTGCTGAACTTTGCCCGTACCGCACGGGAGCGGAAAGCCGACCTGCAGCAGGGCGACGACTCCGTGAAAGTGCGCGTGCAGATTGCCGACTCCAGGGAAGGCGTATTTGTCGGCGAGCTCAATTTTGCCGAGAACCGTTTCGACAACGCGACCGGCACGATGCGTGTGCGCGCCAGGTTCCCGAACGGGTCGATGGTGCTGCAGCCCGGCCTGTTCGGCCGCGCGCAGGTCGAAGCGTCGAACCGCTACACCGCAATCCTCATTCCCGACGAAGCCATCAGTTCCGACCAGAACCAGCGTGTCGTCCATGTCGTGGCCGCAGACGGTACGGTGTCGACACAGCCGATCCGTCCCGGCCCGCGGCTCTACGGCTACCGCGTGGTCCGCGACGGACTGAAGGGTGACGAAACCATCATCATCAACGGCCTGCTGCGGGGGCGGCCCGGCACCAAGGTCTCGCCGCAGCTGGTCGAACTCCCGCGGAGCTATGAAGAGCAGTCAGGCGGCAATCCGATGGTGGGGGTGGCGCCGTGAGGTTCTCGCATTTCTTCATCGATCGGCCGATCTTCGCGGCGGTGCTCTCGATCCTGCTGCTCCTCAGCGGCAGCATCGCCTATTTCCAGCTGCCAGTTTCGCAATATCCAGAAATTGCGCCGCCGACCATTGTCATCCGCACCTCCTATCCCGGCGCCGATCCCGAGACGATCGCCAAAACCGTCGCCACGCCGATCGAGCAGGAGGTGAACGGCGTCGAGGACATGCTCTACATGTCTTCCTATTCGAGCGCGGACGGCGCCATGAGCCTGACGGTGACGTTCAAGCTCGGCACCGACCTCGACAAAGCGCAGGTGCTTGTCCAGAACCGCGTCGCCATCGCCGAGCCCCGCCTTCCCGAAGAGGTTCGGCGCCTCGGCATCACCACCGTCAAGAGTTCGCCGGACATCTTGATGGTGGTCCACCTGTTCTCGCCGAGCGCGCGTTACGACCAACTCTATATCTCCAACTATGCGCGCAACCGCATCCGCGACGACCTCGTGCGCCTGGACGGCGTCGGCGACGTCACCCTATTCGGCGAGCGCGAATATTCAGTGCGGGTCTGGCTCGATCCGGAGAAGCTCGCCGCGCTCGGCATGACAGCGGCCGATGTCGTCCAGTCGCTGCGGGATCAGAACGTGCAGGTGTCCGGCGGTTCGATCGGCGCTCCGCCGGTCAATTCCGGCGAGGCCTTCCAGTACACAGTGACCGCGCAGGGGCGCTTCTCGGATGCGCGCCAGTTCCGCTATGTCGTGGTCAAGTCGACGACAGACGGACGTATCGTCCAGCTGCAGGATGTGGCCCGCGTCGAGCTCGGCGCCAAGGACTATGTGACCAACAGCTATCTCGACGGCAATTCGGCGGTGGCGATCGCGGTGTTCTCGCGGCCGGGCACCAACGCGCTGGCGACGGCGGATGAGATCCGCGCGCTGATGAAGAAGGCCTCAGCATCGTTTCCCGAGGGTCTCGCCTACCAGATCGTCTACAACCCGACCGAATTCATCTCCGCCTCGATCGACGAGGTGTACCGGACCATTGGCGAGGCGGCTCTCCTCGTCGCCATCGTCGTGCTGGTGTTCCTGCAGTCCTGGCGCACGGCGCTGATCCCGATCATCGCCATTCCGGTCTCGCTCGTCGGCACCTTCGCCTTTCTGCTGGCGTTCGACTTCTCGCTGAACCTGCTGACGCTCTTCGGTCTGGTGCTGGCGATCGGCATCGTCGTCGACGACGCGATCGTGGTCGTCGAGAATGTCGAGCGCAATCTCTCGCTCGGCATGACGCCGAAGGAAGCATCCCGCGTCACGATGAACGAGGTCGGCACGGCGGTCGTCGCCATCTCGCTGGTGCTTATTGCGGTCTTCGTGCCGAGCGCCTTCGTGCCGGGCATCACTGGCCAGTTCTACCGGCAGTTCGCGGTGACGATCTCCATCGCGACGGCCATCTCGGCGTTCAATTCGCTGACGTTGTCCCCGGCGCTGGCGGCGCTCGTGCTCAAGCCTCATGACCATGGCGCGAAATCGCGCAACATCGTCTCGCGGGCGTTCTCGGGCCTGGCCAACGGCTTCAACGCCGGCTTCGATCATGTGAGCAATGGCTATGCCTGGGTCGTCCGGCATCTGGTGCGCACCCTCTCCGCCCGGCTGGCAGTCCTCGCCGTATTCGCGGGTCTGCTCGGGGCGACCTACTTCATGGTTACGCTGGTTCCGCGCGGGTTCATCCCAAACAGTGACCAGGGCTATGCCATCGTCGTCATCCAGCTGCCGGATGGCGCCGCTCTCGGGCGGACCGACGAGGTGGTCAAGCGCGCGACGGCGATCCTCGACGAGGTGCCCGGTGTCGCGCATGCGGTCGCCTTCTCCGGCTTCAACGGGGCGACCTTCACCAATGCGTCCAATGCCGGCGTGATCTTCACGCCGTTCGAGAGCTTCGAGCATCGGCTGGAGCACCATCAGAGCGCCAACCAGATCATCGGCGAGATGTACGCGCGTCTCCAGGCGATTCAGGAGGCGTTCATCATCGCCATCCCGCCGCCCTCGGTGCGCGGCATCGGCAATGGCGGCGGGTTCAAGATGCAGCTGGTTGACCGCGACAGCGCCGATCTGCGCCGGGTGCTGGGCCTCGCCTATCAGCTCTCGGCTAAGGCAAACCAGACGCCGGGTCTGACCGGGGTCTTCACCACCTTCTCGGCGAATTCGCCGCAGTTCTTCATCGACATAGACCGCGAGAAGGCCCGGAAGCTGAATGTGTCCGTTCCCGACATTCTCGACACGCTGTCGATCAATCTGGGCACATCCTATGTCAACGACTTCAACGCGTTCGGGCGCGTCTATCAGGTCCGGGCGTCGGCGGATGAGAGATATCGGCGCGAGCGGGAAGACATATTGAACCTCAAGGTGCGCTCGGCCTCCGGCGCCCTCGTCCCCATGGGGACGCTCGTCGACATCCGCGACACCAATGGCCCAACGCTGGTGCAGCACTACAATATGTATGTGTCCGTACCGGTGCAGGGTACGCCGGCGGCAGGCACGTCGACCGGCGACGCGCTGGCCAGCATGGAGCAGCTCGCGGCGGGCGCATTGCCGCCCGGAACCGACTTCCAGTGGACCGAGCTCGCCTATCAGGAGACCACCACGGGCAATACGGCGAACTACATCTTTGCCCTATCGGTGGTGTTCGTCTTCCTGGCGCTGGCGGCGCAGTATGAAAGCTGGACCCTGCCTGTCGCAATCATCCTCATCGTACCGCTGGCGATCCTTGCAGCGCTGCTGGGCGTGCATTGGCGCGGACAGGACAACAACATCCTGACCCAGATCGGCCTGATCGTGCTGGTTGGCCTCGCGGCAAAGAACGCCATCCTAATCGTGGAGTTCGCCCGGCAGGCGCAGGAGGCGGGCAAGAGCGCCGTCGAATCCGCAGTCGAAGCCTGCCGGCTCCGGCTGCGGCCGATCCTGATGACCGCCTTCGCCTTCATCTTCGGCGTCCTACCGCTGATGATCGCGACAGGCCCGGGCGCCGAGATGCGTCAGGCGCTGGGGACGGCGGTGTTTTTCGGCATGCTGGGCGTGACGTTCTTCGGCCTATTCCTCACTCCGGTCTTCTTCGTGACGCTGCGGTCGCGATGGACACCGCCAAATCCGGAGAGTCCGGCGATCGCGGCGGAGCCTGTCGCTGGGCACTAAGGAAAGATGAAATCCAAATGCCTTAGGCTCCTCAATAGGCGATTCCAGATATGGATTCCGACTTGTGGCCTCAAGCACTCCGTCCGCGCTCGGCCTCGGCGAGATCGCGCCGGAGCTGGAGGAAAAGCAGGTGCTGACCGCCTATGAGCGCGACATCGAGGCTTATGCGCGCATCGACCTCGGTGCTCGCATGCGCGGCATATGGAAGTAGGCGCGGCCGATGTGCGGCCTCTATAGGTCACCACTCCAACATCCAGGCGATCTTCGATCTGGTCGGCGCCCTCCGCAACGTCGCCGGCAACCTCCCGACGCCCGATATCTTCCGCAATTATCTGGCGCCGATGTGCGCATGGCTGTTTGAAGCCACGAAGAAGCAGGCCCCCAAACTCGAAGCCAAGGGTCAAGCGGTCGACTTGAAGGAACTGCTGTTCGGTCCTCGACAACCGCAGGGGTCGTCATGGGCAGACCAAGCGGCCCACATACGACCTCATATTCCTGTGCCTGAAACAATTACCCATCACTGAGACGGATCTGTGCGGAGAGCCCTCCCTCCGGACGATTGGCCAACACCAACCCGCCCCCAATCGCCATCGTCAACTGGTGAGCGATGGCAAGGCCGAGGCCGGTTCCGCCGGTCTCGCGGTTGCGTGATCCCTCCAGCCGGTAGAAGGGTTGTAGTACTGCATCGAGCTTATCGGCGGGAATGCCCGGCCCGTCGTCGAGCACCGTGATGTTTACCGCGCCGTCGCCGGCCCACTCGGCGCGAATTTCCGCCGTGCCGCCGAATTTCAGAGCGTTGTCCACGAGATTGGTAAGGATGCGTCTTAGGGCATGCGGCCGCGTCGTCGTCACCAAATCGGGCAGGCTGACCGATTTCACAGGCTTGCCGGTGTCGGCATAATCAAAGGCGAGACTGTCGACGAACGCGCCGACGTCGATACGACGCGGCGCCTCCTGATGGCCATGAACGCTGCGTGCATAGGCGACGCCTTCGCACACCAGTCGCTCGATCTCGGAAAGGTCGGCGATCAGCTTGTCCTTTTCCGGGCTGTCCTCGGCGATCTCCGCCCGCAGCTTCATGCGAGTGATCGGTGTCTGCAGATCGTGCGAGATGGCGGCGAGGATCTGGACACGCTCCTCCAGATAATGGGCGATCCGGTCGCGCATGGCGTTGAAGGCGCGTGCGGCATAGGCCACTTCCGTCGGGCCGCCTTCGGCAAGCCGGCTGGCCATCCTGCTCGGATCCAGCGCTTCCGCCGCATTGGCAAAACGCAGCAGGGGCCGGATGGCAAGGCGAACGGCGAGCCAAGTGAACAGCAGCAGCAATAGAAGTTGGGCGGCAAGCACATAAGGCAGCCAACTCGCCAGCGGCATCAATTGCGGCAGGATGTCGATCGTCACCTGCGCTCCGTCGCTCAGGGTGACATGCGCTTGAAGATGCTCGCGTTCGCCGGGAATGTTGTCGACCCGGACCGGAAAGCGGCTCCCCACCGCGGCGTTGATGGTGTCCGCGATCTCGGTAGCGCGGGCGCTGAATTCCGGCCGGCCGGGCAGACCGGGGCCGAGCTCGTAGCGATAGTTCCGCCGCGCGAGCATCGGCAGCCATTGCGCACGCTCCGCCTCCGGCAGGCGGTCGAGCAGGGCGATCGAGGTCGCGACATCATATTCCAGCGTCGTCAGCATCGTCGCCTTGGCGCTCATGGTGCGCTCGGCGAACAGCGCGGCAAAAGACAGCACATGCGCCGCCGCCAGGCCGGCATACAGGATAAGAAACAGCCGCCAGCGCAGCGTGCGCGGCAGGTGCAGCAGCGCGCGCAGGCGGCGCAGCCAGCTCATTGCCGCGCCGTGGTTATCTCGACCGGCATGGCCAGCACATAGCCCTCGCTGCGCACGGTTTTGATATAGCCCGGCTCGCGGGCATCATCCCGCAGGCGCTGGCGTACCCGGCTGACCAGGAGGTCGATGGAGCGCTCGAACAGTTCTGCCTCCCGCCCCTGCGTGAGGTTGAGCAGTTGGTCACGCGACAGCACCCGCTGGGGGTGGTCGAGAAACACCCGCAGCAGTCGATACTCGGCGCCGCTCAGTGCCACCACGGTGCCCTGCTTGTCGAGCAGATGGCGGGCGGTGGTGTCGAGCTGCCAGTCGCCGAAGGTGAGCAGTTGCCCAATCTCGGTCACGGTCAGGTTCGGCGGCAGCATCCGCGTGCGACGGAGCACGGCCTTGATGCGGGCGAGCAGCTCACGCGCCGCGAACGGCTTGGCGAGATAGTCGTCGGCACCCATTTCGAGCCCAACGATGCGGTCGGTTTCGTCGGTGCGGGCGGTGAGCATCAGCACCGGAGTCGCCTTGTGCCTGCCGGCGCGCAGTTCCCGGCAGAGCACCAGTCCGTCATCGCCCGGCATCATGACATCGAGCACGACAAGATCGACGCGATCGGCCTCGAGAAAGCTCCGCATCTGCCGCCCATCCGCCGCGACGGTGACGCGCAGGCCGTTCTTCTTCAGATAGGCGGAGACCAGATCCCTGATCTCGCGGTCGTCGTCGATGATCAATATGTGGTCTATATGGTCCATCGCGATCCGCCAGATTGTTTCGGACCGTTATAGCGAGGCGCATGACGGCGAGCGCTCGCCAATTTGTACCCCAACGTATCAGGCGCGCTTGCGGATACGCAGCCCGACAGGATGACCGGAGTGCCAACGTCTGACACCGACGGATGACGGAGCCCGCCTCGCTGTGTCGCCCCTACACACCGATACATTTCCTGCCGGCCGCAATACATCGCAGATACGTCGCGCCTCTCAGATGCCAGACATTCCAACCGACTGGCGCCTGCCCGGCGCTAGCCGTGTTCGAGAGGATCGGCCATGACCCTGCTCATCGTTTGCTATCTCGCGGGTGTGCTGACCATCGTCAGCCCCTGCATCCTGCCTGTCCTGCCTTTCGTATTTGCACGCGTGGGCACGCCGTTTCTGCGTGGCGTGCTGCCGATGCTGATTGGCATGGCGGCGACCTTCGCAGCCGTCGCCACGCTCGCCTATGTCGGTGGCAGCTGGGCGATCCAGGCCAATGAGATCGGCCGCGCTGCGGCGGTGGCGCTGCTGGCGCTGTTCGGCCTGACGCTGATCTCGCCGACGGTGGCGGCCATCGTCTCGGCTCCGCTCGTCGAGCTCGGTGACCGGCTGACGCGGAAGGTGCCGGCGGATGGAGCCGGCGTCGGCGCTTCGCTGCTGCTCGGCGCCGCGACCGGCCTTTTATGGACGCCCTGCGCCGGACCGATCCTGGGACTGATCCTCACCGGCGCGGCTCTAAAGGGCGTAAACCTCGAAACCACGCTGCTACTGGCTGCCTACGCCATGGGCGCAGCCACCTCACTCGCTCTCGCCGTGCTGGCGAGCGGGCGCGTGCTAGCGGCGATGAAGCGCGTACTCGGCACCGGGGAGCACATCCGGCGGGCATTAGGCTTTGCGGTGCTGGCCAGCGTGGCCGTCATCGCCCTCGGCCTTGATACCGGCGGGCTGGCGCGGTTGTCCTACGCCGGCACGGCCGGGATCGAGCAGGCATTGCTCAACGGTTTCAGTACCCCGCCTTCCCGCGACACCACCAGCCTCGCCAGCAGCGACATCAATGCCCCGGCGGGGGCTCCTCTCGCCTATCGCAGCTCCCTGCCGATCGAGGGAGAGCTACCGTCTCTCGACGGCGCCAGGGCGTGGCTGAACTCCGAGCCCCTGAACGCGGCGGCCCTACGCGGCAAGGTGGTGCTGATTGATTTCTGGACCTATTCCTGCATCAACTGTATCCGCACCCTGCCCTACATCCGGGCTTGGGCCGAGAAATACAAGGATCAGGGACTAGTCGTCATCGGCGTGCACTCCCCGGAATTCGCCTTCGAGAATCAGCTCGACAACGTGAAGGGGGCCGTCCGTGACTTCGACATTTCCTACCCGGTGGCAGTGGACAGCAACCATCGGATCTGGAACGCCTTCCGCAACTCATATTGGCCGGCGCTCTACTTTATCGACAGCGAAGGACGCATCCGGCATCACCAGTTCGGCGAGGGTGGCTATGCACGCTCGGAGCGCGTGATTCAGGACCTGCTGGCCGAGGCCGCGGGCAATCGCCGCACCGATGGCGGGCTGGTGTCGCCGCAGGCTCCCGGCACCGGATCTCGCCCGGCTTCGCTCGCGCGAGACCTATCTCGGCTATGAGCAGGCGACCGGCTTCGTCTCGCCGGAAAAGGTCGGCGCGAACCAACCTCGCGACTACACGCCGGGAACGCCGCGCCTTGACCACTGGGGTCTCTCCGGCAACTGGACGGTGGGTGCCGAGCGCGCGACGCTGAATGCACCGGATGGTGGCATCACAATCCGCTTTAGTGCGCGCGACCTGCACCTCGTGCTGGGCCCCGGCACCGACGGCCGCCCGGTTCGCTTCCGCGTGAGCCTTGACGGCGAGCCACCGGGAGCGGACCACGGCGCCGACATCGCGGTGGACGGCATCGGCACGGTCTCGGAAACACGGCTCTACCAGCTGGTGCGCCAAACGGGCGAGGTCCGCGAGCGCCGCTTCGAGATCCGCTTCCTCGATCCCGGCGTCGATGCCTATGCCTTCACCTTCGGCTAGTCCGAAGCGCAGCGCCAGGCCGACTTGAACCATCAATGCCGCCGAGGCCCGCCCCGCCGGCGTCCGGCTTGTTCATGGCCGGAAAGCCCATGGATGGCTGGCCCCCAGGGCATGCCTCAAACCCAAGACAAAGGAGATGCCGATGCGCTCCATCATCATCGCGGTTGCGACCGCCGCACTGGCCGCTTTCCCATGCGCCTGGGATTCCAACCGGCGGGAGACGTCACCGATCGCATCGATCATCGCGGGCCATCCAGATACGGCAAATTCCGCTAAGCGGTGATGAGCGACGACGATCGGCTTAGAGCGCCTAACAAAACCTCGTGCGGGCCCTGAAAGCGATGATGGCGGCGGCGATTGTGAGGAAAGCGCGATAGAGGTCGGCGTGGCGT
>NZ_JAVDUX010000039.1:0-11975 GCF_031456575.1 Ancylobacter sp. 3268
GGCTGCCCGGCGGGCCACGCCGGGAACGGCACGGTGTCGTTCCGCTCGGATGATTTCGAAGCCCTGCGCGCAGCGGCTGAGGCAGGCTTGGGTGTTGCGTTCCTATCGAGCTGGGTTGTCGGACCGGATGTCAGGGTGGGAAAGCTGGTGCGGCTAGGAATTGGCGGCGAGCCATGGAACGACGACTCGTCAGGAATCTATCTGTTGCGTGCCCTGCCGCAGCCGAGTGCAAAGGTGAGAGCCTTCGCCGAGGCATTGCGTGCTTCTATTGGGAGCCCGCCGAGTTGGGAGCCGTAATCGGTGGCGAACCCGGTGGGCGAGGATCGCCTGCAGCAGACATTTTCCGGAGCGTGTCTGAACGGCCTTTAGGCGGTCCGGTGCGGAACGGCGGCTATCTGCACAGCGACAGCCAAGACGGCCAGTCGGCTTCCGGCCCACCTCTGCCGTCCAATGAAACCCAACATGCAGGTTTCGAGCGACGACGAAAACACCTCGAACGGCGATCGAGGAGGCGGATGCAGAAGGGCAGCTAAACGGGATTCGCTGCCCCGCGGCCGACAGTCCGGCCACGCCCCCAAACCGCTATTTGTTGTCGTCGCACTCTTCCTCTTCGCGGTAGAAACGGTCTGTCGATCCCGTGCACCTAACGCTAGTCGAGCTTGGTGCCTAGTCTCGATAGAGGCCGTCAAGCGGCTGAGGCACGCGCCACCATTGTCGCTTTCGCCCACCAGACAAGTTCGTCCAGCGCTGCCTTGGCCGATGGGATGAGGTTCTGCTCGATCGTCTCGATCGGCTGGTTACCTACGGCTGGGAAAACGGTGAAGAAGTCGCTGCCGCCGATGTGAACCGCGGCATGAGTGGACACCATCTGCAACTCGATGCCGATGAGACGCAGGTGCTCGATCGCGCGCGCCGCTCCGACGCCACCGTAGCCGATCGCTGTGTACGGCTTGTGGTTCCACTCAGTGTAGGCTTGGTCGAGTGCGTTCTTGAGCGCGCCGGTCAGCGAATGGTTGTACTCGGCCACCGTGAAGATGAAACCATCGAAGTGGGCGATAGTCTCTTGCCAGCGGACCGCCTCCAGGTTCTGGCTCGGTACGAAGGCGTTCGACGCGATCTCATCGAAAAAGGGCAAATCGAAGTCGCGCAGGTCGACGAGTTCAACGTCCATGTCGTCGCGCGCCTCAGCCTGCTTGAACATCCACGTAGCCGGAGCATCAGCGAAGCGCGCAGCGCGTGTCGAGCCGATGATGAGTGCGATCCGTGGCTTCGGGTTGGTGTTGGACATAGATGGCATCCTTCTCTCTCGTTCGGGAGGCGCGGTGACGCCTTGCTTTGGTCGGACGAAATTGGCTGCGGGCGGGACGCGCCACCAGCTGTCGAAACCGGTCTGCGGGGTCGCAAGATCAGGAACGCCCGGCGTGAAAGCCGGGCGAGTGGTGACAGCGCGTCCGACTCTGCAATTTCGATCAATAGGAACGGATCAGTGCGCGGCGGCCAGACCGGTCGCATGGGCGCGCTGCTTGGCCAGAAACCCGTCGAGGCTAAACGCTCCGGCCCCGAAGGCTGCGATCTGGAGGAGGCCGCCGGCCATCATGACGTTCTTGAAGAAGTGCACGAACGTATTCCGATCCGCGAAGTTGGCATGGAAATAAACGGCGGTGGCGATCGTGAAGATCGTGAGAGCCCGGGCAACGGGACGGACCTTGTAGCCAGCGATCAAAAGCAGACTGCCAACAATCTCCAGCGATACAGCCGCGAGGAAAGCCAGCGGCGGGAATGGCAGGCCGACCGCTTCGATCATGCCGACGTGGCATCGTACGTGCCAGCCTTGCCGAGCCCAAAGAGAATGAAGGGAAGGCCGATCAGAATCCGGCCGGCGAGCGGGAGGCGGCGGGTGGTGTCCATGGGTTATCTCCTGAGGTGCGCCGGACTATCCTTCGTCCGCGGACCAATGGATGCGCCTTCCCCGCCCTCGCCACTAGTCAAGCGAGATGCTACCGGTTGTTCCCAATAGCGGAACACTTGGCGGTCGCTCTGAAGCGCAAATCGGGAGGAGATGTGGAGATCGAAGATCTCAGGACGTTCGTCGAGGTGGCGGATGCCGGCGGCATCATCTCCGCTGCCCGCAGGCTAAACATTGCCAAATCAATCGTTAGCCGCCGGCTTGTGCGGCTCGAGCAGGAGCTTGGCACACAACTCGTGTCGCGCACCACGCGCGGGGCAGTCCTCACGGAGGCGGGTCTCCTCTTTCGCGACCAGGCCGCGAGCATCTGCAGAGTGATAGACGCAGCCCGCGAGGAAATGTCGCCGGACGGTGACCTGCGCGGCCTGCTCCGGATTGCGGCCCCGGCTTCCTTCGGAACGCATTTTGCCCGGACGCTCGGTGAGTTGGCCCGTCGCCATCCGAGCCTTCACATCCACACCCGGTTCCAAGACCGCTATGTGGATCTCGTCGCCGAGGGCTTCGATTGCGCTATCCGCGTCGGCTACCTGCCGGACTCGAACCTTGTCGCCCGCAAAATCGGCACGTTGCCGGTTCGCTTATACGCAAGCCCCGCCTATCTCGACGAATACGGGGCACCAGATACGCCCAGTGACGTCCTGAAGCATTCCGCGATCACGCCGGGCAACGAAACTTGGACCTTCAGCAACGGCGACCAGACTTTCACAGTTCACCCTCAAGGACGCTTCAAGGCAGACAACGCCTACGCGCTGGCAGAAGCTGCCGCAGCGGGCGTCGGCATCGTCGCATTAGGGGAAGTTATAGCGGAAGCTTATGTCGCTAAAGGCGAATTGATACCAATCATGACGCGCTACGAGCTGCCACCCGTCGGCATATACATCGTGCGCCCGCCTGGTCAGCATGTCCCGAGGAAGGTACGAATCCTTATCGACACTATGGTCGGCAGCTTCAATCATTAGCCTGTCTGCGCGCTTGGCCGCCATCAAATGCTCCGCGTGCGATGCTCTCTAGTCGATCAAAAAGTTCGTCGGAGCAGTCGATTTTGGTCCCAGGCGATCCAGGGGGCGCCTGGGACCAAAGGCCTCACGCCGCGCGCGTCGCTGTGACCGGAGCGATATCCGTGTGGTGGATTTCCGTGCCGAGGATCTTCAGACATTCACGCATGAAAGCTGCTAGTGCCGTCCAACCTTTGGCAGAGACCATATTGCCATCGACCAAAGCCTCGGTGGGCGAGAGATCAACATAGGTTCCGCCCGCTAGACGCACCTCCGGCTCACACGCGCCGAGCGCCCCGACCCGCCTGCCCGTCACCACGCCATCCACGGCGATGAGGATCTGCACGCCATGGCAGATGGTGAAGATCGGTTTGCCGGTCTCGTGGAAGTGGCGGACCATCGCTTGGATGCGTTTGTCGGTACGGATATATTCTGGCCCGCGCCCGCCGGCACAATAGACCGCGTCGTACTCCTCCAATTTGACCTCGGAGAAGGTCTTGTTGATGTCGGCGAGGTGGCCGTACCGCTCGATATAGGTCTGGTGCCCCTCGAAGTCGTGCAGCGAGGTCTGGATCTTCTCGCCGGCCTTCTTGTCCGGGCAGACCACGTGGACGGTGTGGCCGACGGCTTCCATCCCCTGCTGGAACACGAAGATCTCGTATTCCTCGGTGAACTCGCCGGTGAGCATCAGGATCTTCTTGCCTGGCATTGTCGTTTTCTCCCTTGGATTATTGTCGTGCGAATGGTCCGGGACCCGATCGTAACGGAACCGCTTAGAACGGCGAGTCGGGGAAGTGGTACTCAGCGGCGTTCGCCTTGGTGATGAGCGGAGCATCGAGCTTGAGCGAGCCGCGCACCGGAGCATGGCCGGCGAAGTGGGCGGCCGTCAGGTAGATGGCGGTCTTAATCATGGACGGCGGATAGGGTGTCTCGACCGGGGTCACGGCGTCGCCGGCCATCACCTTCGCGATGATTTCCTTCATGCCGTTGCCGCCGAGCGCGAACTTGATTTCCTTGCGGCCGGACTGCTTGATCGCCTCCAGCACGCCCAGCAGCATGTCGTCGTCATTCGCCCACACCGCGTCGATCTGCGGGTATTTGGCGAGGTAGTCCTGCATCAGCTTGAAGGCCTGGTCGCTGTTCCAGTTGGCGTACTGGATGTCGAGGATCTTGAGGTCGGAACCCTTGATGCCGTCCTGGAAGCCCTTGATGCGCTCGTCGTCGATCACGGTGGGAATGCCGCGCAGCACGACGACATTGCCCTTGCCGCTCATCTTCTCCACCAGGAACTTCGCGGTGTTGAAGCCGACCGCGATGTTATCGCCGGCGACATAGAGGTCCTGGATCTTGGGATCGTTCAGGCCGCGATCGACGACGGTGATAAAGCTGCCCTTGTCCTTGATCGCCTTCACCGGCGTGGTCAGTTCCTCTGACGAGTGCGGCAGGATGACCAGCGCGTCGAGCTTGCGGGTCGCCGACAGGTCCTCGATGGCGCTGACCTGCGCGCTCGCCGAAGGCGACGTCTTCACGATCACCTCGATATCGGGAAAGGCTTTGTTGATCTCCTTGGCGGCGGCGTTGGCGTGATAAACGACGCCGGCGGTCCAGCCATGATCGGCGGCGGGAATGGAGACGGCGATCGTCTTCTTCTCCGCGGCGGAAGCCGGGCCGGCGGCCAGGAGAGCGGTCGTAATGCCAGTGGCCAGCAGAATGTTCCTGAGCATGCGTTTCCTCCAATGGTGCGGCAGTCTTGTTTGAAACCCGGGGCGTCGCGGCTGCCTCGCGCGCGCCGGCTTTGTGGTCCGCCTACCTCTTCGACATCCGCTGGATCAGCATGGCGATGATGATGATGACGCCCTGAACCGCGGCGACGAGGTATTCGGAGACGAAGTCGGAAAGGACCATCAAATTGGCGATGAATTCGAGGATCACCGCGCCGGCCACCGTGCCCCAGACGCGCCCGCGCCCGCCGCGCAGCGCCGTGCCGCCAATGACCACGGCAGTGATCACCTGAAGCTCCCAGAGCAGGCCCGTGGTCGGCGTCGCCGCCCCGAGGCGGGGCACGTAGCAGATGGCGGCGATGGCGACGCAGGTGCCCTGGATGACATATGCCAGGGTCCGCACCCGCGTGACAGAGATGCCGGAATAGCGCGCCACGTCCTCGTTGGCGCCCACCGCCACGCAGCGGCGGCCATAGCGCGTGCGGTAGAGCACATAGGCGGCCACCAGCGCGACCGCGAGCGACACCAGGATCGGGATCGGCACGCCAAGCACGTCGCCGAAATAGACCGGGCGATAGGCATCGCGCAGGCTGCGATCGATCGCCACCGTGCCGCCATCGGTCATGTAGGTGATGAGCGCCCGGAAGATGCCCATGGTGCCGAGCGTGGCGATGAAGGGCTCGATGCGCCCGACCGTGACGATGGTGCCGTTCAGCAGCCCGCAGGCGATGCCGGTGACCAGTGCCACCGCCATGCCGAGCGGGATCGCCGCCGTGCCGACGCTTGGCGCAACCCAGTTCATGAACAGGATCATCACGCCGGTGATGAAGGCGGCCATGGAGCCGACCGAGAGGTCGAGCCCGCCCGAGGAGATGACGAAGGTGGCGCCGATGGCGATGATGGCGATGAAGGCGCTGCGGGTGACGACATTGGCGATGTTGTTGGCCGACAGGAAGTCGGGATTGATGAGGAAGCCGATCGCTACCAGCGCGGCGAGCGCCAGGAAGGGGCCGGCATCGCCCCAGCCGATGGACCAATTGTGCTGGGCGCGCGGCGGCGCGGCGGCGACATCAGCCATGTGCGTTTCCCTCTGATGTTGTTTCGCTCGCCACGCTGCTGGTGGCGTGAAGCGCGACATTGCTCTCCGACATGGCGTCGCCGGTGAGTTCCCCGTTGATCCGGCCGGAGCGCATGACGAGGATGCGGTCGCAAAGGCCGATCAGTTCCTGCATTTCCGATGAGATGACGATGCAGGACCGACCTTCCCGCACCAGCGACTGGATGAAGGCGTAGATCTGGCTCTTGTTGGCGATGTCGATGCCGCGCGTCGGTTCGTCGATGACGATAACGGTCGGGTCGTTCAGCATTACCTTGGCGAGCAGCAGCTTCTGCTGGTTGCCGCCGGAAAGCTGGCCGGCCCGCGCGTCGCGGCTGCGCAGGCGGATGTCGTAGCCGCGCACGGCCGTGTCGAGCAGGCGCGCCTCGCCGGCGAGGTCGAGGCCGGCGAGCGGATGCACCCGATCCAGCGCGGCGAGGGTGAGATTGGGTGCGAGGCGTTCGCCGAGCAGCAGGCCCTTGCCCTTGCGATCCTCGGTCAGGTAGCCGAAGCCGGCCGCCGCCGCCTGCGCCGGGGAGGCGAAGTGAACCGGCCGGCCGTGCAGGCGCACCGCGCCGAAGCTGGCCGGGCGAAGGCCGAGCAGCCCCTCGAACAGCTCCGTCCGGCCGGCGCCGATCATGCCGGCGAGGCCGAGGATCTCGCCCTTGCGCAGGGTGAACGACACCTCCCGCACGAAGCCGGGAACATCGGCGTGCTCGATCTCCAGCGCCGGCTCGCCCAGTTCGCGCTCCAGCCGCGGCGGGTAAAGACTGGCGAATTCCCGCCCGACCATCAGGCTCGCCATACGCTGCGGCGTCAGGCCTTCGGCGTCGTAGGTGCCGACCATGCGGCCGTCGCGCAGAACGGTGACGCGATCGGCCAGCCGCTCCACCTCGTCGAGCCGGTGGCTGATATAAAGGATGGCGACACCGCGCTGCTTCAGCTCGACGATAATGTCGAGCAGCGGATCGACCTCGTCATGGGTCAGCACCGCCGTCGGCTCGTCGAAGATCACCACGCGGTGGGTGCCGAGCAGCGCCTTGGCGATCTGCACCAGCTGCCGGTTGGCGAGCGAGAGGTCGCGCACCAGTGCACGGGGCGACACCTTGCAGCCAATCTCGGCCAGCTGCGCAGCGGCGGCCTCGCGCATGGCCCGCTCATCCAGCCCGCCGAAGCGGGTGATCTCGCGACCGATGAAGATGTTCTCGGTGACGGTCAGCGCCTCGGCCAGGAGGATCTCCTGATGCACCAGCGCGATGCCGGCCGCCTGCGCATCCGAGGGCGCGTGGAAGGCGATGGGCGCGCTGTCCATCCGTAATTCGCCCGCGCTCGGCCGGAGATAGCCGGAGAGCAGGCGCATCAGCGTCGACTTGCCCGCGCCATTCTCGCCGATGACCGCATGGATCTCGCCCGGCCTTATGTCGAGCGAGGCGTCGGACAGCACCGTGACGCCGCCGAACTCCTTGCAGAGCCGTTCGGCGCGCAACACCGGCGCCACGGCGCCGTCCGCTGCGGGGGAGGGGGCGAGCGCCGCCGTCATGAATCGAACGCCGGAAGAAGTCGGTCGCGCGAGCGCTCGATATGTGCGCGCATCGCCTGCCGGGCGGCATCGACATTGCGCGCGGCGAAGGCGGCGAGGATGGCTTCATGCTCGTCGAGCGCCTCCTCGGTCACGCGCGCATGGAACATCAGGCGGAATATGTGGAAATGGGTGTGCTGGTGCGCCAGGGTCTCGCGCACCAGCTCATTGCCGGCGACTTCCAGTATCTGGTCGTGGAACAGCGCATCCTGCCGGGCGAACTGCGAGTAGCGCGCGCGCTCGTCCGCCCCGCCGCTGCGCGACATGACGCCGGCGGCGGCGGTCAGCTCCGCCAGCGCGGCGTCTGTCATCGAGGCCGCCGCGCGGCCGGCCATCTTCGGCTCCAGCAGCAGTCGCAGCTCGTAAAGCTCCTCGAAGCGGCGGCGGGTGATCTGCGGCGCCGCGCTATAGCCGACGAGATGGGTCTTCACGACCAGCCCTTCGCCCTCGAGCCGCCCTAGTGCCTCGCGGATCGGGGTCTGCGACACGGCGAGCTCGCGCACCAGATTGTCAACGGTGATGCGCGCGCCGGGCGGGATCTTCAGCGCCATGAGGCGCGCGAAGATGGCCTCATAGACCTCCTCGGCGAGGCTCGCGGCACGATGGATCGCCGGCGCCGGCTCAGCGGAATCCGCCAGATGGTGGGAAGCGGCGAGAGGTTTCGGACTGCGCACGGTTTTGCCCCTTGACAATGATCGAGAGCTAGCACGATCCTTTGCGTCACTCAATACGATATCCTATACGATTTTATGTAGGAATCGATTCATCAGCTGATTTGTTCAGCTATGCCAATTGGATAACTGCTGTGACATGCTTCTCCGCGATCCGGTTGCCGACCGAAATTCTCTTCGGTAAGGGGCAGCGCCGGGCCTTGCCTGCCGTGGCACAGCGTCTGGGCCAGCGGGCGCTGATCTGCACGGACGCGCGCCTCGCCGCGTCGGACGACTTCGCTAAATTGATGGATGGCCTGCACGACGCCGGTCTGGCGGTGCAAGTGTACGACCGCGTCCTGCCGGATGTGCCGCGCGACAGCGCGGCCGATTGCGTAGAGGTGGCGCGGCCCTTCGCGCCTGATCTCGTCATCGGCATGGGTGGTGGAAGCTGCCTCGACATGGCGAAATGCGCCGCGCTGCTGCTCACCCATGGCGGTCAGCTCCCGGACTATTACGGCGAGTACAAGATAGCTGGTCCGGTGCTGCCGATCATCGCCGTGCCGACCACGGCCGGCACCGGCTCGGAGGCGACGCCGGTCGCGGTGATTTCCGATCCCGACCGCACGCTGAAGGTCGGCATTTCCAGCCCGCATCTCATTCCAAGGACGGCGATCTGCGATCCCGACCTCACCTTGTCCTGTCCGCCCGCGCTCACCGCCATCGCCGGTGCCGACGCGCTCACCCATGCCATCGAGGCGTTGACGGCGGGGCGGCGCCCTCCATCGCCCGAACTGGCGCAGCAGCATGTCTTCATCGGCAAGAGCGCGCTTACCGACCATTTCGCCCTGCTCGCCATCCGCCTCATCGGCCGCAGTCTGGAGCGTGCCTGGCGTGACGGCAGCGACGAGGCCGCGCGTGCCGACGTGATGATGGCGGCGCTGGCCGCCGGCTGCGCCTTCGGTACGGCAGGCACGGCGGCTGCGCATGCCATCCAGTATCCCGTAGGGGCTCTGACCCACACCGCCCACGGTCTCGGTGTCGCGACGATGCTGCCCTATGTCATGCGCTTCAATCGCGATGCCGCGCTGGGTGAGATGGCCGAGATCGCCCTCGCGCTCGGCGTTCCCGGCGAGGGGCGCTCGCGCGCGGCGCTGGCAGATGCGGCAATCGGGGAGGTGGCTCGGCTCTTTGCCGCCATCGGCATTCCGACGACGCTCGCCGCGCTTGGCCTGCCTGCCGACAAGCTCGCCTGGACCGGCCAGCAGGCGCTCGGCATCGAGCGTCTCCTCAAGAACAATCCACGTCCGGTCGGACCGGCCGAGATGACCTGCCTGCTCGACGCCGCCTATCGCGGCGACCTCCATGCCGCCGCCTCCGACCTTCTTCTCGTACAGGAAACCCGCCCATGAACGTAGCTGCGCTTTCTCCCGCTGCTTCCAGCGCTCTGCCCGCCCTCGATCCGGCAGCCGGCGCGCGCGGGCTCTATATTGGCGGACAATGGGTGCGGCCGGCGGGGCGTCCGTCCATTCCTGTTGTCGATCCCTCGACGGAAGCGGTGCTCTCTGAAGTGCCGGATGCCACGCTCGATGACGCCAGGGCCGCCATCGAAGCCGCCGCCTCTGCGGCCGCAGGCTGGCGCGCGACACCGCCGCGCCAGCGTTCGGAGATTCTGCGCCGCTGCTTCGAGTTGATGACCGCTCGCGCCGACGATCTCGCGCGCCTGATCTCGCTGGAGAACGGTAAGGCACTGCGCGATGCGCGCGGCGAGGTCGCCTATGCCGCCGAGTTCTTCCGCTGGAATGCCGAGGAGGCGGTACGGATTTCCGGCGACTTCGCGCTCTCGCCGGCCGGGGGTAACCACATCATCGTCGACTACGAGCCGATCGGAATCTGCGTGCTGATCACGCCGTGGAACTTCCCCGCCGCCATGGCGACCCGCAAGATCGCGCCGGCGCTGGCGGCGGGCTGCACCGTCGTGCTGAAGCCCGCGAGTGAGACACCGCTCACCGCTTACGTGCTCGCCACGCTCTATGAGGAGGCAGGCGTGCCACCGGGCGTGGTCAATGTGCTCACTACCTCGGCACCCGGGCCGGTCACGGCGGCGATGCTGGCAGACCCGCGGGTGCGAAAACTCTCCTTCACCGGGTCGACGCCCGTGGGCCGGACCCTGCTGGCCGAGGCGGCGAAGAACGTGATCAGCTGCTCGATGGAGCTCGGCGGCAATGCGCCGCTTATCGTGTTCGACGACGCCGATGTCGAGGTGGCACTGGAAGGCGCCATGCTCGCCAAGATGCGCAATGCCGGCGAAGCCTGTACCGCCGCCAACCGCATCTATGTGCAGTCCGGTCTCTATGAGCGTTTCGCCCAGGAGCTGACCTGCCGCATGGCCGCGCTGAAGCTCGGTCCCGGTCCCGATGCGCAGACGGAATGCGGGCCCATGATCACGGCGAAGGCGGTCGACAAGATCGAGCGGCTGGTGGGGGATGCGCTGGCGCGCGGCGCCCGATTGCGTTGCGGCGGCACACGGCCGGCCAGCCCCGGCTTCTTCTATCCGCCGACGGTGCTGACGGACGTGCCCCTAGATTCCGCCATGGGCTGCGAGGAGATCTTCGGCCCGGTCGCCGCGCTCAGCCGCTTCGAGAGCGAGGACGAGGCGGTGGCGCTGGCCAACGCCACCGAATACGGCCTCGCCGCCTATGTGTTCACCCGCGATCTAACGCGGGGACTGCGCGTCTCGCGCCGCATCGAGACCGGCATGGTCGGGCTGAATCGCGGCCTCGTCTCAGATCCGGCAGCGCCTTTCGGCGGCACCAAACAGTCCGGCCTCGGCCGGGAGGGCGGCACCCATGGCGTGCTGGAGTTCCTGGAGGCAAAATACATCGCCACGACGCTCTGACCGCCAGTAGCCGCATGATGACCGACCCATTCCGCACCAGCGACCACGTGCCGGATTTCGACCGACATGTGGTCGCTTACGCTGAGCGCAGCGCGGCGACGCGGGCACGCCTGCCGATGCTGTCCGACATCGCCTATGGCCCGTCTCCGGCCGAGAAGCTCGATATGTTCCTCCCGCCGCCGCATCTGGCAACCGGCGCCGTGCACATGTTCGTCCATGGCGGCTATTGGCGTATGTTCGCCAAGGAGGACTTCTCCTTCGTGGCAGAGACTGTCACCGCCGCTGGAGCGATCGCGGTCGTAATCGACTACGCGCTTATGCCGTCGGTGGGGATGGCTACGGTGGTTGCGCAGGTGCGGCGCGCACGGGACTGGGTGCGGCGCCATATCCCTGAACACGGCGGCGACCCAGAACGTTTTACAATCAGCGGCCATTCTGCTGGCGCGCATCTGGGTGCTCTGTTGCTTGACGCTAGCCAGCCTGCCGGCGTCATTGCAGGTGCGTTATTCCTGAGCGGCATCTACGATCTCGCGCCGCTGCGGCATTCCTTTCTAAGGGAGCACATCGATATCACCGAGGACGACGTGGAGCGCTTCAGCCCGCTGCGTATCGCTTATGGCACCTGTCCGGCGGTTTCGATCATGGTTGGCGCCCGTGAAACCTTGCCCTTTCACAAGCAAGCCAGCGACTTTGGCTTCCACCTAACGCACGCCGCCATAAAGCGAGACATGCTAACAATTGTGGGCGTGGATCACATGCGCATCGTTGCAGACTTAGCCGACCTTGATAGCAAAGTTGGTACCGCGCTAGCCGACCTCGTCTCGTTCGCCTGAAGCTCCGTCACTGCATTCCAGCTCTCCTTTCTCATTGAACATCTTATCACGGTGTCCACGAAACGGGCAGCAGGCCAACATGGGGTCGTTTGAGCGTCAGCTTTCTCACTATCTCAGCCAGAAGCAGATGGTCCGCAGGTGGCCCGAGGCTGTGTGAGAACTCCCTGTGGGTCGTCGCGCAGGTTGTTGCCATGGCGCGCGTTAGCTCCGTTCACCCGGTTATCGCCTTGAGGGTC
>NZ_JAVDUX010000040.1:0-10313 GCF_031456575.1 Ancylobacter sp. 3268
CTCCGCCCACAAATCATCCGGAAGCAGCTTCTTCACCATGAAGCCAAACTCAAGCCGACATGGTTAACAAACGGTTTTGTTAGGCGCTCTTAATGTGTTCTGCGTTTTCTAAATCAGGACATGGATGCTCGGCCAGAGGTTAAAGCTATGACCGCTCGGATTGATTCTGTAGCAAAGTACATATGTGAAAAAAGCGGCTGGACTGTAAGCAATTTGCAGCTTCAGAAGCTGCTTTATCTTGCGCAGATGATTTATATGGGCCGGAACGGCGGCAAGCCTCTTTTTGATGGCTCTTTTCAGGCGTGGGATTATGGCCCGGTAGAACCCAATATTTATCATAGGGCCAAGACTCATGGCTCATCGCCACTGCCGGATATATTCTACGATGCGTTAGGGTTCCGAGAGACGGATCCACGCCGTGAAACGTTAGATGATGTTTGCAATCGATTTTTGAGATTTACACCTGGGCAGCTTGTCGACATTACCCATTCGCCGAATGGCGCGTGGGCAAAGCACTATGTTCCTGGCTCAAAGTCCATACAAATCCCTAACGATTCAATTTTGGCTGAATACAATGCCAGAAATAACAGAAACTGACCGCGCCAATGATCTTGACAATTTCACACCTTCTATCTCAGAGTATAGAATAGACGATAAGGCGGCGGCACTCGAGGCTGATCTTGTTGAGCGAAAAGCGCAATATAATAAGGAGCGCTTTTGCTATCATTTTATCATAGTCGCTCTGTTCAATATGCTTATGCTCGGCGGGCAGTCTTCCGCTGTGGCGACACTCTCGTTGATTGCCAGTCTTATACTTTTGATCGGAATCGGAAAGTGGCTGGATTTTCCATTTATCCATGATCGACTTGATAAATGGGAACGGTTGTTCTTTAGAGCTTTTGAGAAAAAGACGACCAATAAAATTGATATAGATACTGAACCTATGGTCTAGCGTTGTTCCCATAGCAGATTGCTGTTGGCGTCAGCTATCGATCGCACGTGGTTTTCTCCGCGCATCCCTCGCAGTGCCTTGCTGACCCTCTTCGTCAGCTCCGAGAGGCACTTGCGATCCCGCGCATCATCGCCGCGTAGCGCCACGATTGACCGCGCTATGTCGCGGCTGGAGATCGGACCCTCTGCGTTGCGCAGTTCCTCGTAGATCGCCCGTGACAGCTCGCCGCGCCCGAAGATCACTTCGCGCTTCTGGCGTGGCATGGCGGCGTCCAGGTCGCCCTTGTAGCCAAGCGTGCCGAGAGCGCGCGGTCTAGGGCTTCGATGTAGTTCCTGATCTCCGCTAGCCTGTCCCTGATGCGCTCTGCTTCATGGAAGAGTTCCCTCAACGCGCCCTCGCGACTCCGCTTTCTGGGCGTCTAGCCTCCCGTTTATCGCCAACTTGACGAGAAACCCTTTCCATCTCGATAAGCTTCATCCAGCGGGAACCTGCTCCTCCTATCTGAGCATCCTCAATCCCGCTTCTTCAACCGCACCCCCGGCCCGCCGCCGTTTTCAGGAATGAATTCGACGCCAGCGGCCTCGAGGGCGCGCTGGATCGCGGCGAGCGTTTCGGGAGATCCGCCGCTATGCCCGTTCTCGAAACGCGTTACCGTCATAGCCGAGACACCGGCAAGCGTAGCAAGTTCGCGCACACCCACTCCCAGTGCTGCGCGCGCCATCTTGCATTGGGCCGGAACGATCGATACGCCTGTTGACACTGTAAACACCTTCCGGCATGTTCACCCTGTAAACACTTTTCCTACCACAGGAGCACGCCCATGGCACCCCATGCCGGCGAACAGGAGAACTATGTCCGCAGCTTCACCATGGTGGAGCAGACAGGGCTACGGAAACGTACCGAGGCCGCCATCGATGCGCTTATGGCGCTTCTCGATGAACTCGATGGGGATCCGGACATCGAGGATGACGGCACCGCTGAGGATGACATCGACCATGCCGCCGAATGGGGGTGCGCATGATCACGCAGCGCCGCCCAAAGGGCGATTTCCTTTCGCAACTGCCTGAATGGCAGGGCAGCCCGCTTGATCTTGTCATCGGTACGGTCGCGATCGCCCTCTGTGTCGGGGTGTCCGCCCCAACGGTGCAAAGGGCCATTCAAGAACGGAAGGCCGTTCCCGGCTATCGCGTGAAATATGGGCAGACGCCGTTGCTGGCGATCCGCCGAGTTGACGCGGTGAAACTGACGGCCAGCCTGCACGGCGCGCGCCATCGCATGCGCAACTTCCGGGTGTTGATGGCTCGGCAGTCCGCCGGCATCGCCGAGGGGAGGCGCGCATGAGCAATGGCCCTCATCACGACCTGATCTTGAAGCAGATGGCAGCAAGATTTGCCGCCACACTGCCAACGGAGCCGAAGGACGCGCACCAGATATTGGATCACGCGCGGGATTTCTATGATCGGTTCATGCTGGCTCCGTCTGTGCCGAAACCGAAAGCCCCCACCAGGCCGTCAATCGTGAAGCTGAATCGTTCGACGGGAGGTGCATCATGAACCGGCGTTCGTTCTTTCTCGGCCTCGCACCATCCTTGCTGATCGCCAAACCCGCGCTCGCTACATCTGTTTGTACTCTGCGGGGCGATACGGTTTTGCCGGATCTGCCTGCGATAGTAGCCTCGGACCCGCCGCCGCCCCCGCCGGACATATTCAGCAGCGGCCCCATGTGGGACGAGGGTGAAAAGATGTTGATGGGGGCTGACGAGCGCGTGATCGCGCTGGCGCGTGATTCCCTCGCCAATCTAGTGCGTTCGATGAATGTCCTGTCGGCTGGGCGGACAGGATGGCACATCGAAACTTGGCACTACCATGGAATGACGACGATGGGGCCACTGCCGGCACCGCCCATGGCGCGGGCCTATGTGTTCGACTACCACGATAAGCCGTTCTTCGTGCACAACGGCCGGCCCAGGCTTAGCGAGCGCCATATCGTGCTCCTCGGAAACCGGATGGAATGAGCGCGGCTGCTGGTTAGGCGAGCCGCCTCCCAAACTGAGCCTTTCTCACACCAATTCCCCCGAGACCAAGGGGTGGGCGCGACAGTCCAAGCCCTCCATGGGCTTCGGTGTCGCGAGAGCGATCCACTGCGCCTAGTAGCTTGGCCGGTTGGGTACGCTATCAGCACTCTGTGTTCGCGTCTTGTTCCGAATCGTCATGAGCGCCATGATCTTGTGCGGGGATAGGCCGGCCAGCCGACAAGCCGAGTTGCACCGCTCGGTTTCCCCGTGCTCCCCACGGTGCTCGCTAAGGTGTAGGCGATGGTTATTTCCTCGCGGGCTGAGTTTGAAGAGAGGGAACGCATACTTGGTGAGGTTTTCTATGGGCGAATGAGGCCTGACGAAGCCGAAGTTGAAGCATCGCGTCAAGGTATGCGGCCGTTCGCCACCCGACCAGAGCCGACCACCTTTGATCCAATGTCTCGGCCGATATGGACGTTTCCGATGGCCGTGGCGTGGATCTGTTGGCGTGAGCCAGTACAAGTCAGGGAACAGCAGGCCGAATATCGACTTCAATGTTGGGACTGGAAGTGGTTTCGTTCCAGGATTCCAGTGGACGGAGGACGAGAATGGGAAGACGTTTCAGGCTGGGAGCTCAAGCAACGAGCTAAGGCGACTATCGAGCGCTTGCAACTCCAAGAGATAATACAGGAATACGTCCCGAGAGCAATGAGTGTGTCTGACGGAATTGAATCACTATGGAAAATGCTGTCAGTCGGTGAGCTTGTCGCCTCAGCGGTAAAGGCCAACAATCGAGGGCGGCCCGTCGAAATTCCAGTTAGCGAATGGCCGCATCTCGCCATTCTTAATCTCGATCATCCATCGGACGCGCTACGCTTTACACAAGGGCCGCCTGATGCGGAATATTGGGATGTAATGTTCAAGCGTGCTGACTTAACGCGCTTATGGCCGCCGCCAGAATGGGACAGTATCGGTGAGGCACAACAAGCTCCTGTACGGACTGGCTCTCCGGGGCGGCCGACCAAAGGCCGAGGGTTCATTGAAGCGGAGTTTAAACGTCGCGTAGAAGCAGGCCGGTTCGAGCCTAAGTTGGTAGACGAAGCGAAAGCCCTGAATAAGTGGTTTGAATTTTCTCATCCAAATATGGATCGGATGACCGTCAAGACCATCGAGAACGTCATTCGAGTTGCTCACAAGGCCGCAAAGGCCCCCAAGTCGTAACCCCCGCAAATATCGTTTCGTGGGAATAATGTGGGCGTTTTTTATGGGCGCCTAATCGCTCACCTTCCTCAGCAACCGCCGGAACACGTCGGGACACACTCTGACGCAACGGTCATGCTGAGGACTGAAAATGAGCTTTCGACCGAAGCCCGAAACTGAACCACTTGCCTATGACGTCAGCGGCGCAGCACGTGTCATGGGGGTAGGCCGAAACAAGATCTACGACGAGATCCAGGCCGGCCGCCTGGAGGCTCACAAGTTAGGCCGCCGCACGGTGATTACCCGTGCTGCCATCGAGGTGTGGTTCGGCAAGTTGCCGCGCTTCACGACCAGCGCCGTCTGAGAACGCGAACACCCGGCGCTGTGGCGGCACCGGGTGCTGAGAATTCGCGTCTGAAACCTTCCCGCTCAAAGGAATGATTTCGATGTCTTTTTTAGCTCACGCCCGGAATCCGGGCAAGGAAATTCAGCCGACAACTGGCCTTCCGCTGTTCGACTGGCGCCCGTCTAGTCCTCCTTGCGTCAATCCTCTGCACGTCAGGGCGCGGCGCATCTCGGCGAGTTGTGGCGTGCCATTCGCCGTCGTGCTCGCTCATATCGAGCTGGCCGGCCTAGGCAGGGAGGTCCGCTGATGGTGGACGACGCCAACCTGAAATCCATCATAACCGACATCGCTCACGAGGCCGCACAACAGGCGTTCGACTGGCTGTGGGCCTACGGATCCGCGGACCCCGACAACTTCCGCCGTGATGTGCGAATCGCGACCATCAACCGCTTTCTGATGTCGACCGTAGAGCCAGTGAGGCATGCCGCATCCGAGCGCGGTGTCACCGGATCGAACGAGATCCACGCAATCTGGATCGAGGCCGCGCAGGCCTTCTCCACGCGCATGAGGGAGCTAGAGGGCATTCCGGCCAGCTACGAGCCGCAATGGAACGATGACGATAAAGCCCTGAAAGAAAGGCTGCATGCTGAGGCTATCCGGGCGGCGCGCGTCATATTCGGAGCTGACTGCTCTCTGCCAACCGACGCAACAGATGCGGAGCGACTGAACCCGCTGAATGCAGTCTGGGCTCATATGACCACTTTCGTCGCCGCTGCGGTCAATCCGAGCCGGCCGGCAGAGGAGGCCATAGTCAACTACTGGATCACTGAAGCCACAAATGTCCTCATTGAGGAATTTTACCGCCTCCGAGACGCCTGGGCGAGCGACGAAGGGGGCAGGGCATGAGGCCGTTCGCTCCGATTACGGAGCCCTGCCTGCCGAGCGACGCTCACTTCGTCGGACGGCCTTCCTGCGCGATGGTCTATCCGCGGTCGGGGGCGTGGGTCTGCTTCCTGGCGGACGAGAACGGCGGAATGTTCCTCGCTGAGGATGCCACCAAGACCGTCGCCCTCACAGCGGCGATGGATGCCGCGATCCGCTGGAATGCCGAGGTGCGCCTCGTCAACAGGGAGGATCGTCTTTGACGGATCATCCCTTCGGCTTCTCGACGGATCGCCGTCCGCCTCTCGACTTCGACAAGGTGAATGCCGCGGCCCTGGCGGCATTTCCCGCCCTGCTGTCTCGCTGGCTCCCCGGCGGGCATCGTGAGGGCCGGGAGTGGGTGGCACTCAACCCGCGCCGCTCCGATCGTTCGGCTGGCAGCTTCCGCATCAACATGACGTCCGGCAAGTGGTCCGATTTCGCGACTGGCGATGCCGGCGGCGATCCCGTCAGCCTGGCGGCGTACCTCTCCGGCACCAGCCAAATCGAGGCCGCTCGCCACCTCGCCGACATGCTGGAGGTGCGCTGATGGATGCCGGTCTCATGTTCGCGCCGCTCTCCGCTGACGAGGTGGCGGCAGCGCAGCAGTCTACGCCGAAGGCCGGCACGAAGACGCCGATCATTCCGGTGCCGGCCGACGCGCCACCTATGTCCTTCAAACACCCGAAGCTCGGTGCGCCATCGCGTTCCTGGCCGTACCGCAACGCGACCGGGGAGCTTGTCGGCTATGTCTGCCGCTGGGACTTTGCCGGGACGGATGGCGAGCCGGGCAAGGAAATCCTGCCTGTCACCTATTGTGAGCTCGGAGACGGCAAGCGCGGCTGGCGGTCCAAGGGCATTCCGGCGCCGCGCCCGTTGTTCGCTCTTCCGGACATCATTGCCAATCCCACCGCATGGGTGCTGATTGCCGAGGGTGAAAAGACCCGCGACGCGGCGCACGACCTGTTCCCCGACATGGTCGCAACCACACCGGCTCACGGCGCAAAGAGCCCGCACCTGACGGACTTCTCGCCGCTCGCCGGTCGGACAGTGGTGATCGCCACCGACTATGACGAGCCGGGGCGCGCGACCGACAAGGGCAAGCCGCTGCATCCCGGCCGGGACTTCGGCGACAAGGCGTGCGAGCTCGCCCGCGCTGCCGGCGCGGCTCGCGTCCTGCATCTCGCGCCAGAACATCTCGGCAATTGGCAGTGGCGGGACGGCGCGAAGGTAGCGCGCAGTGTTCCGCTCAAGGACGGCTGGGATCTGGCCGACGCTGCTGATGAGGGCTGGACGGCAGATGCCCTTATCGAGATGCGAAAGGATCCGGCGTTCCTAGCGCCCTATCTCGATGCCGCAGAGCGTGGTGAGCATGGCGACGAAGATGACGACACAACACCTGGCATGTTCCGGTCATGGCCGCATGGCGTCGAGAAGCGTGTCGACCATACGGACAAGGAAACCGGCGCGATCACTACCGAATGGAAGTGGTTTTGCTCTCAGCTCGATATTGCGGCCGAAACGCGCAGCTCCGAAGGTGAGGAATGGGGCCGCCTCCTGACGGTGACGGATCGCGATGGGCGCAGGAGGCAATGGGCCATGCCGATGGCGCTGCTGGCCGGCGACGGCACAGCCTATCGTGAGCGGCTTCTGTCGCTTGGCCTGATCATGGCACCGGGCAAGTTCGCCCGCGATGCCCTGCACGAATACATCTCGACCGCCCGGCCGGATGAGAAAGCCCGCTGTGTCGGCCGCGTTGGCTGGCATGGCAAGTCGTTCATTTTCAGCAACCAGACGGTGGACCCTGCCAATGGCTGAGCGGATCATTCTTCAGACCAGCGGCGCCGTGGACCATGCCTTGCGGGAGGCCGGGACGCTGGAAGGCTGGCAGCGAGATATCGCGCGCTACGCAGTCGGCAATTCTCGGCTGGTGCTCGCCCTGTCGACGGCCTTCGCCGCGCCACTGCTCTATCCGACCGGCTCCGAGAGCGGCGGCTTTCATTTCAGGGGCGCTTCGTCGACCGGGAAGAGCACGGCGCTTGTCGTGGCTGGTTCCGCGTGGGGTGGCGGGGGCATTCGCGGCTATGTCCGCACATGGCGTGCCACCTCCAATGGGTTGGAAGGCGTGGCCGGCATGCATTGCGACTGCCTGCTGTGTCTTGACGAGATGGGGCAGGTGGATGGTCGCGAGGCAGGGCAGATCGCCTACATGCTCGCGAACGGTGTCGGGAAGTCCAGGGCGTCACGATCCGGCGAGGCTCGCCCGGCGGCAGAGTGGCGCCTGCTTTTCCTCTCGAGCGGCGAACTCTCCCTTGCCGACAAGATTGCCGAGGATGGCAGGGGACGGCGCGCCGCGGCAGGCCAACAGGTTCGCATCGTCGATATTCCCGCCGATGCCGGCGCAGGCATGGGCATGTTCGAAAACCTGCACTGCTTCGCCAATGCCGATGCGTTCGCCCGGCATCTGAAAGTGGCGGCTAGCGAGCACTACGGTCATCCGAGCCGTGCCTTCCTGCGGGTGCTGGTAGATGAGTTTGACGCCATCGCTCCGGCGGTGAAGGACCATGTCGACGAGTTTTTGCGGAACCATGCGCCCGCAGGGGTGGATGGGCAAATCAGCCGCGTTGCCGCGCGTTTTGGCCTTGTCGCCGCGGCGGGCGAGATGGCGGCAGTTGCCGGCATCGTGCCGTGGCCTGAAGGGGAGGCGACGCGGGCAGCGGCACGATGCCTCGCCGACTGGCTAACCCAGCGTGGTGGGTTGGATCCAGCCGAAGATGTCGATGCCATATCGGCGGTACGGCGGTTTATTGAGCTGCATGGCAACTCCCGGTTTGAAGCCATGGGCGACCTTGCCCCAACGGATAGTCAGGGCGCCCCTATTGAACAGCGCATTCCCAATCGGGCTGGCTTTCGGCGGCAAGCGAACGAGGGAGGTAATGAGTATCTGGTGCTTCCCGAGGTGTGGCGCACGGAAGTCTGCGCCGGCCTCGATAGCGCCAACGTGGCAAAGGCCCTCATGCGGCGCGGCTATCTGGCGGTGGGCGGAGACGGAAAGCCGCAGATCAAGACGCGCTTGCCGGGCTTCACGGCTACGGTTCGCTGCTACGTCATCACGCCGCGCATCCTTGGTGAGGACGACGCCGATGCAGAGGCGCGTCTCACTGCCGGCACCCACGTCTAGGGGAACACGTCATGAGCGCCCGTTTCGTTGCCTTTGCCCGGCATCGCCCCGCGCTTGTTCCCCATGTTCCCCACGTCGGAACAGATTGGGGAACAGAGCGGGGAGCGGTGAAAACCGTTGGTGCTGAACGATTTGTCAGCTCCGTTCCCCATGTTCCCCACGTTCCCCCGAAAAACGATGTAGCCGAGAATGAAAATCGTGTTCCCGATGCTGTTCCCCTTGTTCCCCAAGCTGAGGAGAGTTGGGGAACAGATTGGGGAACGGAGCAAAGCGTTGCAAATGAACGATTTGAGGAAACTGTTCCCCTTGTTCCCCACGTTCCCCTCGAAAACGATGTAGCCGGAAACGAAAATGTCCAATTGGACGAGCTATCGGCTGACATTGCGAAGCTCTGGAGCCGGGTCGTTCAGCGGGAAATGGATCGCGGCGCTGATCGAGCGTCGGCCGTCAAAAGGGCTCTCCCAGTGGTTCGGACGCGACTGTTGAACAGTCCCCGCATGATGCTGCCCGATCGTGCTCCAGGGTGCTGCGCTATGTGCGGATATGCCGATAGCTCCACCTCTCGCCTTTTGGCGGTCATGTCTCCGGAACCTGGCAAGCACGTCTGGCTACATGCTGGCGACTGTCACACTGGCTATCGAAGGGAACTCGCCGCAAAGGTGGAGGCTGCGATGGTGAGAGCCGGGTTGCCTGATCCGAGAGATGAGCCGCCATGGTGAGGCGGCGGGGGCGCTCGGCGTCCTGACCCTTTTCTCGCAACGTGGGTCCCGAAGGCGACGACCCTGGCGAACCGGTGTCGATCGCCCGGCGACGACGCAGGAACTCAAACGGTGTCCAAGCCTGTCCACGCAACGGATAGTTGCCACAGGTGCTCAGCGGAGTCCGGGTCGCAAGCCCAGGGGCTGACGCCTTTCCTTCCCATGCTTGGGTTGTTGACGATGGCGATGTCGCAGTCCTCGCAGTAGACGCCGCCGAGGCCGTCGAGACGCGGGCTCGTGGCGCACCAGACGCTCGTTGCTGCCCCTTGCTCGACCGTCTTCATGCCGCGCGCGGGGTCGATGATCGGGCGCCCCGCCTTGTCCAAGGCGTCGAAGGAGGCAATCTCCTCGGCACTGAGATGCCGGGCGAGATCCGTCAGGATCTGGCCCGGATGAAGCGAGAAGGCTCTGATGCCGTGACTCCGTCCCCGGCGGTCCAGCGCCATCGCAAAGAGGGCGTTGGCCGTCTTCGACTGACCGTAGGCGACCCACTTGTCGTAAGGACGAACCCGGAAGTCGATGTCCTCGAAGTCGACCCCGGCGATCTGGTGGCCGCGTGATGAGACACTGACGACGCGTGCGCCCCCGGCCGCGACAAGCGAGGGCCAGAGGCCGAGCGTAAGACGGAAGTGGCCGAGATGGTTCGTCGCGAACTGTGCCTCGTGGCCCTCGGCGTCCCGCATCTCGGGTGTCGCCATGATGCCTGCGCTGTTGACGAGGATTGACACGGGCCGGCCCGTGCGCTCGATACGGTCGGTGAAGGCAACAATGGATTGCGGATCGGCAAGGTCCATGGGTTCGACGGTTGCGCCGGCAAGCCCGCGTAAGGCCGTCCTTGCCCGCTCGGGGCTTCGCGCCGGCACGATGACCTCGGCCCCGGCATGGAGGAGAGCGCGCGTCGTCTCGAGCCCGAGGCCCGAGGCCCCTCCGGTCACGATGGC
>NZ_JAVDUX010000041.1:0-8428 GCF_031456575.1 Ancylobacter sp. 3268
TCTTCAGGCTTATGCTTCTTCTGCGCCATGGCGCCATCCTCCAAAGGCCCGAAAGCCTACTTCACGGAGGACCACTTTCCAGGGAGCAGGCCACGTATCTCTCGGATTACCCGCCTGCATCAGCAGCAGCCGTGCCCGCTCTGGATTGAGCATGGCGTCGGCGATGATGTCGTCCACCTTCTGCAAGCCGGCCTTGCGGGCATTCATCAGCACATTGCCACCCACGGCCGCCGCGAGGCCGGTCCATGGTCCGACGACTGCCGCACCTGCGAGGCCAGGGCCGGCAGAGGCAAGGAGGCGGGTGAACCACGTGGCGTTGCGGTCGTTCGCCACCATCGCCGCCACATCCTGGGCGGTATTCGACTGGCCGGGGATGCGCACCGCGTTCAGGGAACGTTGCGAGCGCATGATGTCGGCAGCGATACCGTGCAGGGTGTTCATCTCCTCCGGGCCGAATACCTCGCGAAGAGCCGCCTGGTTCTGATCGACGAACCGCTGGAAGCCATCAGCCTGTAGCCTGCGGGTTCCCGATGTCGCGGCTTCCACATAGGAGGTGACGCGGCGGGACAGGTGATCAGCGACCGCCTTGCGCAATCCGGCCATAGCCTCCGGCGTGTGGCGTGCCTCCTGCACCAGCTGGCGCATGATTTCGACCGGGGCCTGCGAGGTGAACACGCTGCCGATGGCGCGGGACACGTCGGCGGGATCCGAAACCCCGATCAGCCTGCCGACCAATCCCGCCTGATAGGTGTCGAGAGCCTGTTTCCGCTCAGCGGCAAGGCGAGCGACCGTCTGCGCGGCTTCGACTGGACCGGCCAGCATGCGGTCTATCTCAGGCAGGGCGCGCAGCGCATCGGCATGCTGCCGGCGCCATGTGGCGACCTTGGACGGGTTCAGCGTACCGTCCGCTTCTTCCGCGGCCCGTCGCAGGGTCGACACCGCATAGTCGCGGATCGACGCCATGGCCTCGGGGTTGTTCGCGGCTTTGCGGAGGGCCTGCACATCCTCAAAGCCTCGCGCACCCGGCCGGAAGAACCGGGAGGGGACGACCGAGGCCGGCATGTTGTAGGGGCCCTGCTGACCGGAGCGGCGAAGGGCCTCAGCGATGACGCCTACACCATAGGTCTGCGCCCGTGCCTTGGTGGCGTCGTTCGCTTCCCTCAGTCGTCCGAGGGCGGCGGCGTCGAAGTTGGGGGTGAGGCCATCAGTTCCCGATAGTCCCGGATTGCTCGAAGGGTCTCGAAATCCCCCGCCTCGCGAGCCCGCTGCTCCGCGAACGCCAGAAAAGCCGGACGCTCCGCCTGGGGGATATCCGCCAGCCGGTCGAGTACTCGAGCTAGCTTCTGCCCCAACCTCTCGGGCGGAACGCTGGGCGATCCACTCATCAGCAATCCTTTGGAAGCTGGCGGCCATTGTCGCGTCAGGGTCGATAGCCCCGGCCGCCACAGCGTCCGCCTCCCGCGCTGCCTTGCCCGCCACCACACCTTCAAGGGCGTTCTCGATGGCACCGCGAAGCCGCGCAAGACGAGCATATACCGGAGTCTGCCCGTTCGCCGATAGCTCCTGCCGCATGGCGGTGGAAACCCGAGAGCGGAGCGCCGTCACCTCACTGAAGGGCATCACATCGCGATAGCTGCTCGCGGCGCCGATGATGCCGGCTTCCTCACCCTCCATCGGCTTTGCCGAGCGGGGCAGGCCCGTGCCGATCTTGCTGGCCTCCTCCCGGATCGCCTTGGCTTCCAGCGCCAACGTCCCGTCAGGATCGACCGCGCTCCACAAGGCGCGCTCCCGCATCCGCGTCGCGTTCTCTGCGTCGCTCAGCATCTGGCGCAGGTTGGTGCCGTAGCCTTCGGGAGTGCCCGCCCCACCCAACGCCGCCGTCTGGTCGCGGGCACTCGTGCGAGAGGTGTTCAGGGCTGCACCTGTTGCCGTGTCGATGTCCGCGAGGCTCTGGCGCAGTGCATTCACCACGGCCTCGGGGCTACCGTCCGGCTGGATGGACCCGAGAGCTGACTGTCGCGCGGCATTCTGTTCGGCGGCACGCTGCATGAAGGCTTCCGGGTTCCGGGTCATGGCGGTGCGCTCAAGCCCGCCGAGCCCCATATCGCCCGTCTGCTGGAAGGTCGTTGGCTGCGAACCCGGAACCAGCTGAGAGGGGGGAGCATCGAGGGCGCCGCGAACAGCGGATGGATCAGAGGCAGCATCACGAAGCGACTGCGCCGCAATCCGCTCCTGTCCTGTCGTCGATAGCGGGGCGGCGTAGTCCCGTCCGATCCTGCCTGCTTCCGCCGCCATGCGAGGGGTATTCACCGCCAGTGCTCCGAGGCCTCCACCCAATAGGTTGCCGCCAAGCTCAGCCAGCGGCCTATACCGTTCCGGCGCGAGCTGCCCGGCAATCGATCCGGTCCCGCCGGCCAGGGCGCCCACGGCAGCGTTGCCGAGCGCATCGGCCGCGCCGGTAGACCGGCCGGCAAGCGCGCTCACCAGCGCATTGACACCGGTTCCCGCCGCCTGGGCCGCCCCCCTAACTGCAAGCTCCGGGGCGAGCATGTAGCCCGCCCCCTGTCCCATGGCGCGGGCAATCTTCTCACCTGAGCTGTTCGCCTGGATTGACTGAGGATCGGGGACACCGACAAGGCCGAAGCCTCGCGATATGGATTGGGAGCCGCCGAACGGATCGGTGATCGGCTGGATGCCCGTGCCGGCGATGCTGTTGAGGCCGCCAATGCCTTTGTTGAGAGCCCATGTCACCGCGTCTACCGGGGCGCCCAGCGTGTTGTAGATGGCTTCATTGGCGCCAGCGGTGAGGTTCATGCCGATGCCGGAAGGCTGTTCGGCGAATGGGTCGTGATCCACCGGCACCAGATTGGGAGAATTGGCCGGTGTCACGCTGATCCGCAGCGTCCGGCCGCCGGTATCGTCAGCAGTGGCCGCGAATGGATCGTTGTCGACGGGGACGAGTTGCACCATCAGGGCTGAACCTTCAGATATTTGCCCGGCCGCGCCGGATCGGGAACGTACCAGTTGCCATCGGGGGCTTGCCGGGCGCCCTGGGGTACACCGGACGGCGCCGGAGCGGCCTGGGTGACCGCCCCAGCGCTGCCCGGCTGAGCGATGCCGGGCTGCTGCGGCACTCCCTGCTGCCCGGCCGGGGAGGTGACGATGCCGCCGACATTGAGAGGATCGAGCCCGTTCATGGAGCGGCGGTTGTCGATAAGGCCATATTTGAAGGTGATGGCCTTGCGGTTGATGTCCTGGATTTCGGTAAGGCGCTGACGCACCACCGCCGGGTCGTTCACATTGTTCAGCAGTTCGTTCCACGCGCGCACCGCGTCGCCTTCCGTCTGCACGCCCTTGTTCAGCCGCAGGCTATCGTTCCTCAGCTTTTCGAGGCCGGACATGAAGGAGGCATAGTTGCGCGAGCCCTCATCGGAGCTGCCTATCCAGTTTTTGGCGCCCGACATCACGTTCGACACCGGCCCGAGCGAGAGCGTGCCGGCCTCAATCTGCTGATCGAAGCGCCCGAGCATGTCGTTGATGCCGCCAAGCGTCTGGATGTCCTGGAGGTCGTCGGCCTCCGCCTTCTGTACGGCTGCCGGGACCGACTTCGGGGCGGGCCGCTTCACGCCGCCAATCGGATCCCACCCCCGCGTCTGAGAGTTCCACTGCATACGCTGAGGCTGGCCGGTTTCGGGGTCGAAAGCCTCCACCGTTGTCGGTGCAGTCTGCGCATTCGGCGCGAGGATCCACTGCCCATTATTCGGATTGAACAGCCGTCCGTCGCCGGCATTCACCAGCGGCTGGCGCGGATTGCGCAGGCGGGCGTTCTCCAGCTGGATCTGCTCGAGTTGCGCCTGCCGTAGAGGATCATTCGCCTGCTGCTGACGTGCGATGATGGCATTCACAACGGCCTGCCCGGAAGGAGAAAGGCGGCCGGAAGCGAGCCCTTCGATCAGCTTGGGATCGATGCCGAGCGCGTTGCCGCCGAGTTGCTGTCCCGCTCCAGCATTGGGCGCAGCCGCCGCCAAGGCTCGTACCAGCGGCGCGGTGTTGGAAGCCGAAGCCCGCTGCCGGGGTGGCGCGTTTCGTAAAGCCTGAGCGACGCGCTGGACGCCTTCCGACGGAGGGGCACCAAGCGGAGGCGAAGCCGGCGCACCAGCCACCGCCCCGCTGCGCTGCGCGAGGGCCATCAGAACCGGGTTGACGTCATTCGAATCGGCGCTCGCCACCTGAACGGGGCGCTGTCCCTGTGCCATCGGCTGCATGGCTGTGGCAGGGTTAACCGGTTCGCCAGTGGGAGAATAGGGCAACGTCTGCGTAAGCTGGTCACGAGGGATCGCCGCAGCCTGTGCAGGCGTGATGTCCGGCATCTTCTGCAACATGTTGCCGTCGCTCCGGCCGGCAAAATTCGGCAACAGACCTTGAGCGAACGCCAGCCGTCGCGCAGCCTCGCCACCCGGCTTGTCGTAGTTGGCGAAGCGCCAGGCATTGTTCATGAGGCCTTGGGCCTCCTGCACGGACTGGGCGCCCTGCAAGCGCTGGATAAGCTGCGGGTCTTCGGCGAGGAAGAATGCGGCCTGCGTCTGCGGGCTGATATTGCCGGGCTGTTCTCCCCTCTGTGCCGCGAAGCTGTACAGGTTGTTCAGCCGGTCACCGCGCCACGACATGATGCCGCCAGCCGTGCCGGGCTGGCCCGATACAGACGGGTCCGACCAAGACCCGTTTGCATTGCCGGGGCTGAAGCGGCTTTCCGCATGCCCGGTGCTGGCGATAGCGGCGAGCGCGTTCGGATTGGTGACGCCTTCCTCCTGGATCGTCCTCATAAAGCCGGAATAGACCGGATTGTTGGGGTCGATGGCGACCGCTCCACCGCCAGAGGAAGGCGCTCCGCCGCTCTCGCCAGCCGTTCCCGTGAAGCTCGATGCAGCCGGGGCAGAGGAGCGAGAGAGGGCATCGGCGATGAAGTTGTTTTCCCATGCCTGGTTATCGGCCATGGCGCCGCTGATTTGGCTTCGTCGCATAGCCCCTGCCAGGGCATCGGCGACACGGGCCGCGCCTTGCGTCCAGTGTCCGACTGGCGACGTGTCGATGGCTTCCGCCGCCTGCCTGGCTTCCATTGCCTGCATGCGCTGCAACTCGTCATAGGTCAGTTTCTGTCCGCCCGGACCCCACACGAACGCCTGCGAGGGATTGATCGCCATCACGCGGCCTCCATCGCAAGAGCGTAGTCGACCGCATCGAACCCATTGTTATCTGCGACGACGGCATGCGGAGCGACCCTGCGGACGTCATCGGACATGAAGCCTTCACGCGGCGCTACGCAGGGCAGATCCCACACATAGTTGAAGCGGTACCAAGGCAGGCGGCCAACAGAACCGATGCGCTCAATGTCACGCTTCAAACGACGGTCTGATGTGAGGAGGCCGGCTCCTGCGCCGAGCTTGAACGGCGCCGACAGCAGCCCGAAGATGCCGCCCATCGCTGCGCCCGACGCCTGCTGTTCGGCCGCATATTGCTGTCCGACAAGGCCGGCATAGTTGACGCCACCGACCTCTGTCTGAGGCGTGCTGACGAAGTTCGGATTGGACACCTGCGAGCCGCCCAGCAGCGCGGAAATTTCGTTGATCGGCTGGTTGCGCTCCGCAAGGAGCATCTGCGCCGCCGTGCCGTAGGTGTCGGACAGAAGGCGGTCATAGCCCGACGAACGGTTCTTGGCGAACTCGCTCATTGCCTGATCATAGGCCGGCGTGCCGGGACGAATGCCGGCGTTGATCAACTGGTTGCGGATCGTGCCTTGCTGTCGATCCTGTTCGGCGTTGAAGTCTGTCGCCCAGTTCTGGTCGATGTAGCTCTGAAGGCTCTCGCGCGACAGGTCGACGTTCTGGCCGAGATAGTCCTTCAGGAAGGCCGACTGCTGATTGGCCAGCGTGCCGAGGTTCAGGTTCGCGGCCTGCGTCTGGTCAAGAATGGCCTGCTGTTCGGGAGACAGCGTCGTCGTCGCCGTATATTGCGGCGTCATGAAGCCCTTGCCGACGTCCTGCCATGCCGGGTCGAGCACCTGAGAGGTCTGCGTCCGGGTCAGCGGGCTCTGCCCAAGGCGCGCGCTGCCGCCGATGGTGGGGCGCGGCACCTCGGTCGTGGTCGTCTGGCTGGTGTAGTGCGGAGTGGTCGAGTACTCGCCTGTGCTCGGATTGTAGTAATACTGCTGCCCGCCCGTTTCGGACGGGGTGAAGCTCTGCCCGGTCTGATCGTAGGTCAGCGATCCCCACGGGGTCTGTTGGTTGACCATGTTCAGCTGTTGCTGGGTGATCGCGGTTTCGCGGTTCAGCCCCGACTGCGTTGCAGCCGTTTCTTTCGGATCGGGATATGAGGGGGTCGAAACGATGGGAGCCTCCTATGGCTGGGGCTCTCCCGAGCCCTTTCGGGTCAAGCCGCGTTCTGTGTGTCCGGCCTGCGCGGCTTCATACTCAGGCGCAATTCGCGCATGACGATACGGCGCACGAATGCGCTGGGTGTGAGGCATTCCCGAGCGGCAGCGGCATCAATGGATGCCGCTACATCGGGAGAAAGTCGCAGATTGAATTGCTCGGTGAGGACATGCTTCATTGCTGACGCTCCATATTCGTCAAGCAATGTCTAACATGTACCGAATAAAATGCCTAATTCTGGTGCAGATTATTGTTGATGTATCTAGATGATTGCTGATAATTGCTGACGGTCATGGTCTTGGAGCAAACAGTAAATATTTTTGGTGCGCGGCGTATGATCAGAGCAAGTGTGGGTGCGGGGATCACGCGAACAGCGCAGCAATGCTAGCTCCGGAAGCGCCAGCCATCGGCCACCTGGTCGGCCACGATGCCAAGCGACCAGCGCTCGCACGGTCGCATCGGGGATCAGCATCGGCGCCAAGGTCGCGACCGCCTGCTTGCGCCCGTCCCGCCGGTGGACCGTCAACCGCTCTTCCCGGTAAAGGCGGAGCCGCCGCTTATGATTGACCCTGAAGCCTTATCGCCTGAGCAGGACGTGGAGACGTTCATGGCGGCCCGCGGTGGACGCCAGGGGCGCAATAGGACGAGGCCGATGACAATCAGCGATCCTAGGAAGGACAGCCAGAACGGGCTCATGCCGCCAGTTCATAGGGCTCGATCAGCGCCTCAGCCGGAATGCTCCATTCCTTGCTGAGCGTACGGATCATCTCGATGCTCAAGGAGCGTTTGCGGTTCAGGACCTCCGAGGCGCGAGAGCGAGAGCCGAGGAGCGCGGCGAGGTCCTTCTGGGTCGCTCCCCGCGTCTCCATGACATAGCGGATCAACTCAATGGGATCGGCCTTCGGGATGGGGTAATGCGCTTCCTCGTAGCGCTCAACCAGCGCGGCGAGAATGTCGAAGCGATCCGCGTCGTCACTGCCCGGCTCTGGTTCGCTGTCGAAATAGCGTTCGATTTCCTTGAGTGCCCAATCGTAATCGGCTTCGGTCTTGATCGGTCGAATGTCCATCACACGGTCTCCGGGTCTATGGCGTCGTACTCCTTGTGGGTGCCGACGAACTTGATGAGCACGCGCTTGTATCGGTACGAGACATGCACGATGAGGCGAAACTTGTTGCCGCCGATGTCGAAGATCACGCGATTGTCTCCCACGAAATCGACGGTGGTGCCGAACATCGCCTTCACTTCCGCGGGGCCGCCCCACTCGACGCGGCTGGCGAGAGCGAACCACGCTTCAAGCGGAGCCTCCGCCCTCGGGTAGAGGGTCCAGAATTGCTTGAGGGTGCGGCGTGCAACGATCTGCATGCCCTCTTATAGGTTATTCCCGGTTTGGGAGCAACAGAAATGTTCCCATTATGGGATCTGCAGCGGCAGCGACGTGTCGCCGAGGTCGCCGCCATGTGCAGCACCATCGTCGTCGAAGCCCCCGCATTGGTATGTTCTTTCACTCTCATTCGCGACGCAGCGCATCAATCACTCGGAGGCGTACAGCCTTGACGGGGTATCCACCAATCGGGTCGAGAGGTTCATTTCTCGCCTGCGCCGTATGGTGGAAGGCCAGCACCACCACGTTTCAGCGCGCTATCTGCATCAGTATGCGGCGCATGCCGCTTGGCTTGAGGATCACCGCCGGCTGGATAACGGCAGGCTCGCCCGCCGTATCGTCGGGCTGGCTATGGCGCACCCGGTGAGTCGGGAGTGGAAGGGATATTGGCAGAGGCGCGTTTGACGGTTACGCACCGCCCAAAATGTCCAGCTTGAGAAGGGTCAGGCCGCCGATGAGGAGTGGACAATTGGTGAACATAGCCCCACATTGGTTATAGCCGGGTATGCCAGATGCGCCGCCACGACTAAGAGCGCCTAACAAAACCTCGTGCGGGCCCTGAAAGCGATGATGGCGGCGGCGATTGTGAGGAAAGCGCGATAGAGGTCGGCGTGGCGT
>NZ_JAVDUX010000042.1:0-7534 GCF_031456575.1 Ancylobacter sp. 3268
CCTCCCCGCCAAGACCGGCAAGCCGCTTCAACGTCTCAACCGACGCCGAAACCCGCGGCTCAAACCCAGGCTCGCAAAATACCGATATGCGCATGACATTACTCACGATGTGACGATCAGCAGCAGCACCAGCAGGCCCAGAAGCCCGCCGATGATGCCCGGCTTGCCGCTCTCGGAGGCAAGGCCGATGGCGGTGCTCACGATGATGGCCAGCGTCGCCAGCGAGAACAGCCCCCAGTGCCCGTTCACGCCGCCGATCGCCAGAGCGACCATGAGGCTGCAGATCGACAGCGTGCTGACGAGGGTGAGCTTCACGAAGAAGCCATAGGTGCCCTCATGTTCGGCATAATCATTGCCGGTGGCGGTGGCGTATTCGGGCGCTCCGTGGTCAGCCATGCGACCCCCCTTCTAATGGATAATGTCAGCCACCGTCCGCTTTAGCGGAAGTCGTCCCCTGCGGCAACGCCGGGGAGGCCGATGGCCGCGGGCGCGTCAAGGCGTCGCGCAGCATCGCGCCGCGCCGCCGCGACGACGTCAGGCCGTCGCCGCGCTGGGCGCCGCCACCGGCGCCTCGGCGATGGCGGCGAGTGCCGCGGCCACCGCGTCGCGGTGCTCGGTCAGCGCCTTGTAGGCCAGCTGCGCCGGATCGAGCGACAGGATCTGCTCGCGCAGGCGGGCCGCCAGCTCGCGGCCTTCCGGATGGCGGCGGAACGCTTCGAACGGATCGACATGGATGCGCACGGTGAACAAGAGATCGCCGCTCGACGGCAGCCGCCGCAGCGTCTGGCGCTCGACGCGCACGAAGGCGGCGGCGTCGAGATTGGCGGGATCCTCGAACCAGTCGCGCGGGCGTTCCTTGGATTCGGGATGGTGCAGCTCGTCGTCGGGATAGATCGACCAGTTCACCCGCCACACCGGCTGCTCGACCTTGAGATTGTCGAAGATGCGGTTCATCACCCGCGCCATCTTGTCGGGATAGCCGGGGACGGCGGCGTGCAGCCCATCCAGCGACTGGCCGAACTTCTCCGCCAGCGACCAGGCGGAGGGGAAGCACAGCACCGCCGCCACCAGCCGGTAGCCCTGGGGGCCGGGGGTAAGCAGCAGCAGGTCGTCGGAGACGATGCGGCCGGCAATGGCCAGGGGCGGCTCGCTCTCATCGTCGAGGTCGATAGTGAGACCCGCGGGGAGGACCGCCAGCCGACGTCCATCGAGCCGGTAGCGCTCCGGGAAGCGCTCGACCAGATGGGCGACCAGCAGTTCCAGCACCTCGCGCTGGGAGGCGCGGGTGCCGGCTTCCTCGCGCAGGACGACGTCGCGCTTTTCGGCGAGCAGCCGGGCGCGCTCGGCAAGCGTCGCGGCGAGGTGCGGATCCGGCTCGATCCACTCGGCGAGATCGAGCGGCGCCAGAGCGATGGAGAACGGCTTCCTGGAGCCGTCGAAAGGGGTATGCGTGAAGGGTTCGGCGACGGCGGACATGCGTGGGCTTCCCGGCAGTGAATGCCGATTTGTCCGCCCGCAGCCGCCGGCAGGGCAAGCCCAAAATCCGGGCACTCATGACACGTGGCCGGCAAGGTCCGCACGCGGCCCTGCCGGCGCCGCGGCGGGTCAGCCTTCCATCGCCTCCAGTTCGCCGATCATCCGGTCGATGAGGTTGAGGCCGGTCTGCCAGAAGGCCGGATCGCGGGCATCGAGGCCGAACGGCTTCAGCAGCTCGGAATGATGCTTGGTGCCGCCCGCCGCCAGCATGGCGAGGTAGCGCTCGGCGAAGCCTTCGGCGGCGTTCTCGTAGACCGCGTAGAGCGAGTTCACCAGGCAATCGCCGAAAGCATAGGCATAGACATAGAACGGCGAGTGGATGAAGTGGCCGATATAGACCCAGTAGGTCTCGTAGCCCGGCCCGAGATGGATGCCCTCGCCGAGGCTGGTGGACTGCACGTCCATCCAGATCTCGCAGATGCGCTCGGCGGTGAGCTCGCCGGACTTGCGCTCGGTGTGGATGCGCCGCTCGAAGGTGTAGAAGGCGATCTGGCGTACCACCGTATTGATCATGTCCTCCACCTTGGAGGACAGCATCGCCTTGCGCGCCGCCTTGTCGGGCGCGGCGTCGAGCAGCCGGCGGAAGGTGAGCATCTCGCCGAACACCGAGGCGGTCTCTGCCAGCGTCAGCGGGGTCGGCGCCATCAGCGCGCCGTTCGGGCCGGCCAGCACCTGATGCACGCCATGGCCGAGCTCATGGGCGAGCGTCATCACGTCGCGCGGCTTGCCCATATAGTTGAGCAGCACATAGGGATGCACCGAGGGAACGGTCGGATGGGCGAAGGCACCCGTCGCCTTGCCCGGCCGCACGCCGGCGTCGATCCAGCTCTTGTCGAAGAAGTCGCGGGCGATGTCGGCCATGCGCGGCGAGAAGGTGGAATAGGCGCCGAGCACGGTGTCGCGCGCCTCGTCCCAGGCGATCGGCCTGGTTTCGACCTTGGGCAGCGGCGCGTTGCGGTCCCAATATTCCAGCTTGTCCTTGCCGAACCATTTGGCCTTCAGCTTGTAGTAGCGGTGCGACAGCCGCGGATAGGCCTCGTGAACCGAGGCCACCAGCGCATCGACCACCTCGCGCTCGACACGGTTCGCCAGATGCCGCGAATCGGCGATATCCTGGAAGCCGCGCCAGCGATCGGAGATGTCCTTGTCCTTGGCGAGCGTGTTGGTGATGAGGGTGAACAGGCGCTGATTCTCGCCGAACACCTTCGCCAGCGCCTCGGCGCCGGCCTTGCGCTTCTTTTCCTCCGGCTCGGCGAGATAGTTCAGCGTCGGCTCCAGCGGCAGGCTCTTGCCGTCCACCTCGAAGCGCAGCCCGGCAATGGTCTCGTCGAACAGGCGGTTCCAGGCGCCGCGCGAGGTCACACCCTTCTCGTGGAACAGCTGCTCGATGCGGTCCTCGAGCTGGTAGGGCTTGTCGGCGCGCACATCGTCGATCCACGGCCGGTAATGGCCGAAGGCGGGATCGGCCAGCGCCGCTTCCATCTTGCCGTCGTCGAGCCGGTTCAGCTCCAGCGTGAAGAACAGCAGGTGGGTGGAGGCGTCGGTGAGCTTCTCCTGCACGTCGCCATAGAACTTGGCACGGACCGGATCGGTGGTGTCGCCGGAATAGACCAGGCCGGCATAGGAATACAGCCGGCCGAGCAACTCCTCGACGCCCTCGTAGCGCTTGAGCGCCTTGGCCATCTCGCCGCCGGCATCGATGCCGTCGAGCATCGCTGCGAGCCGGCCCTTGTAAGCCTGCTCGAAACCGTCGCACTCGGCCTTGGCGCGGTCGAGATCGGCCTTCAGCTCGGGCGAATCCATGCCGGGATAGAGGTCGGAGAGGTCCCACTGGGGCAGCTTGCCGAGCGCGACGCCTCCGTCCGAGGTGGGGGACAGGGCGGAATGACGGTTCTGACGGGGAAACATGACGACTCCGGCGGGAGGTTTCTCAGGGGGTGCAACAGATATCGTGCGGGACCGTCGGGGATCAATGCGCGGTGCACGCTCTTGATCGCTTCCCGCCGGCGCATCATGGTGACGGGACACCGCGCTCCACACGGCTCCCGCCATGAAACCCGCCGCCCGTCGTTCCGCATCCTCCCGCTTCGGCCGCGCCGCGGCCGCCCTCCTCCTTGCCGGCGCCGCCGCAGGAACCGCGCCCCGGCCGGCCGAAGCGGCACCAAAACGCATCGTCATCGTGCGGCACGGCGAGAAGGCCGGGCCGCTCGCGCTGTGCAGCATCGGCAAGGAACGGGCGCAGGCACTGGCGGCGCAATATCTCTCGCCGACCAGCCCGATGAGCCTGATCGCCAAGGATCCGCCGGCGGCTATCATGGTGATGACCCTGCACACGCTGGAGACGGCGCGGCCGATCGGCAAGGCCTGGGGGATGAAGCTGGATGCACCGGCGATCGCCCATGTGCCGATCCGCAACAACCGCTACTTCAACGCCAAGCTCAACAAGGTGAACCAGGAGGTGGTTGCGGATCTGATGGCCAATCCGCGCTGGCACAGTAAGACCGTGGTCATGGTGTGGGAGCATTTCCACATCGCCAGCGCGGCGCTGGAAGCCGAGTTCCCCGCCGAGAAGGCGACCCTGCGGCAATTGCTGCGGCTCGGCGAGATCCCGCCGGCGCGGATCGTGAATTCGCCGGGCGGGGTGCCGGATACCTGGCCGGATTCCAACTTCAATTTCTTCTGGATTCTCGACTACGACAGCAACACCGCCCAATTGCCGTCGCGGTTCCGTGTCGTGCGCCAGTATTTCCAGCCGCCCTACGCGGCGCTGCCGTCAAACGACTGGGGGGCGAAGGAACCGTTGCCCGCCGGTTCCGGCTGCAACTGATCCTTCACCCCCCAACGCACACCGGGGAGAGCGTGCGTAGTCCGGGTCCGAGGCTCAGACGACTTAGTCGACGGCGCGCTTCAACTGCTGGCCGGGCGAGTTGTAGCCCTTGTAGAGCGGCGCGAAGATCGGCTCGAACAGGCCGTTGTGACGATTCTGCCGGACCTGCTGGCGACGCACGCGCTCGCGCTCACGCACTTCCTTCTGCTCTTCGCTGCCGATGGCGGGCAACGGACTGATCGCCGTGGTGGTGGCATGCACCGGCGCGGTGGCGAAAACCGGCAGGACGACCATGGCGGCGAGCGCGGCAATGCCAAGCTTCTTCGAGATCATCATTACCTCCCGATGAGTATTGAACTGCTCAATCAATGCGGGAGTGGGCCTTTTGTTTCACGGCGCCGGCGAATTTATACATGCCGGCCGCTTCATCGTCTTCGCGTGGCGACGAAAAGGCGGCCACAGGCCCGCCTCAACAGGCTCCGGGCGAGAGGCTGCACGGCAAGACCTGCGCACCACAGCCACGACAATGGAACAATTTTGCGAATATCTTACTTGAGATGTTTCATGCGCATTCCGGCCGACGCGCGCGAGCGATCCCGCCAGCGGCCAAGTGGTGGCGGCGATGTCGGTAGCCAGGCGAGCAAGCGTGCCTGATGCAGCCGCTTGCGCGAACAGATATCTGCTGAGAAATTGGCCGGAATGGTGGGCGCGACAGGGATTGAACCTGTGACCCCCTCGATGTCAACGAGGTGCTCTCCCGCTGAGCTACGCGCCCATTCCGTCCGGGATGCCGGGGCGGCCCGGCGGGCACCCCTATAACCACAAGCCGCGTCCGGCGCAAGCACCCCGCATCGGCTTCGAAACCGGGCTGGGGATGACGCGGCCCGCGACGACGGCGCCGCACGCCGTCTCTACATCGCCGTCTTCACGCCGCCAGCATCTTGCCGACCTCGTTGACGAGGTCGCGCAGATGGAACGGCTTCGACAGGATCTTCGCATCCTTGGGCGCCTGGCTGTCGGCATTCAGCGCCACCGCCGCGAAACCGGTGATGAACATCACCTTGATGTCCGGGTCGAGTTCCGTCGCCTTGCGGGCAAGCTCGATGCCATCCATCTCCGGCATCACGATATCGGTCAGCAGCAATTCGAACGGCTCCTCGCGCAGCCGGTCATAGGCCGAGCGGCCATTGTCGAATGACACGACCGAATAGCCGGCATTCTGCAGCGCCTTCACCAGGAAGCGGCGCATATCATTGTCGTCTTCGGCCAGCAGGATCTTCAGCATCGACGTCACCTCGGATTCGGGAGCGGGGCGATCGGCCGGTTGCCCGCCCGCAACGCCGGGGAACTCCCCGCATGTTTCGCATACCGGGTACCGCGCCGGCTGTTAGCACATCGTGAATCCACGCCGGTGTGAACGATACGTGCTTTCTGAAACATTGCCGACCGTTCCACCGACCTCGTGTGCGTGTTAGACAGATAGATGACAGGCGCGCCGGATAGAGCGCGCCCAAGAGGGAGCCAACGTCGGGCAGATGGCGATCATATCGGAGACGATAGATCCGGCCTTCGAGGTCGTGGAGCCCGACCCCGCCGTCGCGCCATTCCTGTTCAATTCGCCCCATAGCGGCATCATCTACCCGCGGGCCTTCCTCGATCAGGTGCGGCTCGACATGCCCACCTTGCGCCGCTCCGAGGATTCGCTGGTCGACGAGCTGATTCGGCCGGTCACCGAGCTCGGCATGGGCTTCATGCGCGCGCATTTCCCGCGCTGCTATCTCGACGTGAACCGCGAGCCCTACGAGCTTGACCCGCGCATGTTCGACGGCCGGCTGCCGGCCTATGCCAATACCCGCTCGATGCGGGTGTCCGGCGGGCTCGGCACGATCGCCCGCGTGGTCGGCGAGCAGCAGGAGATCTATGGCCGGCGCATCCCGGTCGATGACGCGATGGCCCGCATCGAGGCCTATTACAAGCCCTATCACCGCACCCTGCGCCGGATGATGGTGCAGATGCAGCGCAGCTTCGGCATCGCGGTACTGGTCGACTGCCACTCCATGCCCTCGGGCGGCGGCCGCGACGAGCGCGCCCGCGTCGACATGGTGATCGGCGACCGCTACGGCACCAGCTGCGCCGGGGCGATCCCCGACTGCATCGAGGGCGAACTGCGGCGGCTGGGCTATTCGGTGGTGCGCAACAAGCCCTATGCCGGCGGCTTCATCACCGAGCATTACGGCAACCCGGCCTCGGGGATGCATGCGGTGCAGATCGAGATCAACCGTGCGCTTTACATGAACGAACGCACCTATCAGCGCAGCGAGCATTTCGAAAATGTGCAGCGCGACCTCATTCTGGTGGCCCGCGCATTGGCGGCCATCGCGCATCTGGAACTAGCGCCCGCGCGGGCGGCGGCGGAATAATCCAGATCTTTCATCGCCTTACGAGAGACATGACGATTTTTTATCGGACGATGCAAATCGCCGCAGATCAGCCTTGCATTTTGGGAATGAGAGATATACCAATTCTGCACGCTCGGTTCTGACGGAGCGCTTCCCCATCCCCGCTGCGGGATATCAGGCCACGACGGCGACGCCGTGGATGGAAGCGCGATACGGAAACGAGCCGGCCCTCTTCCGGGTGTCGCAAGACATCATGCCGATGGGATCGCCGGGAACGCGACAAGACGGCTCCTAGCCGCCACGCCCCGGACCGATGCCGAAGGCACAAAAGAAAGAGGCCGCTCACACGAAGGAGAGCGGCCCAAGTCTAGGGAGGAAACGCCCAAGGAGGGCTGCACGGAGCGACGCCAATCGCTGCGTGCGAGACAGAAGATGAAGGCGCATTGCGGATTAATCAAGGCGGCAGGCATCATTTTCTGGCATACCAGATACAACCAAATGACAGGTGTGGCTGATTTGTCGCGGTAGGTGCCCTCTCTCTGGCGAGATCGTGCGTATCGTATGGGTCGGAGTGACGGCCGGAATGGCAGAAAGCCGTTCCGGCCTTTTGTTTGACCCGAGCACGCGAGTGGCCCGGCCTGAAGCACGCCTCTTCAATACCGCCGCAGCGATCGCACGACTTAGAGCGCCTAACAAAACCGTTTGTTAACCATGTCGGCTTGAGTTTGGCTTCATGGTGAAGAAGCTGCTTCCGGATGATTTGTGGGCGGAG
>NZ_JAVDUX010000043.1:0-7526 GCF_031456575.1 Ancylobacter sp. 3268
CTCTTCAGGCTTATGCTTCTTCTGCGCCATGGCGCCATCCTCCAAAGGCCCGAAAGCCTACTTCACGGAGGACCACTTTCCAGGGAGCAGGCCACTTCGCTACCAACGGCCAGTCGGATTCATTCAGGCACCGCATGGCACGGTCGGCGGAATCGATCGCCGCCACAGTCGGACGGTTCTGGTCGTCTACTGGCAGAATCCCATTTGCCGAATGCGCCGACTCCTCGACGAGTGGATCGAAATTCGTCGTGAAAACGCAATTGACCTTACCGGCGGCCATAAGGCTGCCAAGTACCTTGTGCCCAAAACAGGGAGTGCCCTTGGAGATCGCATCGTCGATATATTGTCGACGATGCCGAGCCTCTGGATATACCGCTTCGAAGGCTTTGGCATATTCCGTAGGATCGCCGTCAGGCGGCAACAGTGACGTTTGCCGAAAAAAGGCATCGATCCTGTCGATCCACACTGGATCAGCCGTCGATCTCTCGCTTTGACAGGTTTGTCTCGCGGCAAAAGATTTGCGCCTTGAAGTCGCGGATCATGGCATAGCCGGTCGGGATGCCGGAGGCGGCCGATGCGCCGGCGCCAACGAACCACGCCACGAGATTGGGCCTAAGATCGAAGGCGGTCGCGAATTGTGCGGCGGATATAGTTCTTATCGGCACAGGCTCCCCCTTTTTAGGCCGTTGTGGGGAGCGGGTCGGTTCCCTCGCTCAAGATGGCGAGATATCGCCGGTAACTGAACACGCGCCCCCGTTTGCGCCCGGTGATTTCCTCAACGATGCCGAACCGTTCCAGATCGGCGAGTGCCGCATTCACGGTCGGAGCCGAAAGCCCTGTTTGTTGGACGAGCTGGTTGGCCGTCAGGAACGGGTTCTGCTGAAACAGATCATGGATACGCAGTGCAGAGCCTGCCCGGTCGCTCTCTGTCGTAATCCGCTCGCGGTCTTCCTTGAACAGATCAACAATACGGGTAGCGGCCTCAAACGCCTGATTGGCCGTATCCGCAACGCCGGTGAGGAAGAAATCGAGCCAGGCTTCCCATGCCCCGTGCTCGCGCACCTCCTGAAGCAGTCGGTAATAGTCGGCGCGATGAGTTTTCAGATACAGGCTCAAATAGAGGAGCGGCTTGCGCAGCACACCGTTGACGCAGAGATACAACGTGACCAGCAAGCGGCCGATCCTGCCGTTGCCGTCCAGAAAAGGGTGGATGGTCTCGAACTGGACATGCAGCAGCCCGGCCTTGACGAGGGCAGGCAAACGCGAACCGTCCTCATGCATGAATCGCTCAAGCGCATCGAGACAACCATCCATCTCGGTCGGCGGCGGCGGCACGAAAAGCGCGTTGGCTGGACGTGAGCCACCGATCCAGTTCTGAGACCGCCGAAACTCGCCGGGATTTTTCGTCCCGCCGCGTCCGCTTTGCAGCAAGCGTTCGTGCATCTCGCGGATCAGACGCAGTGACAGCGGTAGCTCTTCCAGCCGTTCCAGCCCATACATCATCGCATCGACGTAGTTCGAGACTTCGCGGATGTCGTCGATCGGCTGGCCGGCCTGCGCCTCGGTCTCGAAGCGGAGCAGGTCCGAAAGGGTCGATTGCGTTCCTTCGATCTGGGACGAAAGGACGGCTTCCTTCCGTACGTACATGTAGAGGAACAGTTCTTGGCGCGGCAGCAGCATAGTGATGCCGTCCAGGCGCCCCAAGGCACGTTCCGCCAGACTGAGCCGCTCCAGAAGGGTGAGCACGTCGATCGGCGGTTCCGGCGGCAGTGGGGGCGGCACGAAGGCACGCACGATTTCGCCCGCAACAGGGGTCTCGACAAAGCGGCCTAGCCGGAGGTTGGAAGCTGATTCGGACATGCCCCATTATGCGGGCGCAGCGTTATTTAAGCAATTGGTGCTTGGCTTAAATAGGAGTTGAGCTAAGGTAAGCGCTCTTAAATAACGGGCAGCACCATCATGGGCGGATACACGCAACGGGTTCGTGACAGTATTCTTCCGCTTTCAGTGGCGGGAACCCTGCCGGCTGCATTCGACGAGTGGTCCTTCACCGACAACACGGTCGATCACGAGCAACCGATCGAAACCTGTGAACTCTGCGGCCAGCAAGACCTTCGCTACCACTTCGAGATCGCCAATCACTATACCGACGCCACGCTTTGGGTCGGCTCCCACTGCATACTTCAATTCGACGTGGCGGTCATGGAGCAAGGTCGGCGCTTGTCGCCAGCCGAGGCAAAGCGTCGCCTCACCAAGCTGACCCAGCAGATGCAGTTGGAATCGTGCACCCGCACCCTTGAACAGCTTGCCGCGAAAGAGAAGAACCCGATCCTGTCGGGCGCTCTGGATTACTATCGCAAGAACAAGAAGCTCACCCCCAAATACGCTGCCGTCGTCTTCTGGAAGCTTCAGGCCTTCAACATCGATCATCACCCGTCGTTCTTCCAGATCGAGCTTCGCCGCGCCCAACATATCGATGATCTGAAACAAATGCCGACCGCGCGCGTCCATCGGTTCTGGACCGCGTTGACGACCGCCCAGCGTCGCAAGGCTGTTGAACTGGGTCATACCTCACCACAAGCGTAGCTGCGGCAATCAGGATGCGCGGTTTTCAGGTTCAGCGGTTTTTCACATCCTGATTCAGCTTTGTGCCCGTCTCCCGCTGGCGCTCATGCCGGGCGTGTTGCTTGGGGGCGCTGCCCCCTGGCGCGGCGCAAGGGATCGCTGACGCTCGTCCGGGCCGGTGTCCCCGGCCTTCCTCCACGTCGTTCCTCCGTTCCGTGCAGGCCGGGTGATCCCCCTCCGGCCCGCCCGCCCTTGCTCCTTGCACCCCCCGGTCTCGGCGACGGCCAGGGTTGCAGCGCAGCGCTGCGCTCCAACCCAAGCCAATGAGGATCAAGACCATGACCTACACTGTCGAAACCACCGCCACGGTTTCCGAAGCCCCCGCCATCGAAAGCGGCGCGGTGCTGTTCGTGCCGCTGAACAAGTTGAAGAAGTCGCCCAAGAACGCCCGTAAAACCCCGCACAGCGAAGCCCATATCGAGGCGCTGGCGGCCAGCATCGCCGCCAAGGGGATGCTGCAAAATCTGGTGGTGGAGCCAGAGACGAACGCGGAGGGTGAGCCGACCGGCAGCTATCTCGTCACCATCGGCGAAGGCCGCAGGTTGGCGCAATTGCTGCGTGTGAAGCGCAAGCAGATCAAGAAGACGGAAGCCGTTCGCTGCGTGCTGGATACCGAGAACGATGCGGCGGAAATCAGCCTCGACGAGAACGTCACTCGGGAAAGCATGTCGCCCGCTGATCAGTTCGAACGATTCCGGGAGCTTTCTGAGCGCAAGGGATGGGGCGCGGAGGAAATCGCCGCCCGGTTCGGAGTTTCCGCCCATGTCGTGAAACAGCGGCTTCGCCTTGGCGCGGTCAGCCCCAAACTGATGCAGGTCTATCGGGATGGCGGCTTGTCGCTGGATCAGTTGATGGCCTTTGCCATCACCGAGGACCATGACCGGCAGGAGCAGGTTTATGAGAACCTGTCATGGAACCGAGATCCCGCGACCATTCGGCGTGACCTGACCAAAATGAATGTCGCGGCGACCGACCGGCGCGCGATCTTCGTCGGCACGGACACCTACACCGAGGCGGGCGGCACCATCATCCGTGACCTCTTCACCGAGGATCGGGGCGGCTATTTCGAGGACGCCGCGTTGCTCGACCGGCTAGTCGTCGGAAAGCTGGAAATCATCGCCGCCGAGGTGCAGGCGGCAGAGGGATGGAAGTGGACCGCCGCTCACATCGACTATCCCCATGCCCACGGCTTGCGCCGCAGCTATCCCCACCCGGTGGATTTGTCGGAGGAAGATGCCGCCGCCTATGACGCCACGCAGGAGGAATTGGAGCGCCTGTCGGCAGAATGGCAGGACGCGGACGTGGACCTTCCCGACGAGGTGGATCAGCGGCTCGCGGAGCTTGAAGCCGAGATCGAGCGGATCGACGCCAAGCGCCACGCCTATGACGCCGACGAGATCGCGCGCGGCGGCGTGTTCGTCATCCTCAACCATGACGGCACGGCCCGGATCGAGCGTGGTTTCATCCGCGCCGAGGACGAAGCGCCGGAGCTGGAGGCAGCGGAAAGCGCCACCTACGATGTGGATGGCGTGACCGTCACCAAGGATGGGGAGATCGTCGGGGACGAGGGAAACGAGGACGAGGACGAGCGGGCAGATTCCGCGCTCGAGACCGAGGACGAGGATGCCGGGGATGCGGGAAAGCCGCTGTCGGACCTTCTCATCCGCGACCTGACCGCCCATTGCACCCTTGGCCTGCGCCTCGCCCTTGGCGAGCAGCCGGATATCGCACTTGTCGCCGTGGTTCATGCGCTGGCGGCGCAGACCTTCTATCGTGGCGGGGAAGCGTCCTGCCTCGAAATCCGCCTGACCAGCGCCTATCTCGCCTCCCACGCGGACGGCATCGAGGACACGCCCGCCGCGAAGGCGCTGGCGGATCGTCATGCCGGATGGGCGTCGGATATGCCGCGCGACGTGGCGGACCTGTGGGCCTTCGTCGCCGGTCTGGACCATGCGAGCCTTATGGCCTTGCTCGCGCATTGCGCATCGCTGACCGTCAATGCGGTCAGGGTGCAGTGGGAGCACAAGCCGAACGCGCGCGCGACGGCGGAGAAGCTGGCGAGCGCGGTGACGCTGGACATGACGGCGCATTGGACCCCGACCGGGCAGACTTATCTTGGTCGCGTCACCAAGGCGCATATCCTCGCCGCAGTGCGAGAAGCTGTCAGCGATGAAGCCGCCGAGCGGATCGCGGGCTTGAAGAAGCCGGAAATGGCGCAGGCTGCTGAACAGCTTCTGGCCGGAACCGGCTGGCTGCCGACCGTACTGCGCACCTCGCGGCCCGCCGCCGAGCCGGAAGCCGACGCCTACCTGCAAGCCGCCGAGTGAGGACTGAGCCGGGACCGCGCAAGCGGCCCCGGCCTTCCTGTTTCTGCCCCTCGAAAAAATCGCGGTCGCGCGGGGATCGACCCCGCGCGACCGATCCGATGATCGTCGCCGTCATCGGTTCAGGAGAACTCTGCAATGATCGTGCTCATGCTGATAGCCGTCGCGCTGGTCGCTGGCCTGTGCGTTCTGGCCTATACGCTCGCCGTCTATGCGCTGCCTTTCATGATCGGCGTAGAGGCGGCCCGATGGGCCTACTCCGGCTCCGGCTTCATCGGTGCGGGCTTGGTCGGGATGGTGGCGGGTGCTGCCGCCTATGGCCTGCTGATCGTCCTGTTCATGGCAGTGCGTGCGCCGATCCTGCGCCTTGCCGTGGCGCTCGTCTTCGCCACGCCTGCCGCCATCGCGGGTTATGCGCTGGTTCACGGCATCACCACGCAAACCGCGCCATCCGAAGTCTGGCGGCAAATCTTCTCGATTATCGGCGGCGGCTTCGTCGGCCTGGCCGCGTGGTTGCGACTAGCGGCGGACATCAGCCCGCCCGCCAGATAGCGGAACCACGCCACTGGAAGTCGTCGCATCTTGATGGGTGATGGCAAAATCTCTATGTTGATAGCGTCGCCATCAACTAGCCGGAGACGCCATCAGATGCCCGCCGTCACCATTCGCAACCTGTCCGACGAGGCGCACCGCGCCCTCAAGGTGCGCGCGGCCCATCATGGCCGCAGCACCGAGGCCGAAATCCGCGACATTCTGGAAGAGGCGGTGCGTCCCGCCAACCGCCTGCGCATCGGTTCCGCCATGGCGGCGTTGAGCCGGGAGGCAGGGCTGACAAATGCCGATTTCGAGGCGCTGGAACAGAGCCGCGACCGGACGCCCGCCGTACCCATGAGCTTTGAATGATCGTTCTGGACACGAATGTCGTTTCCGAGGCGATGAAGCCGGAACCGGCTCCCGCCGTGCGCGACTGGCTGGACGAGCAGGCCGCCGAAACCCTCTATCTCTCCAGCGTCACCGTCGCGGAACTCCTGTTCGGCATCGGCGCGCTGCCGGACGGGCAGCGCAAGCGGAAGCTCGCCGCAACCCTCGACGGGCTTCTCGGCCTGTTCGACGGCAGAATCCTTCCCTTTGATACGGATGCCGCCCGCCGCTATGCCAACCTCGCCGTTGCGGCGCGAAACGTTGGCAAGGGTTTTCCGACGCCGGACGGTTACATCGCGGCCATCGCGACTGCCCATGGCTTTGCGGTCGCCACGCGCGATGCCAGCGCCTTCAAGGCGGCGGGTGTCCCGATCATCGACCCCTGGACGGCCGGGCACTGAACACGAGGCCATCGCCCGATCGCGAAAGGAAGCGTCACCTTATGCTCAAGGTCATCGCCGAGGATTTCATTAAGCCCGAGGCCGTTGAGATCGTCCTGCCGCTCTACCGCGAGCTGGTCGAGAAGACCCGGCAGGAAGACCTTTGCGTCTCCTATGACCTCTTCATCGACCAGAAAGACCCCGGCCATTTCGTCTTCATCGAAGAGTGGCCCGATCGGACGGCGTTGGACGCCCATTGCAGGACCGAGCATTTCACGCGGCTGGTCCCGCTCATCAATGCCCACCAGCGACAGAAGGCGACCTTCATCCTTATGGATGCGTTTCCAGCCTGACTCGATCAGGGAGGTGTTTCTCACTGAACGGGTTTGGGCGTTGCCCTTCGGGCTGCGCTCTCGGCTGCGCCGGAACCACGCCCAAGAGCGCGTTTCCGCCATCCGGCTTCGATCACTAACGCAAAAAGCGGCGGCGGAGCGCGTGAAGCCCCGCAACAACGGGGAACGGTGTCTTGCCGTGGTCTCCGGGGCGGCGGACTCAGGATTTGCGAACCTCGCCCTTTCCATCGCCCGCAATAGCGGGTCACGCTTGGAGCGACGGTCCATCGCGCATTACCGTGCGATAGTGAAGCCGGACGGGAGCGCCCAGTCCAGCAGCTCCAAACGCGGTGGCGTCCGCACTCCTTGAGGGCATGGTCGCAACCGTCGCCAGCGCCGATAGGAGAAGCAAGCCTTGTTCAGGAACGGCGTAGACCATACCGGGGATGCCATCCGCAGATTCATCGGGTGACAGGAGCCGAGATCGCATCATCGTTTCTCTGCCGTCCTGCAGGGGCGCACCTACGGCGTCCTCGAAAGGCATGGGTCTGACCGAAGACCGGCTTCGCCTCGATCATCCTCCCACAACGTCCGCCACCGGCTTTTTTCCGCCGCGCGCGAGCGCGCTTTGCATCGCGAGACAAAAAAGCCGTCGTTGGCCGTCTTCCACTTCGTTTCAGCCCTTCAGGTGCGGGCTGATCGCCTCCGGTCTCACGACCGCCATCGAGGTCGCGATAGGCGCGGCCCGAGAAACGGAGACACGACAATGGCAATGGCCTGCTCCCTGGAAAGTGGTCCTCCGTGAAGTAGGCTTTCGGGCCTTTGGAGGATGGCGCCATGGCGCAGAAGAGCATAAGCCTGAAGAGATTGTCGCGAAGCTCCGTCAGGTGGACGTTTTGGTGTCGCAGGGACGGCCGGTAGCCGAAGCGATCCGGACAATCGGG
>NZ_JAVDUX010000044.1:0-5988 GCF_031456575.1 Ancylobacter sp. 3268
CGCCGGCTATGACCGGGATGGGTTTGCGCCGGACGAGGTATTTGTCTGGCGCGGCGGGAGCGGGAAGGGCTAGGCGGCGGGGACTGTGGCCGGTGCCGCGGCCGCGGTTCGTCTGCGGGGCTCCGGCGTGCGGCGTGGCGTGGGGTGCGCTGTGGCGGCGGAACGAGACAAAACCCCGCCGGACATGTCTGTCTGGCGGGGTTTTGCGGGGTGTGAAGAAGCGTTGCGCGTGCTTTGCAGGCCTGGCGGCGACCTACTCTCCCAGGTCTTGAGACATAGTACCATCGGCGCTGAGGAGTTTAACGGCCGAGTTCGGGATGGGATCGGGTTCAGGCTCCTCGCAATGGCCACCAGGCCGGCGAAGCACGCGCATATTGCGAAGCAAGGCTCGTGAGAGCGATCTGTTGAGATCTGGTCTTTGGAGAGCGTTGATCCTTGATAGATATCGAGGATGAGAACGATCAAGCCAATCGAACGATTAGTACCGGTAAGCTCAATGCATTGCTGCACTTACACACCCGGCCTATCAACGTGGTCGTCTTCCACGGTTCTCAAGGGAATACTCGTTTTGAGGTGGGTTTCCCGCTTAGATGCTTTCAGCGGTTATCCCGACCGTACATAGCTACGCTGCACTGCGGCTGGCGCCACAACAGCTCCACCAGAGGTACGTTCATCCCGGTCCTCTCGTACTAGGGACAAATCCTCTCAATATTCCTGCACCCACGGCAGATAGGGACCGAACTGTCTCACGACGTTCTGAACCCAGCTCACGTACCACTTTAATCGGCGAACAGCCGAACCCTTGGGACCTGCTCCAGCCCCAGGATGTGATGAGCCGACATCGAGGTGCCAAACGATGCCGTCGATATGGACTCTTGGGCATCATCAGCCTGTTATCCCCGGCGTACCTTTTATTCGTTGAGCGATGGCCCGTCCACGTGGGACCACCGGATCACTATGGCCGACTTTCGTCTCTGCTCGACTTGTCAGTCTCGCAGTCAGGCGGGCTTATGCCATTGCACTCGACGACCGATTTCCGACCGGTCTGAGCCCACCATCGCGCGCCTCCGTTACTCTTTGGGAGGCGACCGCCCCAGTCAAACTGCCCACCATGCAATGTCCCGGATCCGGATGACGGACCGCGGTTAGACATCCATATCTATAAGGGTGGTATTTCAAGGATGACTCCACGAGAGCTGGCGCCCTCGCTTCAAAGTCTACCACCTATCCTACACATACCGACACGAATGCCAGTGCAAAGTTGCAGTAAAGGTGCACGGGGTCTTTCCGTCTGACCGCAGGAACCCCGCATCTTCACGGGGAATTCAATTTCACTGAGTCTATGCTGGAGACAGCGGGGAAGTCATTACGCCATTCGTGCAGGTCGGAACTTACCCGACAAGGAATTTCGCTACCTTAGGACCGTTATAGTTACGGCCGCCGTTTACCGGGGCTTCGATTCAAAGCTTGCACCTCTCCTCTTAACCTTCCGGCACCGGGCAGGCGTCAGACCCTATACGTCATCTTGCGATTTCGCAGAGCCCTGTGTTTTTGCTAAACAGTTGCCACCCCCTGGTCTGTGCCCCTCCCACATGGTTGCCCACATGAAAGGCCTCCTTATCCCGAAGTTACGGAGGTAAATTGCCGAGTTCCTTCAGCATAGTTCTCTCAAGCGCCTTGGTATACTCTACCAGTCCACCTGTGTCGGTTTCGGGTACGGGCTTAACGTGGGAGCTATTTCCTGGAACCCCTTCGAAGCCAGAACAGAACCAGTTCGTCTGACAACACACGGGATTCGTCACTACCCACAGGCTCAGGAATATTCACCTGATTCCCATCGACTACGCCTTTCGGCCTCGCCTTAGGGGCCGGCTAACCCTGCGCAGATTAGCTTTACGCAGGAACCCTTGGACTTTCGGCGACAGTGTCTCTCACACTGTTTGTCGTTACTCATGTCAGCATTCGCACTTCCGATACCTCCAGAGGCCCTCACGGGTCCTCCTTCGCAGGCTTACGGAACGCTCCGCTACCGCTTGCCCGAAGGCAAACCCTAAGCTTCGGCGCGTGGCTTGAGCCCCGATACATTTTCGGCGCAAGAATCCTAGACCAGTGAGCTGTTACGCTTTCTTTAAAGGATGGCTGCTTCTAAGCCAACCTCCTGGTTGTTTTCGGACTCTCACATCCTTTCACACTTAGCCACGACTTGGGGGCCTTAGCTGTAGGTCAGGGTTGTTTCCCTCTCGACGACGGACGTTAGCACCCGCCGTCTGTCTCCCGCGCACTACTTCCAGGTATTCGGAGTTTGGTTAGGTTTGGTAAGATGGTAAATCCCCCTAGCCCATCCAGTGCTCTACCCCCTGGAGTATTCACGCGAGGCACTACCTAAATAGTTTTCGCGGAGAACCAGCTATTTCCGAGTTTGGTTGGCCTTTCACCCCTAGCCACAAGTCATCCGAGACTTTTTCAACAGGCACCGGTTCGGTCCTCCAGTGCGTGTTACCGCACCTTCAACCTGCTCATGGCTAGATCACCCGGCTTCGGGTCTAATCCGACGAACTGAACGCCCTGTTCAGACTCGCTTTCGCTGCGCCTACACCTATCGGTTTAAGCTTGCTCGCCAGACTAAGTCGCTGACCCATTATACAAAAGGTACGCTGTCACCCAGGACGAACCTTGAGCTCCAACTGTTTGTAGGCATCCGGTTTCAGGAACTGTTTCACTCCCCTTGTCGGGGTGCTTTTCACCTTTCCCTCACGGTACTTGTTCGCTATCGGTCGCTGAGGAGTACTTAGGCTTGGAGGGTGGTCCCCCCATGTTCAGACAGGATTTCACGTGTCCCGCCTTACTCGAGGATGAATGATTGCATTACGTGTACGGGGCTATCACCCACTAAGGCCCGGCTTTCCTGACCGGTTCCACTTGTCGCACATTCACCACTGGCCTGGTCCGCGTTCGCTCGCCACTACTAACGGAGTCTCTGTTGATGTCCTTTCCTCCGGGTACTTAGATGTTTCAGTTCCCCGGGTTCGCTTCAAACCCCTATGGATTCAGGATTTGATACCTTCATCTGACAACTGGAATTCCAAAGCCTCACGGCCAAGGAACATCCGAAGATGTCGCCCTGAGGCAAGACCTCAGAGTCCCAGTCGTCGAAGGTGGGTTTCCCCATTCGGAAATTTACGGATCAAAGCTTGTTCGCAGCTCCCCGTAACTTATCGCAGCGTACCACGTCCTTCATCGCCTCTCAGCGCCAAGGCATCCACCGAATGCCCTTAAGACACTTGATCGTTCTCATCTTCGATACCTACCCGAAGTAGGAACTCGCTCCGAGCGCTCTGTGCGGAGAGCTCGGGGGCGGAACGGTTTTGAGAGACCCGTTCCACGGTATCGAAGCTATTCTAAAGACCAGCTTGCTTCGCATCATTCGACGACGGCGCGGTCACGCTCCGCCAGACGCGTCTCCGGGATCGCTCCCGGATCACGACCTGCCTTGCGGCCGATCGAATGAATGCTTTTTCACGATGTCAGACAACACGCCCTGCCGGAGACACGCTCACGGCAGCACGAATTCAGGTTTTCATGGACGAGAAAACGCCAATCCTCAGCTCGACAACCACCCGCCGAAGGGATGGTGGAGCCAGACGGGATCGAACCGACGACCTCATGCTTGCAAAGCACGCGCTCTCCCAACTGAGCTATGGCCCCGTCAAGGTGAGCGGCCCGGCAGCAGACGCATCGTCGATAAATGGTGGGCCTGGGACGACTCGAACGTCCGACCTCACCCTTATCAGGGGTGCGCTCTAACCACCTGAGCTACAGGCCCCAAGCCAGTTCAGGCGCCGTCCAATGACAGCGCCGTGGCCTGGGCTCGTCCATGAAGAAAGAGAAACGAAGACGGCGGCGTCCCGCATGTTGCCGGCCTGACGGGCCGGCTATGATCTAAGAGCTCCGATAGGCGCCGCGATCCGAGGACCGGGGCATTCCTGAAGGAACATCCTTAGAAAGGAGGTGATCCAGCCGCAGGTTCCCCTACGGCTACCTTGTTACGACTTCACCCCAGTCGCTGACCCTACCGTGGTCGCCTGCCTCCCTTGCGGGTTAGCGCAGCGCCTTCGGGTAAAACCAACTCCCATGGTGTGACGGGCGGTGTGTACAAGGCCCGGGAACGTATTCACCGTGGCGTGCTGATCCACGATTACTAGCGATTCCAACTTCATGCACTCGAGTTGCAGAGTGCAATCCGAACTGAGACGGCTTTTGGAGATTTGCTCACCCTCGCGAGTTCGCGTCCCACTGTCACCGCCATTGTAGCACGTGTGTAGCCCAGCCCGTAAGGGCCATGAGGACTTGACGTCATCTTCACCTTCCTCGCGGCTTATCACCGGCAGTCCCCCTAGAGTGCCCAACTGAATGATGGCAACTAAGGGCGAAGGTTGCGCTCGTTGCGGGACTTAACCCAACATCTCACGACACGAGCTGACGACAGCCATGCAGCACCTGTGTTCCCGGCTCCGAAGAGAAGAAACCATCTCTGGTAACTGTCCGAGACATGTCAAAGGCTGGTAAGGTTCTGCGCGTTGCTTCGAATTAAACCACATGCTCCACCGCTTGTGCGGGCCCCCGTCAATTCCTTTGAGTTTTAATCTTGCGACCGTACTCCCCAGGCGGGAGGCTTAATGCGTTAGCTGCGCCACTGATGAGCATGCTCACCAACGGCTAGCCTCCATCGTTTACGGCGTGGACTACCAGGGTATCTAATCCTGTTTGCTCCCCACGCTTTCGCACCTCAGCGTCAGTACCGGACCAGTAAGCCGCCTTCGCCACTGGTGTTCTTGCGAATATCTACGAATTTCACCTCTACACTCGCAGTTCCACTTACCTCTTCCGGACTCGAGATGGCCAGTATCAAAGGCAGTTCTGGAGTTGAGCTCCAGGCTTTCACCTCTGACTTAACCATCCGCCTACGTGCGCTTTACGCCCAGTGATTCCGAACAACGCTAGCCCCCTTCGTATTACCGCGGCTGCTGGCACGAAGTTAGCCGGGGCTTCTTCTCCGACTACCGTCATTATCTTCGTCGGCGAAAGAGCTTTACAACCCTAAGGCCTTCATCACTCACGCGGCATGGCTGGATCAGGCTTGCGCCCATTGTCCAATATTCCCCACTGCTGCCTCCCGTAGGAGTCTGGGCCGTGTCTCAGTCCCAGTGTGGCTGATCATCCTCTCAGACCAGCTACGGATCGTCGCCTTGGTGCGCCTTTACCACACCAACTAGCTAATCCGACGCGGGTTCATCCAATGGCGATAAATCTTTCCCCTTGCGGGCACATACGGTATTAATTCCAGTTTCCCGGAGCTATTCCGTACCATTGGGCAGATCCCCACGTGTTACTCACCCGTCTGCCGCTCCCCTTGCGGGGCGCTCGACTTGCATGTGTTAAGCCTGCCGCCAGCGTTCGTTCTGAGCCAGGATCAAACTCTCAAGTTGAATGAGATATTCAATCACGGCTAATGTCGCTACGCTCAAAACCTCTTGACGAGGTTGAGACCAGGACATCCCTCGCGGGATCATCCGGTCTCGAGAACGTAAACACGCCGAAGTCTCATTCGGACCCAATCAACCGTCCAATCTCGCGATCGGACAACCAACCGGATCCCGCAAGGACCCCGCCGTCCACGTTTCTCTTTCTTCTTCTATACCTGTCAAACAGCACGAGACCCGTAAGCCTCAACGGGCCGAAGCCCATGGTCTTGCGACCGGCCCCGAAGGGCAATATCCTCGACCTTCCGGCCGATCGGCGCTTCGTTGCCGAAGCCCCTCAACCTAAGGGCTCACACCCTTAGTGATGTCGACAGTTAACCCCTCCGGCGACTGCCGGTCCGAAGACCTCGTCTCTGTCGGGATCAACCGAGGAGCGTCAGCACCGCGTCAGCGGCGCGCCCCGTCGATGAACGGCGTTATAGGGGGGGCCGTTCCGGGTGTCAACAGC
>NZ_JAVDUX010000045.1:0-4565 GCF_031456575.1 Ancylobacter sp. 3268
TCCGCCCACAAATCATCCGGAAGCAGCTTCTTCACCATGAAGCCAAACTCAAGCCGACATGGTTAACAAACGGTTTTGTTAGGCGCTCTAAGTGCCGGAGCGAGCCGGATCGTCGCTGTGGCGGCGGGCGGTGAGGGGCAGCGGGTCGGACATCCGGTTCGCGCCCGCGGCTCTCATGCAGCTCAGGCCCAGCGGCCTTCGGCTTGGCGGCAGCCGCCGCGACCGGTGCCAACTGCCGATGCGACAACTGCCAAGGCGTGACTGTTCCTTCATGTGACGGGCTACGCCGGCTCGGGCAATGTGATGTCCGACAAGCCTTCCACCGGCCGGGTGCCGAGCACGTCCAGGCTGGCGCGCAAAGCCTCGGCGCCGCCATCCGGCAACGCCGCCTCGACCCGGGCATGCACCGCGCGCCACACCGGCACTGCCGCGGCAAGCCGGGCCTCTCCCGCCTCCGTCAGCAGCAGCAATCGGCTGCGCCCGTCTTCCGGATCCGGCCGGACCTCCAACAGCCCATGCCGCTGCAGCGGCTTAAGCGCGGCGGTGAGCGTTGTGCGGTCCATGCCGAGCAGATGCGCCACCGGACCCAGCCGTGGGGGGCGAGGGCGGTTCAGCGCCATCAGCAGCGAGAACTGGCCATTGGTGAGGTCGAAGGGCTGCAGGGCTTCGTCGAAGAGGCGGGCCAGCCTCCGGGCCGCCCGCTGGACATGCAGGCAGAGGCAGGTGTCGCGCACCTCGATCGTGGTGGGGAAGGGAACCGGCTTTGACATGCCTCATACATGTTGATATCAACCTAATTGTCAATGTGATCTGTGGTAAAGTCGGAGCGTCGACGATGAGCTATGTGGATGGTTTCGTGCTCGCAGTTCCCGCCGGCAACAAGGAGGCCTATCGGGCAATGGCCGCGAAGGCGGCACCGTTGTTCCGGGAGTTCGGTGCCAGTCGGGTGGTGGAGTGCTGGGGCGACGACGTGCCCGACGGCAAGCTCACCGATTTCCGCGGCGCGGTGAAGGCGGAGGAGGGCGAGGTCGTGGTGTTCTCCTGGATCGAATACCCTTCAAAGGACGTACGCGATGCCGCCGTGAAGCGGATGATGTCCGATCCCCGCTTCAAGGATATGGGCGACATGCCGTTCGACAGCAGGCGGATGATTTTTGGCGGCTTCGCGCCAATCCTCGACGCCTGAACCGGCGCGTGCGCGCAGGTGGCGCAAAGCTGTGGATGGCGGCGTGCAAGACGGCTTGTGCGATGCCGCGCGCGCCCCTATAAGGTGCCCCGCCTGCGCGCCCTTCGTCTATCGGTTAGGACGCCACCCTTTCACGGTGGAGAGAGGGGTTCGACTCCCCTAGGGCGCGCCACTTCCGTACAAAACCGCGAACACCCGGCTGGGTGGCTCGGTCGGCGAGTACGGCTCTCTCGAGCACCGTCCTTGATCCGTGGATGCGCACGACGTGCTGGTCGACTTCGACTGCGTCGATAAGCGACCGCAGATAGGCTTTGCGGAACGGTACCTCGCCCTCTGTGATGTTTGAGCGCATGAGCTGCCCAAAGTGGGCGAGCTTGTCCGGATCAAGCCGGCTTGTGGCAGCCCCCTGATTCTCGATCCGCTCCAGCGCTGAATGCGCCCGATCCCGATCCGCCTTGAGCTTCGCAATCTGTTCCTTGAGCATCTCGTCCGGCTCAGCGATGCCGTCGGCGACAAGCTGGTAGAGCCGCCGCAGCTTGTCTTCCGCCGTCGTTCTTTCGCGCGAGAGCTCATCGATCCGCGCCTGGACTTCGGCATCGGCTTTCACGCGCCGGTCAACGACGGACTGTAGCAGCGCCTCCAACCGCTCGGGCATCAGGACGCGTTCAGCGACATGGCGTGTGACCAGATGGTCGAGCTTCTCCATTGGCACCGTTCGTCCCTTGCAGGCGGACTTACCAACCCGGCCGGAGGTCGAGCAGCTGTAATAGCGATAGACCCTGCCGCTCTTCGAGGTGCCGGTGCGTAGCGTCATGGCGCTGCCGCAACAGGCGCAGTAGGCAAGCCCCGTCAGCAGGATCGGACCCGAGATCACCCGAGGCGGGCTATTGTGCGGGCTCTTGGCCCTGAGAGCCTTCTGCACCTTGTCGAAAGTTCGACGATCGAGGATGGCCGGCACCGAAATCGGGATAACCTCGTGCTGCGGCTTCACCTGCCCCGTCTTGGAACTGCGCTTGTTGAAGCTCCACTCCCCGACATAAACGGGATTGGTCAGGATGCCGTGGATGGTGCCAACGCCGTAACGCGCACCGAGGCGGGTGCGGTAGCCCTTGGCGTTGAGATGCTTGGTTATCTCCTTGATGCCCATGGGACCCGATGTGCCATCTCCCTGCAGGTAGAGATCGAACATCAGCCGCACCAGCTCGGCCTCCACGGGGTCGATGACGATCCGTTTTTTGATGCGATGGCCGCGCTTCTCGACCTCTTCAAGGGTGAAGCCAAGCGGCAGGCGGGAGCCGTTATAGAAGCCCTGCCGGGCATTCTCCTTCATGGCCCGCAGCACGTGCTTGGCGTTCTCCCGTGACTGATACTCGTCAAACAGGGCGATGACCTGCCGCATCATGAACTGTGCCGGATCATCCCCGAGCTCCTGGGTGATGGAGACGAGCCGCACGCCGTGCTTCGCAAGGCGGCGGATGTACATTTCCAGCCCAAAGGCATCGCGGAAGAACCGGCTGAAGCTATGGACGACGATGACGTCGAAGGGACGATCATCATCGCTGGCCCGCTCGATCATCTGTTGGAATTCATGCCGGCTGTCGTCCATCGCCGACGCACCCGGCTCGACATACTCCGCCACAACGGACCAGCCCTGACGCTCGCAATAGGCGGCGGTCTGGAGGCGCTGGTCTGGGATGGAGAGGTCGACGTCTGCCTGCCGTGTGGTGGAGACCCGGAGATAGAGGGCGGCCCGGCTGGTAATCGGCAAGGTTACGTTCATGGTCCAATCGCCTCCCTCAAGCCCCTTCGGCAGCACCGTCACCTCAGCAGCGCATCAATCTCCCGCCTGAGGAAAGCTTCGACAACATCGACCTCGTCAGGGGTGATCGGAACGATTGCTGGCCAGTCGTCGGTGACATGCACGGCCTTGGAATCATGCTTGACGGAGTCAGCGGGCGCAAGGTTTTGCTCAGCATCTCGAATGACGCGCGCATCACGGTGCGGGATCTTTGAGAGTGGTCCGCCAGCCGAGCTCGGAGCTGGCGATGGCGCATCACTGCCCATACTGACTATTTTCTTCGGATTGATAGGGCGTGGCTGGCGCATGCGCGGAGGATTATGGGCATCCCCCCACTCGCCAAGGGGCCGATTCTACGCCGCAGAGCAACCGCGTGCAGCAGCGCAGAAATACTTGTCAGATTTGGTGCGGGAGTCTTTCGGGAGCGTCAAATATCCCTGAATATCTCCGTGAAGATTTCTGTGAGCTCCACATCACGGCCCGCAGCCAAAGATGCGCTGAGGCCGGTGGCGATGACGGCGTCCGTCACAAGCCCACAGGCGCCTAATGCCTTTTCCGGTTTGGAACAATTCCCCGGGGTGCCGTCCGGATAGTAATCCTCGATCGCTCCCTTTGAGAGGATACACACTCCCAGAGTGCGCATGCCATCAAGCACCGGTACGATCATCCCGCGCGCCTGATCGTCCTCGCGGCAAACCTTCACTCTGGCGATATCCTGCTCCCATACAAAAAGATTATCGATTTGCTGCAGTACGCCATCGTCGATCAGCTGTGTTTCTTGCATCTGCCTCAAGGCGGCCCTAGCTGCGTTATAGCGATCACGCCAACTGTTTTGATGGATCATGTCCTTGATCTGCCGAGGGGCCGGCTCAGCTTTGACACCCAACGTTACGGCGCGCGCATCGAGTTGTTGTAGAATATCGCCCCGCATCAAGGTCAAAGCAGGCGTCGCGCCCAGATGCTGAAAGCCGTCGAAGAGCGCGTCAAGATCGGCGACGATCTTCACTTCAATTCCGAAGCTCTCGAAGAAACGCCGGAATTTAGCAAAGTTACCTTTGCCGGATACCCGCACCAGCGCGATGTTCTTCCGGTCGAAATCCCACTCAGCGTTAAGCATCTTTGCTACATGCTTGCAGTAAGCATCGTCTGACTCGCCTTCAAACAGAACAACCCGGCGGCTAAAGAATGCTGCATCGGCATTTTCGAAGCGGGCCATTCGGAAAACCTCCGCATTTGCCGCATCGAGCGCGAACTCAACGGGATGCAGCACACCAACCGGCTTTGGAACGGCGGGCGCCTTGGCAACCCGCACAAACGCTGCTGTCACCCCCGGTGCAAAGAAGAGAGGCGAATGCGTAGTAACAACGACCTGATGCGCGGACGCAATGCGGCCAAGCGTATTGAAGAGGACGCGCTGGGACTTGGGGTGGAGGTAGAGCTCTGGCTCTTCGAACAGAAAGATCAAAGGGCGCGGTGTAGGTTGGTCCGTGGCCTGCTCCCTGGAAAGTGGTCCTCCGTGAAGTAGGCTTTCGGGCCTTTGGAGGATGGCGCCATGGCGCAGAAGAAGCATAAGCCTGAAGA
>NZ_JAVDUX010000046.1:0-4359 GCF_031456575.1 Ancylobacter sp. 3268
CATGCGCATATCGGTATTTTGCGAGCCTGGGTTTGAGCCGCGGGTTTCGGCGTCGGTTGAGACGTTGAAGCGGCTTGCCGGTCTTGGCGGGGAGGTTGTCGTGGCGTCGGGGGCCGGGGTGGCGTCCGGGGTGTCGGACGCGGACTATGCGGCGGCGGGGGCGCGGATCGCGGCGGACAACGTGTCGGCCGGGGCCGGGGCGGAGATCGTGCTGGCGGTGCGGCGGCCGGTGGCGGCGGACCTGGCGCAGGTGGCGCCCGGGGCGCTGGTGATCGCCATCGCCGATCCCTATGGCAACGAGGCGGCGCTCGACGAGATCGCCGGCACCGGGGTGAGCCTGTTCGCGATGGAGTTGATGCCGCGCATCACAAGGGCGCAGGTGATGGACGTGCTGTCGAGCCAGGCCAACCTCGCGGGGTATCGCGCGGTGGTGGATGCGGCGGGCGAGTTCGGCCGGGCGTTCCCGATGATGATGACGGCGGCGGGCACGGTGCCGGCGGCGCGGGTGTTCGTGATGGGCGCCGGCGTGGCCGGGCTGCAGGCGATCGCCACGGCGCGGCGGCTCGGCGCGGTGGTGTCGGCCACCGATGTGCGGCCGGCGGCGAAGGAGCAGGTGGAGAGCCTCGGCGGCAAGTTCATCGCGGTGGAGGACGAGGAGTTCAAGCAGGCTGAGACGGCCGGCGGCTATGCGAAGGCGATGTCGGCGGAGTACCAGGCCAAGCAGGCGGCGCTGGTGGCGAGCCACATCGCCAAGCAGGACATCGTCATCACCACGGCGCTGATCCCCGGGCGTGCGGCGCCGAAGCTGCTGTCGGCGGAGATGGTGGCGTCGATGAAGGCCGGCTCGGTGATCGTCGACCTGGCGGTGGAGCGCGGCGGCAATGTCGAAGGCTCCGTGGCCGGCGAGGTGGTGACCACGGCGAACGGGGTGAAGGTCGTCGGCCATCTCAACGTGCCCGGGCGTCTGGCGGCGACGGCGTCGCAGCTTTACGCCAAGAACCTCTATGCCTTCGTCGAGACGCTGGTGGACAAGGGGACCAAGGCGCTGGCGGTGAAGTGGGACGACGAGCTGGTGAAGGCGACGCTGCTGACCCGTGGCGGGGCGGTGGTGCATCCGGGCTTCGGCGGCAAGGTCGAGGAAGCCGGGGCTCCGGCGGCGGCCTGAGGCACGCGCGGCGCTCGCCGGCGTGCTGGCGTGCCGGTGTGGGGCCAGGCGGTGCGGGGCCTTCTGGTGCTGGACCTTGCGGCGTCTTCTTCCGGCGTGCCGGTGTGGCCTTGCGGTGTTGCTGCGGTCCGCAGCGCCAGGACCGGGACGGCCCGCCGCTCGGGCGGGTGCCGGCGGTCCGGGCGGGCCGTCCGTCTCCGGGCCGTCCGTCTCCGGGCCGTCCGTCTCCTGGGGGCCGGCGTCCCGGCCCGGATGGGCGGCGGTCTCCGGCGTCGCTCAGGCGGGACCGGCCGGCGACGGCTCTCCGGCCGGATCCTTCGGCGGCGCTTCCCCTCACCCCATCCCTCTCCCCCACGGGGAGAGGGGGCTTGGCCGCACGGAGCGGGGACTTGCCCCACGGGGAGCGGGGACTTGTCCGCACGGAGCGGACGCGTCCCTGTCCTCCCTCCCGAGGGAGGACGGCCGGGCGCACGGATGGCAGGCGTTTCCTGTCGCCTCGTCCTCGCCGTGAGGCGAAGAACGACCCGCTCCCTCTCCCCGAGGGGGAGAGGGGTGGGGTGAGGGGGGCTCGCCCGCAAAAGTGGGTGAGGAGGCTCGCCCGCAAAGTGGGTGAGGGGGCCTCGCCCGCAGGTGATGTGAGGAACGGCGGGGACGCGGCGGCGCTCGGAACGGGCCGGCCGGCGGCCCGCTGGGACGCACGGGGTGGACGCACGAGTCCGGCCTGCGCCCGGCAACGACATTCAGGCGGGAGCACCACTCCCGTCCCATGACGCGACACGATGAGCGACCGGCGCGGCCTCGCGGCGGCGCAGCGCCTACACCAACGACGACAGAAACGACACGACGACAGAGACTGGACGAAGCGGCGGGCGGCACGGGGCAGGACCCCGGCCGGTCCTTGAGACAACGGGGAGAGGAAGATGGCCAATCCATCGGGCGTGCCGGCGGATCCGGCGCAGGCGCTGGAAGGCGCCCGGGCGGCGGCGGAGGTCGCCAAGCGGGCGGCGGAGGCGGCGCAGGCCTATGCCGACGCGGCGGCGCAGGCGGTGCAGGCGGGCGGTTCTGCGGGCGGTTTCGCCGATGCCGCCGGCGCGGCGGCGCACACGCTGACCGGCGGGGCGATCGACCCGTTCGTGTTCCGGCTGGCGATCTTCGTGCTGGCGGTGTTCGTCGGCTATTACGTGGTGTGGTCGGTGACGCCGGCGCTGCACACGCCGCTGATGAGCGTCACCAACGCGATCTCCTCGGTGATCGTGGTCGGCGCGCTGCTGGCGGTGGGCGTCGACACGGTCGCCGAGGGCACCGGCTGGGCCAAGGGCTTTGGCTTCATCGGGCTGATCCTGGCGAGCGTGAACATCTTCGGCGGCTTTCTGGTGACCAGCCGGATGCTCGCCATGTACTCCAAGAAGAAGTGAGGGCGACGGGATGAACGCCAATATCGTCGCGCTTTTGTACCTCGTCTCCGGGGTGCTGTTCATCATGGCGCTGCGCGGGCTGTCGAGCCCGGCGACCTCGCGCCAGGGCAATCTGTTCGGCATGGTCGGCATGGCCATCGCGGTGCTGACCACGCTGTCGGCGAGCCCGCCGGCCGGGATCGGCGGCTGGCTGCTGGTGATCGGCGGCCTCGCCATCGGCGGCGGCGCCGGCGCCTATATCGCCCGCAAGATCGCCATGACGCAGATGCCGCAACTGGTGGCGGCGTTCCACTCGCTGGTCGGCCTCGCCGCGGTGGCGGTGGCGGCGGCGGCGCTCTATGCGCCGGAAGCCTTCGGCATCGGCGCGGTCGGCGCCATCCACGGCCAGGCGCTGGTGGAGATGAGCCTCGGGGTGGCGATCGGCGCCATCACCTTCACCGGCTCGGTGATCGCGTTTGCCAAGCTGAACGGCAATATGAGCGGCAAGCCGATCCTCTTGCCGGCGCGCCACGTCATCAATGCCGGCCTGGCGGTGCTGATCGTGCTGCTGGTGGTGGTGCTGACGCTGACCGAGAGCCACACGGTGTTCTGGCTGATCGTCATCGCCAGCCTGGTGTTCGGCGGCCTCTTGATCATCCCGATCGGCGGGGCGGACATGCCGGTGGTGGTGTCGATGCTGAACAGCTATTCGGGCTGGGCGGCGGCGGGCATCGGCTTCACGCTGGGCAACACGGCGCTGATCATCACCGGGGCGCTGGTGGGCTCGTCGGGCGCGATCCTGTCCTACATCATGTGCAAGGGGATGAACCGCTCCTTCGTGTCGGTGATCCTCGGCGGCTTCGGCGGCGATGCGGCGGCGGGACCGGCCGGCGCGGTGGAGAGCCGTCCGGTGAAGCAGGGCTCGGCGGAGGACGCCGCCTTCATCATGAAGAACGCGGCGAAGGTGATCATCGTGCCGGGCTACGGCATGGCGGTGGCGCAGGCCCAGCATGCGCTGCGCGAGATGGCCGACAAGCTGAAGGAGGAGGGCGTCGAGGTGAAATACGCCATCCACCCGGTGGCGGGCCGCATGCCCGGGCACATGAACGTGCTGCTGGCGGAGGCGAACGTGCCCTATGACGAGGTGTTCGAGCTCGAGGACATCAACTCGGAGTTCGCCCAGGCGGACGTGGCCTTCGTGATCGGCGCCAACGACGTGACCAACCCGGCGGCGAAGACCGACCCGACCTCGGCGATCTACGGCATGCCGATCCTCGACGTGGAGAAGGCGAAGACGGTGCTGTTCATCAAGCGCGGCATGGCGGCGGGCTATGCCGGGGTGGAGAACGAGCTGTTCTTCCGCGACAACACCATGATGCTGTTCGCCGACGCCAAGAAGATGGTCGAGGACATCGTCAAGAACCTCGCCCACTGACGCGACGGGGGCCCGCCCCCTCGCCGCCGACATAAAGGGTGCCGACATCGGGGCGCCGACATCGGGGCGCGCTTCCTGCCGGGAGCGCGCCCTTCCTATGAGCCGCGCCAGGGAAGAGGGCGAGGGCGAGGAGACAGCCTGGGCGAGGGGCGAGGGGAGCTTGGGCGAGGGGAGAGCCTGGGCGACCGGGCGAGCGGAGAGCCCGGGCGAGGGGCCGGGCGAGGGGACAGCCCGGGCGGGCAGCGAGCCCGGACGGACGGGAGCAAGGCGGCCCCCGGCCGCCGCCAGGCCAACCGCACCGCACACCCCAGACCGAAATCGCACCCACCCTACACCGCACCATACCGGGGGTGGGCGGGTGACGT
>NZ_JAVDUX010000047.1:0-3800 GCF_031456575.1 Ancylobacter sp. 3268
TCTCCGCCCACAAATCATCCGGAAGCAGCTTCTTCACCATGAAGCCAAACTCAAGCCGACATGGTTAACAAACGGTTTTGTTAGGCGCTCTTAATCTCTTGCGGGCAGCCGGGTACGCTGCCCGGCTCCCCGGTCTAGGCCTCGCAGGCCCCATGCCACATTGAGCACAACCTCGATATCGCCATGCGTCGCCTTGGAGTACGGGCAAGTCCGGTGCGCCTCCTCCACAAGGCTGCGGGCGAGTTCCGCATCGAGGCCGGGCAGCCGGACGGTGAGGCGCGCCTGCAGGAAGTGGGCCTCTTCGGGGGTGCCGAGATCGACTTCCACATCGACGGCGAGATCCGCCGGCAGTGCGAGCTTACGCTTGCCGGCAGCGATGCCATGGCGCCAATGAAACAGGCCGACCAACCGGCCGCGAACAGTTGCTCCGGATTGGTGCCGGCGCCGGTGTTGCCCGGCGGCGACAGGCGGATGTCGACCCGCCCTTCCGTGCTGCGCGCCATGCCTCGCGGCCTCCGGTGATATGGAATACGCCGGTTCAGAGAACCGTCCTGACCCTAATCAAGTAACGTTCCTGATCACTCGCGCTGTCCATCGGCACGAGACGGTCGCGAGATCGCGCAGCCACGTATCCGGAGTGTTTATACGCGTTGGCGAACAGCAACGCTATGTATTGACCACGTGCGCAGCACAGTCCGGCATTTCTCGCCCTCGCAAGCCTCCGCACTCTTGCCTGTTCGCACCTCGTGGAGCGCAGTCATGCCATCCCGATAGGCGGGTGGCCGTGTATCACATCATGTTCACGGAATGGATCGTAACACTGGCATTCAATGTCAGCTCCCATCGCACACAGCGCGGATACACGCCGGGACAACAACAACGGCATCTCAGCATTCGGGAGCACCTGATGTCCGACCAGATTGACCAACGCCGGCGCACATTTCTCGGCACCGCCGTCCTCAGTGCCGCGGCCGTGCCTTTCGCCGCCACGCTAGCGGCCGCCCAATCATCCGGCGCCGAGCCATCCACCGCCCCCTTGCCCGCAGCGTCCGTCCGTGCGCCGTCCCGCATCTCCTTCGGGCCGCTGAAGCGCGTCGCCGCCGGCCTGCTCGACGTCGCCTATGCCGAGGAAGGACCAGCCGATGGGCCTCCGGTGCTTCTGCTGCATGGCTGGCCCTACGACATCCACGCCTATGTCGACGTTGCCCCGATCCTCGCCGCGCAAGGCTACCGCGTGCTCGTTCCCTATCTGCGTGGCTATGGCGAAACGCGATTCCGCACCGCCGAAACGCCGCGCAACGGCCAGCAGGCGGCGCTCGCCGTCGACGCCATCACCTTCATGGACGCGCTGAAGATCGACCGTGCCGTACTCGGCGGCTTCGACTGGGGGGCGCGCACGGTCAACATTCTGGCCGCGCTCTGGCCTGAGCGCTGCAAGGCGATGGTGTCGGTCAGCGGCTATCTTATCGGCAGCCAGGAGTCGAACCGTAATCCGCTCCCGCCCAAGGCGGAGCTGCAATGGTGGTACCAGTATTATTTCGCCACCGAGCGCGGCGTGAAGGGCTACCGCCAGTACACCCATGATTTCGCCCGGCTGATCTGGCAGCTGGCCTCGCCCAGATGGGCGTTCGACGACGCAACCTTCGACAGGTCCGCTGCGGCGCTCGACAACCCCGATCACGTCGCCATCAGCATCGACAATTATCGCTGGCGGCTGGGGTTGGCGAAGGGCGAGGCCAAATATGACGAGATCGAAAACAAGCTCGCCCTGTCCCCGACCATCGGCGTTCCGACCATCACCATGGAAGGCGACGCCAACGGCGCACCACATCCCGATCCGGCGGCCTATGCGAAGAAGTTCACCGGCAAATACGAGTTCCGACTGATCAGTGGTGGCATCGGCCACAATCTGCCGCAGGAGGCGCCGGGGGCGTTCGCCAAAGCAATCATCGACGTGGACCGGGCCTGAGGCGAGCGCGCATGAAACGCCTCTACGCACTTGCCGGTCTCGTCGCCATGGCGACGCCGCTGGTCACGGCGGCGGCGAGCCGCGCCACCGTCGACACACCGCCGGCGGAAGCCGCGCCGATTTATGGGGTGACGCTGCCGAAAGGCTACCGGAGTTGGGAACTGATCGCGCCGGCGACGGAGGCCGCGCCCCTTGACGAGTTGCGCGTGGTGCTCGGCAACGAGTCCGCGCTCGACGCCTATCGAGCCGGCACCCTGCCGTTTCCCGACGGCACGCTGCTGGTCAAGCTCGCGTGGAAACAGAAGCCCTCGCCCGAGTTCGGGCCGGCGACCGTCCCGGGCGCGGCGACGACCGTTCAGGTCATGGTGAAGGATTCGCGTCGCTATGCTGCCACCGGCGGCTGGGGCTTCGGACGCTTCGTGAACGGCGTTCCCGTCGACAAAGCGCAGCACGAGACCTGCTGGGGCTGCCATCAGGCGCTGGTGAAAGACCACGACTTCGTCTTTACCCGCTATGCACCGTGATTGGCTGTGAAGAAGCTTATCCCCGCCCGTGGCCTTCGACGAACCCTTAAGCCGGCTCTTGGTTGCGGCAGCGCGCGCTCAGAGGAGCGGCAGATATTTGCCGCCGCCTTCACTTATGTATCGCGCTCGGGCGGGCAGAGGCACGCGTCGCGGAGATCGCGTGCCTCAGCTGGAGTCCCTGGCCGTCGGCGAGCGGCGGAGACCCAGTCGGCCGGTCGCGCGGTGGGGCTGGAGCCCGACAAAGAAGGCAGCGGCGTCACACCGATCCGTGAGCCCTATGTCGGCACCTGCGATTGCCCCTACTACGTGATGCGCAATGGTCGGAGCTGCGGTGGGCGCAGCGCATACAGCAACCCAGGCGGACGGAACCCGAAGTGCTATCGATGATGTGCCAGCGTGGTGGGAGGCGGCAAAAGCCATCGTTCACAGAGGCTATAACGAAAGGACGGTTTGGGGCGGAGGCTGTGTGAAAACCCTTGATTATGCTATGTTTAGGCACTGCTTCGGAGGTGCCAGATGGGACGTTTTGTCGAGGCTGCCGACCGTCATCAGGCGAGCTTTCTGCCGGCTTGTTTGGAGGACTATGTCGATCCCGACAATCCGGTCCGCATCATCGATGCCTTTGTCGATGAACTCGATCTTGCCGAGCTCGGTTTTGCCCGCGTGCAGCCGGCATCGACCGGCAGGCCGGGCTACGCGCCGGGCACGATGCTCAAGCTTTATGTCTATGGATACCTGCATCAGCGACCTCGAGCCGGAAGCTGGAGCGCGAGGCGGGCCGCAACATCGAACTGATGTGGCTGACCGGCAAGCTGGCACCCGACTTCAAGACGATCGCGGACTTCCGCCATGACAATGCCAGCGCGATCCAGATCGCGTGCCAGCGCTTCGTCGCCCTCTGTCGTGCACTGGGTCTTGTCGGTGGCGGCATGGTCGCCATCGACGGGTCACGCTTGCGCGCGGTGAACACGCACCGAGAAGAACTACACTAAGGGCAAGCTGGCGCGCCGGAAGGCCCATGTCGAGGAAAGCATCGCGCGCTATCTCGCTGAGCTTGAGGAAGCCGACAGTGCGGAAACCGGACCGGCCACTCCCCGGATCCATCACCTGACCGAGCGACTGGCGTCGCTGCGTGGTCGGCTTCGCGAACTCGAGGAGATTGGCCAGCAGTTGGAAGCCTCCCCAGATGAGCAGGTGTCGCTCACCGATCCGGATGCCCGTGCCATGGCGACCGGGAGCGACCATCGCGGCGTGGTTGGCTACAACGTCCAGGCGGCCGTCGATACCCGGCACCACATCGTCGTCGC
>NZ_JAVDUX010000048.1:0-2504 GCF_031456575.1 Ancylobacter sp. 3268
GCCATCGTGACCGGAGGGGCCTCGGGCCTCGGGCTCGAGACGACGCGCGCTCTCCTCCATGCCGGGGCCGAGGTCATCGTGCCGGCGCGAAGCCCTGAGCGGGCAAGAGCCGCCTTACGCGGGCTTTCCGGCGCGACCGTTGAACCCATGGACCTGGCGGATCCGCAGTCCGTGGCCACGTTCGCTGCTCATGTCGTGTCCGTCGGTCGGCCCGTATCGATCCTCGTCAACAGCGCGGGCATCATGGCAACACCTGAGATGCGGGACGCCGAGGGCCACGAGGCGCAGTTCGCGACGAACCATCTCGGCCACTTCCGTCTTACGCTCGGCCTCTGGCCCTCGCTTGTCGCGGCCGGAGGCGCACGCGTCGTCAGCGTCTCCTCGCGCGGTCACCAGATCGCCGGGGTCGACTTCGAGGACATCGACTTCCGGGTTCGTCCCTACGACAAGTGGGTTGCGTATGGGCAATCTAAAACGGCCAATGCCCTCTTTGCGATGGCGCTGGACCGCCGGGGACGGAGTCACGGCATCAGAGCCTTCTCGCTTCATCCAGGCCAGATCCTGACGGATCTCGCCCGGCATCTCAGCGCCGAAGAGATCGCTTCCTTCGACGCTCTGGACGAGGAAGGGCGCCCGATCATCGATCCCGCGCGCGGCATGAAGACGGTCGAGCAAGGGGCAGCAACGAGCGTCTGGTGTGCCACGAGCCCGCGTCTCGACGGCCTCGGCGGCGTCTACTGCGAGGACTGCGACATCGCCATCGTCAACAACCCAAGCATGGGAAGGAAAGGCGTCAACCCCTGGGCTTGCGACCCGGACTCCGCTGAGCACCTGTGGCAACTATCCGTTGCGTGGACAGGCTTGGACATTGTTTAAGTCCCGTGTCATCGCCATGAAGACATCGACCTCTTTCGACATCATAACTACGAATGACGGCTTCCATGCTTGTATCGAGCGGAGCCGGCGGTCCGCTCCACCCGATCCGGTCATCGCCGGGGAGATCCCATCACAAGAGCAACGGCGCAATCGGGGGCCGGTAGCAGACCGTCCGCTATTTGGGACTTCAAACGAGAAGCGGACATTTCGTCGAAGAATAATCGAGGCCGGAACTGTGAAGGGTTTCGGACGCCGGCCCGATCACGATGGTGGGGCTGATCGCGCGGGCCGGCGTCGGAAAGCCTCCAGGGGAGGAAACCGCGGTCCGACGTGGGCGAGGGTCGAGGTCGTCGCGGTGCTATGGGGATTTTGGGTCTGGGCTGGGGGCTGTGTGGTCTTGCTGGTGACGGTTGCTAGAGCACCTGACAGTCCTGAACAGTGCCGTGGGGCTGCCGGCGCCCTTTGAGGAGGGCGCGGCCGGCCGCCATGACCAGGCCGAGCGTGGGATCGACGGCGCGAGGACGTAGCTATCCTTTGCGCCTGCGACGCAGCCTGCCGGATGAAGCTGGAGTTCGAGAGAGGCGGCGCTGCTCATGAGGTATCGATCCTGATGGTGGAGGCGGCGGGCCAGGTCTTCGGCGCCGCGCCCCGGGCGAAGGTCTCGATGATGGTCATGATGCCGGCGCAGCACCGGCAGCGCAGCGTGGCTTCCGGTCGTTTCTCCTCGGTAGGCGTGACTCCCTCCGGCGAGGCGCGCAGCTGCCGGTCTACGAGGAGCGCCCGGATCCTGTCGATGTTGGCGGCGCGCACGGCGCTCGCAAACAGGCCGTAGTGCCGGATGCGATGGAAGCCATCGGGCAGGACATGGAGCAGGAAGCGGCGGATGAACTCGTCCACCGGCAGCGTCATGGCCTTGATCCAGTTGTTGCCCGTGGCCTTGGCCCGGGCGCGATAATCCTTCCAGCGGAAGGTGACGCCGCGGTCGTCCAAGGCGAGGAGCCGGCTGTTGGAGATCGCCACGCGGTGGGTGTAGCGCGACAGATAGGCGAGCACCGCCGCGGGTCCCGCGAAGGGTCGCTTGGCATAGACGACCCACTCGGCCCGACGCAGGGGCGCGAGCATCGCCTGGAAGGCAGGGGTGTCTGCCAGTGGGGCGAGATCGCCGAAGAAGGTGAGTTGGCCGGCGGCATGCAGCGCCCGGAGCCCGTCGAGAAACAGCCGCCGGAACAGGCGGGACAGCACCCGCACCGGAAGGAAGAACCGGGCCCGGCCGGCGACCCAGCGCGACCCATCGACAGACAATCCCCCGCCGGGCACCACGGCATGGACATGGGGATGGTGGGTCAGCGCCGATCCCCAGCTGTGGAGCACGGCGGTGATGCCGATGCGGGCGCCGAGATGCCGCGGATCGGCTGCGATGGTGGCCATCGTCTCGGCCGAGGCCTTGAACAGCAGGTCGTAGACCGCAGCCTTGTTCTGGTAGGCGATGGCACCGATCGCGGCCGGCAGGGTGAAGACGAGATGATAATAGGGCACCGGCAGCAGCTCGGCCTGCCGGGCGGCGAGCCAGTCCCGGGCGGTTGCTCCCTGGCACCTGGGGCAGTGCCGGTTGCGGCAGGAGTTGTAGG
>NZ_JAVDUX010000049.1:0-2479 GCF_031456575.1 Ancylobacter sp. 3268
GATACTATGAAGATCGTGGTGATTGGTGGAAGCGGACTGATCGGGCGTCACCTGACCGCCGACTTCTCGCGACAGGGGCACGATGCCATCGCGGCTTCGCCGAGTACCGGCGTGAACGCGCTGACGGGTGAAGGTTTGGCCGAGGTCCTTGCCGGCGCTGACATTGTCGTGGACGTGTCGAACTCGCCGTCCTTCGAGGATGCGGCGGTGCTCGACTTTTTCGAGCGCTCGGGCCGCAACCTTCTGGCTGCTGAGCGCGAGGCGGGCGTGGGGCATCACGTCGCCCTGTCCATCGTCGGCACCGATCGCCTGGTGGGCAACGGCTACTTCCGGGCGAAGGTCGCGCAGGAACGGCTCATCAAGGACTCTGGCGTTCCCTTCACCATCGTGCGCGCAACCCAGTTCTTCGAGTTCGTCGCCACCATCGCCGAAGCATCGGTCGAGGGCGACCGCCTGGTCGTACCCGATGCCGACTTCCAGCCCATCGCCGCCGCCGATGTCGCCGCAGCGCTCGCCGATGTCGCGCTCGCTCCGCCGCGCAACGCGACGATCGAGATCGCCGGACCCGACCGCCTGCCCTTCCGCGACTTCGTCGCCCGCCGCATCGCCACCGACGGCGACCTTCGAGAAGTTCAGGCCGACAGGGCCGCGCGTTACTTCGGCGCCGCGCTCGAAAAAGGTTCGCTGGTTCCCGAACATGTGGGAGCGGCGCGTCTCGGACCAACGCGTTTCGAGAGCTGGCTCGTCGCCGCCTGAGCCCGATGCGTTCTCCCACCCACCCAGAAAGGCCCATACCGTGTTCAGAACATTCCTGCTTGGAGCCCTGCTATCCGTCACTGCCGTTCCCGCCATGGCGACAGATGTCGCAAGGGGCGAAGCGCGCGTAACGACGATCTTCGACCATCCGATACCTTCCGTTCCGGGCAAGAGCCTACGCGGCGTCCTTGTCGAGTATGGTCCAGGCGGTTCCTCACCGTCCCACACCCACGCCACATCCGCCTTCATCACGGCGACTGTGATCGAGGGCGCGGTGCGCAACCGGATTAACGACGGCCCGGAAAAGGTATTCCACGTCGGGGAAAGCTTCGTCGAGATGCCGGGCGACCATCACGGCGTCAGCGCCAACGCGAGTGACGTCGAGCCGTCGAAGCTCCTTGCCGTCTTCGTCGTGGATACGGACGACACCAAGCTGACGACGCCGGACCGGCCGTAAGAACCGGTGTACGCTGGGCGGCCGGAGTAGTCCGTAGCCATCATCGCAGGGGCAAGTGAAACCACCGTCGAGGAACGCAATGCGGCAGGTAGATGACGCCACAGACATCTTCGAGGCCCATAGGGTGCGGCTCCTGCGCATCGCCTACCGCATGCTGGGCTCGCGCAGCGAAGCCGAGGACGTCGTGCAGAATGCATGGTTGCGCTGGGTCGCCGCGGACCGAGGGGGTATCGCTGCCCCTTATCCGTTCCTTGCGCGTGTCGTCACCCGGCTTTGCCTTGACGAGATGAAGTCGGCACGCGCCCGCCGCGAGACCTATGTCGGCGCCTGGCTGCCCGAACCGCTGGTCGAAACCGAGGAAGGTGGCCTGGAGGAAGACGACCTGACGCTGACGCTGATGATGGCGCTCGAGCGCTTGTCACCGTTGGAAAGGGCAGCCTTCCTGCTCCACGACGTCTTCGGCGTGCCGCTCGGCGAGGTGGCGGACACGCTCGACCGGGAAGCAGCGGCCGTGCGCCAACTCGCCGTCCGGGCGCGCCGAAACATTCAAGCCGCACGTCCGCGCTTCCCGGTCGAACGCGAAGAGGGCGAGCGGATCGCGCGTGCCTTCTTCGCGGCCTCGACCAGCGGTGACACCGCGACGCTGCGGACACTTCTTGCCGAGAACGTGGTTCTGCGTTCGGACGGCGGCGGAAAGGTTATTGCCTTCATCAACCCCATCACGGGGTTGGATCGCCTCCTGCGGCTGTACGAGGGGGTGCGGCGAAAATGGGGAGAGGGCTGGGCGCAGATGCTTGAACCCGCCTGGATCGACGGGCTGCCCGGATATGTCAGCCGCGAGCGCGGCGACGTCCTCCAAACCACCGCACTCGCCATCGAGGACGGCCGGATCACCGCGATCTACATCACCCGCAATCCCGACAAGCTCCGCCATGTCGCGCAGGCTCTCGCCGCGGGGCCGGACCTGACCTTCCGGACACAGTGATCAGGCCGCGGGCGACACATGTCACCCCGCCTGACATTCAACCTCTCAGGGCACTGCTGTTCTCGCACGGCGCGCCAGCTCACGCAGGACAACAACATGACACAGCAGACACCCATTGGCTCCGGCTTCGGCGCCGCCAGCACGGCCATGGAGGTCATCTCCGGGATCGATCTCTCGGGGAAGCTCGCCATCGTGACCGGAGGGGCCTCGGGCCTCGGGCTCGAGACGACGCGCGCTCTCCTCCATGCCGGGGCCGAGGTCATCGTGCCGGCGCGAAGCCC
>NZ_JAVDUX010000050.1:0-2412 GCF_031456575.1 Ancylobacter sp. 3268
CGGCCATCCTGTCCCTGAAGCCCTGCCAATCAAGCCAGGCCGAAAGGCCCACTATGCATTAGAGTCAAACCGGACCACTCAATAGGGGCAGGCTAGATATGGGGGCCGTGTAGCGCGGTGCGATCAACCTTTTTCAATGCAGGGCATAGGCTAGCTCGGATGAGCGAGACCGATATAGTCGGCTATCGCGGAAGCCACAGTAGCGAGGGCGGCCACTACGGTAGCCCAGGCCACGAGCGCCGCTAGGAAGAACTCGCGCCGCCCCAGCTCATGCCGAGTTACGACCGGAGCCCCATCCCAATACAGTTGGCCGGTTCTTTCGTCGATCCCGAGAATTTCGAGCTGCGCAAGGTTTAATGGGCGGATGTGGGGCGGCCACCCGCGCAGGCGGCTGAATTCCTTGTTGTAGCGCTCGTAAAAGGCCTCATGGCTTTCACCGGGGCGCTTTGGCTCAATTTCTGGGTACAGGTTCGACATCGATCCCTCAGGGTGAATCAGGTTGGCAATCAAGATTACGCAAGAGTGCGGGATGCGCCTGAAATAGACGGTATTAGGCACCAAAGCAGGTGGCCACTGTCCAACTTGATTTATAATCAAACAATCAGTGCGTGGCCTTTAGCGAAACTACCAGTCTTGCGCTGGCGAAGCCGCTCATCACCGCTGGCACCATTCAAGGTTGGGGCCTCGATCTAGCCACAAGGCCTACAAAATGGGATGATTACGGACACCATCAAGATTCGGCTCTGGATCATGCCCCCTCCTCGGACGCGCTTTGTCATTGAATGCAAAGGGCAGATTAGCGAGATATTCTCCGTTGAGGAACGAAAAATCGGCGATCTCGGGATATATATAAAGAGATCAGAGGACCTAGAGCTGAATAATGACGGGAATTATATTCCACTCATAGAATATAGAATTTCCGTTCACGTCAGCCCAAACGCACCCGGCCACACCTTTACGCACCACAACAGCCTTTCTGACGGGCGGCATCTTATATGCTCAACCTACGTCATCCCACAAGATGACGTGTTGATGTGGAAATTACTTAGCCACGCATCCGCAGATCTTTCTCACAAAATTTACAAATATGACAATAAATCAAATGATGAGCTTATCTCACTCGGATCATACGATCCGTCCAAAGAAGTGCTAGTCTATCATTTGATCATTTCAAGCATTGGTGTTGATTTTTCGCATTTATTTGGATTTCAATACACATATAAGGAATATAAAAGTTTTCAAATAAATGTACTATGGGGATTCATGAAATCTACGACAATTAATCAAGGAAGTATCGTTTTGGTTATGACGTCTCAAATGAAGGTAGACGGAGTCCCGCAGCCCGGGCCGACATTTCCAGATGTGCTTAGCCCGAATTTAGAGCGCATCGAGAGAATGCTTCACGATGCTCGCCGCTCCCTTTCTGCGTCTCACAGATTCAAATTGAAACGAAAACTTGACCCTGAATTGGAGGAGCCTCTGAATACCGGCCCTATGGGTAAGACGGTGTACTTGGCTAGTCAAATGTATTGTTCGCACTCGACGACTAGCCACGTTATAGGCGGGGACGATATCTGGTATGATATCAACCCTGCTGATTTGAAAAATCTTTAGCGCGCACACAGGGATTAATGCCGTTCGCTCTAGGGTTCAGTCCCAGCATGTCATAGCCTGGCTGACGGTTGAACAGCTCTAGCTTTTCGGCGCTGATTCGCCTGATGGCCTCAAGCGGCGTTCTGAACCAAAACACCTTGAGCTGCTTGGTGTAGTTATAGGCCACGACGCGGTTTTTCGACGATCACTCAAGATAGTCCGGCGTCCAGCCATAGCGCGCAATCACGACGGCCGGCTCGAACTCGCCAGTCTTCGGATCGCCGGTGCGCTCGAACGCGATCACACCAGCATTGCTGCTGGCGAGCGACGCCTCGGACCTCGCCGAGACGCCCCTCACCGAGATCCGCTGCCGATCTCAACGGCAGATGGTGAACGAAAATAATGCAACGATCGGTGAATTACCGTATCGGAAATTTCGATCTTTGGAATAAAGTCTACCTGCTTTCATTGGGGGGGGCAGCAGGGTGGACGATATAGGGAAGCGCGCCGAACTGAATGACATTGGCGCGCGCATACTCGCCGTTCAGCAACGCATTTCCGATCTGTCTTATGAAGCTAGATCAGTGGGTTGGGACACGGCGGCCTTCTTATGCGACATGCTCCATCTTGAGCTCGACGAAGTGCTACGGCGCGAAGGCCTAGTGGATTCCCAAGCTGGCGATGTAGGCGTCGAGACGAGCAAGATCGTGCGCATCCACCCGGCCGACTAAGAGCGCCTAACAAAACCTCGTGCGGGCCCTGAAAGCGATGATGGCGGCGGCGATTGTGAGGAAAGCGCGATAGAGGTCGGCGTGGCGT
>NZ_JAVDUX010000051.1:0-2314 GCF_031456575.1 Ancylobacter sp. 3268
TCTTCAGGCTTATGCTTCTTCTGCGCCATGGCGCCATCCTCCAAAGGCCCGAAAGCCTACTTCACGGAGGACCACTTTCCAGGGAGCAGGCCACCCCCGCGCCCTACATCGCCGCGTTTCACGCGCTGTTCGAGTCGCCGGACAGCTTCCAAAAAGCATGCCACGCGCACGCGGCCGAAATTCACGGCGACCTACCGAACTACACCGACATCGCGCCGGTCGTTCAGCTCGGGAATGTGAGCGTCGCGACGTTGATGGCCGACGCAAAGATCATCTCCAACTTCACCAACGCGCTGGCCCATACCGAGCTTGATGATCCGGTGAAGCCGCTGGCTTGGGGACATCCCAGCGAGCGCTGAAGCGCCCCCCACACTCCACGATAGAGACCAGAGAAGCATGATGAAGAAGAATATCCTTATTGTATCTGCGCACCCCGAACCAACCTCGCTCACCCGGCAGTTGGTCGACGTTACTGTCGAGACGCTTGGCGCCGCCGGACATGAGATCGTGCAATCCGAACTTTACGGTATGAAGTGGAAAGCAGTGTTCGACGCCGACGACTTTCCTGTCCGCACCAATCCCGACCGGCTGTCGTTCATCATGGAATCGGGCCATGCCTATGCGACCGGCAACCAGACGCCGGATGTTGTCGCCGAACAGGCCAAACTCCTTGCCGCGGACGCGGTCATCCTGCAATTCCCGCTGTGGTGGTACGGCGTGCCCGCGATCCTGAAGGGCTGGATCGAACGCGTCTATGCCTTCGGTTTCGCTTATGGCTACCAGAACGGCACCAACGAGTTTCGCTTCGGGGACGGCATCCTGAAGGGCAAGCGCGCGCTGGTAAATGTTCAGGCCGGTGGACCTGTGGCGGACTATAGCCCGCGCGGGATCAACGCGCCGATTGAGCAGCTGCTCTTTCCGCTGACCCACGGCGCGCTCTTCTATCCGGGGATGGATGTGCTGCCCACGCACGTTGTCTACAGCGCCGGCCATGTCTCCACCGCCGAAGAGGTCGAGGCGATCAAGGCGGGCTGGCGTGCGCGACTCGCCGGGCTGTTCACCGACGCGCCAATCCCGTTCCGTGCGCAGAACGGAGGCGATTTCCCCGATCGCCACACCATGGCGGATGACGTCGCGCCGGGCCAGACCGGCATCGTCGCGCATGTCGCCGAAAGGGTGGTCGAGACGGTTGACGCGTAAGGCCCGACGATCATGAAGCCTGCGCTGATCGCACTGGCCGCGGGAGCATTTGCCATTGGCACGACTGAGTTCGTGATCATTGGCCTGGTTCCCGGGATCGCGCGCAATCTCCGGACAACGCTCCCGGCGGCTGGTCTGCTCGTTTCCGGCTACGCCCTCGCCGTGACCATCGGTGCCCCCACGGTCACGGCGTTAGTCGGGCATCTGCCGCGCCGGCCGCGAGCGGTTGGATTGATGCTGCTGTTCGCGCTCGGCAATCTCTTGAGCGGCTTGGCGTCCGGCTATGGCGCGATGCTGGCGGGACACATCCAGGGGCTGATCGTCGGCAGGCGGCGCGATCAGCAGTATTATGTGGCGGCGCTGGAGGTGACCGGCATCCGCCCGGTCATCGACAGGAGCTTTGCCTTTGAAGAGCTGGCCGACGCCTTTCGCTACCAACTAAGCGGCGCGCATTCGGCAAGATATGCGCCGAATGGTAGGCGGAGACTGATCCATGATTCGGCTCGGGCTCTCGAACGCGGCGACGATCGAGGATCCGGCGCGGATCGCACGGCGGCGCATGCCGGCGATCGAATGCGGCTATCTCAAAAGCGGTACCGGCGCCGAGCTGGCGCGCGCGCAACCGCGCGGCGCTCGACGCGATCACGCTCGCATCGCGCTACATGCGCAATGCCAGCGGCCGCTCGACCGGCGTCGCACTGTTCGGTCGCGATTATGACATGCCGATCGGCATCTCATCCGTTGGTCTTGCCAACGCGCTGTAGCCCGGCGCTGATAACATGCTGGCGGCGGCGGCGCGGGCAGCGAACGTTCCCAATGGCCTGTCGACCGTGGGCACGACGAGCATCGAAGCGAGCGGCGCTAACGCCGCGTGCAGATTCCTCGAGCCGCGAGCGGGAGCAATGCCGTGTCCTCTTTCGCGATCGTCTCCTCCATCAATTCGGGGTCGCCTACCGCATCCGCTGTGACGTTCGCGACCAGCGCATTCACTCCAATGATGACGCCCCGCTACGACTGGTGACTAAGAGCGCCTAACAAAACCTCGTGCGGGCCCTGAAAGCGATGATGGCGGCGGCGATTGTGAGGAAAGCGCGATAGAGGTCGGCGTGGCGTT
>NZ_JAVDUX010000052.1:0-2263 GCF_031456575.1 Ancylobacter sp. 3268
TGGTTTACCACCGTCTACCCCGTCCTGGTAAGCTTGAGATCCAGGCGACCAAGCCTCTGGCCAACCAGCGCGACCTTGCGCTGGCGTACACGCCTGGGGTTGCGGCGGTGTGCGAGGCGATCGCCGCCGACCGGGAGCTGGCGGCGGAGCTCACCGCCAAGCAGAACCTGGTGGCGGTGGTCTCCAACGGCACGGCGGTGCTGGGGCTCGGCAATATCGGGCCGGAAGCCTCCAAGCCGGTGATGGAAGGCAAGGCGGTGCTGTTCAAGAAGTTCGCCGGCATCGACGTGTTCGACATCGAGATCAAGGCGCTCGAGATCGACCATGTGGTGAGCGTGGTGGCGGCGCTGGAGCCGACCTTCGGCGGCATCAACCTCGAGGACATCAAGGCGCCGGAGTGCTTCGAGATCGAGGCGCAGCTGCGCGAGAAGATGAACATCCCGGTGTTCCACGACGACCAGCACGGCACGGCGATCATCGTCGCGGCGGCGGTGGTCAACGCGCTGTTCATCGGCGGCAAGAAGATCGGGGAGGTGAAGATCGTCACCTCCGGCGCCGGCGCGGCGGCGATCGCCACGCTGAACCTGCTGGTGTCGATGGGCGCCAGCCGCGAGAACATCTTCGTCACCGACATCGAAGGCGTGGTCTATGAGGGCCGCGAGGCGCTGATGGACCCCTATAAGGGGGCCTTCGCGCAGAAGACCGAGGCGCGCAGCCTCGCCGAGGTGATCGTCGGCGCCGACATCTTCATCGGCCTGTCCGCCGGCGGCGTGCTGAAGCCGGAGATGCTGAAGGCCATGGGCGAGCGGCCGCTGATCATGGCGCTCGCCAACCCGACGCCGGAGATCATGCCCGACCTCGCGCGCGACGCGCGGCCCGACGCGATGATCTGCACCGGCCGCTCGGACTTCCCCAACCAGGTCAACAACGTCCTGTGCTTCCCGTTCATCTTCCGCGGCGCGCTCGACGTGGCGGCGACGACGATCAATGAAGAGATGAAGATCGCGGCGGTGCACGCCATCGCCGAGCTGGCGCGCGAGACCCCCTCCGACGTGGTGGCGCGCGCCTATGGCGGCGAGACGCCGGTGTTCGGCGCCACCTCGCTCATCCCCTCGCCCTTCGACCCGCGCCTCATCCTGCGGGTGGCGCCGGCGGTGGCGCGGGCGGCGATGGCGAGCGGCGTCGCCAAGCGGCCGATCGCCGATTTCGACGTCTATGCCGAGGAGCTGGACCGCTTCGTGTTCCGCTCCGGGCTGGTGATGAAGCCGGTATTCGCCACCGCCAAGCAGGCGCCCAAGCGGGTGATCTATGCCGAGGGCGAAGACGAGCGGATGCTGCGGGCGGCGCAGGTGGTGGTGGAGGAGGGGATCGCCCGTCCGATCCTGATCGGGCGGCCGGCGGTGATCGACACCCGCCTGGCGCGCTTCGGCCTCTCGATCCGTCCCGGCACCGATTTCGACCTGATCAACCCGGAGGACGATCCGCGCTACCGCGACTATGTGCAGACCTATGTCGAGCTCGCCGGCCGTCGCGGCGTCACGCCGGAGATCGCCCGCACGCTGGTGCGCACCACGCCGACGGTGATCGCCGCGGTGGCGGTGATGCGCGGCGACGCCGACACCATGCTGTGCGGCGTCGAGGGGCGGTTCATCCGCCATCTCCGGCACATCCGCACCATTATCGGCCTGGCGCCGGGGGTGCGCGACGTCTCGGCGCTGTCGATGCTGGTGACGCAGAAGGGGGCGTTCTTCATCTGCGACACCCATGTGTCGACCGATCCCAATGCCGAGGACCTGGTGGAGATGGCGATCCAGGCGGCCGGGCATGTGAAGCGCTTCGGCATCGAGCCGCGCATCGCCATGGTGTCGCATTCGGACTTCGGCTCGCGCGACGACGCCAGCGCGCAGAAGATGCGCCTCGCTACCGGGCTGCTGCACCAGCAGGCGCCGGAGCTGATGGTGGATGGGGAGATGGAGGGCGACAGCGCCATCGTGCCGGAGATCCGCGAGCGGGTGCTGCCGGGCAGCAAGCTGCAGGGTGTGGCCAACATACTGGTCATGCCCAATCTCGATGCCGCCAACATCGCCTACCAGATGGTGAAGGTGTTCGGCGACGCGCTGCCGGTGGGGCCGATCCTGCTCGGCACCGCCAAGCCGGTGCATATCCTCACCCCCTCCGTCACCGCCCGCGGCATCGTCAACATGACCGCCATCGCCGTCGTCGAGGCCCAGGCCTGACGCTCCCCGCCCCAAGGAGCAGGCCC
>NZ_JAVDUX010000053.1:0-1409 GCF_031456575.1 Ancylobacter sp. 3268
GGCCATCCTGTCCCTGAAGCCCTGCCAATCAAGCCAGGCCGAAAGGCCCACTATGCATTAGAGTCAAACCGGACCACTCAATAGGGGCAGGCTAGTCGACGCGGGCAAACTCGGCATAGGCGCCCCCGCCAACAATCCCCATCACCCGCTCGCCCCGTCGGATGTCGGTGACATTGGCGCCGACGGCGATCACCTCGCCGGCCGCCTCCAGCCCGAGCAGGTCGCTCTCGCCGTAGCTCTGGCGACCATAATAGCCCAGCCGCTGCAGCAGATCGGCCCGGTTGACGCCGGCTGCATGCACCTTCACCAGAAGATCGCCGGGGCGAACCTCCGGCATCGGCACCTCGGCCAGGCGGAGGACATCCGCCGGACCGAAATCGTCGAAGGTGATCGCTTTCACTTTGCCGCAGCCTTCGCCATGGCGCGTCGGCCGATGCTGGCGGCGAAGAGCGGCGTCTCGCGACGGTTGTGATCGCCACCGGCTTCCTGCCGTGCCACGGCCGCCTGCTCGAAGGTCTGACCATGTGCGGCGACGAAGTCCATGAACACGTCGGTCGGGTGCGAGGTGACGCGGTTGGTGTAGCGGGTGCGCTCGCCCTCGATCGACTCGGCGATCAGTTCCCAGATCACGTTGACCTGCGTGCGTCCCAGCGGCGTGAACACGTCGGAGATCGAGTTCATACGGCAATAGCTCGCCGTGGCTTCCTCCGCGACATAGTGTTGGATCACCAGCCCGGTGCCGATCATCTCGACATTGATCACCATGCGGCGGCCATCATCGGTCGTTGTGACGCCGGAGCCGATATGATCGGGCGGACAGCAGCGCAGATATTCAGCCTCCGGCAGGGTGAATAGCCACTCGGCGATGTCGATTTTCTCAAAAGAAACATCGATCTCGGCTGTGTAGGCGGATTCCGAGAGGATACGGTCGGTGAGGATTTTCATGGATCTGCCTTGTCGATATACGTTTATGTTAGATACTAATGACCGTCTTCACGGACTCCGAACGCCAATACGATGAAGATCGATGCGGAACCGGTTATGTGCGACGACTCGGCCGGACGTATTTCGATATTTCCATGATCGCTGTTCCTGCTTGCGAGATGGAACGACTGCCCGATTTGCCGCGATGATTGCGTGCCGGCGACGAGGTACGGCCGCTGTGTGAACGCCGCGAATATGCGAGTGTCCGGGATCGGCGATAAGCCGGAGCCTGCTGCAAACGGCTTTGCCCGGATCGCAAAGATGAGACCCCATTTCGCCGAATATCTCGCCACCTTCGTAGATGTCGTCCGGGCGGGCAGCTTCTCCGGGGCCGCCCGCCGGCGCGCGGTGACGCCTTCGGCGATCGTCCGCCAGATCGACGCATTGGAGGAGGATCTGAGTGTCGCGCTTTTCATCCGCTCAAC
>NZ_JAVDUX010000054.1:0-1319 GCF_031456575.1 Ancylobacter sp. 3268
TGTCGTCCTCGATCGGGGCACGGGACAGCGCCTCGTGCAGGGCGTCGGTACGCATGTCACTAATCATCTCGATGCCCTTGCGCGTCACCTCCGGGCGCGGCTTCGCCAGCGTGCCGACATCGTCAGCACCGGAGGCATCCGAACCCCTCGCCTTCTTCTCCACGGGCATGCGGTAGTGCACGCTCTGCACCTTGCCCTCGCGGTCGAGATACATCGCGGTGCAATCGCCCTTGCCCGGCTTGCCATGGATGCGCTCTGCCTTCTTCGGCAGTTCCGGCTGGCCCCAGCTATTGGCCACGGTGATGATCCCCTTCTTCGGCAGGTTCTGGCTCATCCATTCCTGCTGGGCGCCGAGGAAGGCCTCGACCTGCGTGGTGTAGCGCGAGTCCTCATCGGCCGGCGCGAACAGGTCCTCGGTCCATTCGATGCCGTAGGCACGGGCGAGATCGTCGCCGAAGCTGGCATCACGTGCATACATGCGCTTCTTCGTGAGCCCATTGGCAATGCTCCACCACGCGGCCTGCGGGTCCCCCTTCTTCGGCTTGTGTGTCTTCCAGACCTCGCGCTGCTCCTCGAGCGAAGCGGCGGCGATGGTGCGCAGCTGCTGCTCGTTCGGCATGTCGCCCTTGGCCATCTGGTCCAGCATCGCCGGCAGCACATTGGCGAGCAACCGAAGCTTACGGATCTGGCGCACTGGCAGCGCCAGAGCGACGGCGATCGCCTCCTCAGTCCAGCCGAGCGCGACCAGGCGCTCGATGGCGCGCCACTGGTCGACCGGGTTCAGCGGCTCGCGGGCGATATTCTCGACCATGGAGCGCATGGCGCCATTATCGTTGGCGGCGTCGACCACCAGCACCTCGATCTCTTCGAGCCCGGCCTTGATCGCCTGCTTCACCCGGCGATGGCCGGAATCGATGATGTAGCCGTTGCCGCCGCCGCTCTCCGGCGCGATCGCCGGGGGCTGCACGATGCCGACCGCCTTGATGGTCGCCAGCAGCAGGGCATCGGCCTGCGGCGTGGACTTCGTCTGGCGCGTGCGGTCGGGATTCTCCTTCAGCGCACGCGGGTCCACCTTCATGATCTGCATGGGAATGCTCCTTGCCGGGTTGCGGACGCGAGGCATCACCCCGGTCCTGTTCCGTCTTCTTCCCGAAGACATCCCCCGGCCCGCGGAGCGGACGGGCCGGTGCAACTGCGGGCGAGCATCCCTGCCCGGCCGGCCAAGCGGGGCTTTCAGCCCTGCACAGGACGACGGGCCGGGATCGCGAGAGGCCGCGGTTGAGCGACAGCGCCGCCGGGACGGCCTATCCGCGAGGAGG
>NZ_JAVDUX010000055.1:0-1203 GCF_031456575.1 Ancylobacter sp. 3268
CACCGGCAGCAGCTCGGCCTGCCGGGCGGCGAGCCAGTCCCGGGCGGTTGCTCCCTGGCACCTGGGGCAGTGCCGGTTGCGGCAGGAGTTGTAGGCGATCTCCACGTGATCGCAGTTGGCGCAGCGCGACACGTGCCCGCCAAGCACCATCGTGCGGCAGGAGCGGATCGCCGACATCACCTTCAGCTGGCCGCGGCTGAGATGCCCGGCGTGCGCCCTCTCATAGGTATCGCCATGGGCGTTCAGGATATCCGCGACCTCGAGCGCAGGCCGCGTCATGGACCGGCACGGCTTACAGGGGCGGCGGCGTCAGCAAAGAGAGCGGGCTCTCCACCTCGCGCAGGGTCTTCAGGGCGACGCGGGTATAGACGGCCGTGGTGTCGAGCTTCCTGTGCCCGAGCAGCACCTGGATGACGCGGATATCGGTCTTGCGCTCCAGCAGATGGGTGGCGAAGCTGTGCCGCAGGGTGTGCATGGACACGCGCTTGTCCAGCCGGGCGGCGGAGGCTGCCGTCCTGCAGGCCCGGTCGAGCTGGCGGGTGGTGATGGGCTGGCCGGGATCGCGGCCCGGGAACAGCCAGCCCTGCGGCCGCCGCTCCTTCCACCAGCGGCGCAGGAGGTCCAGCAGATCGGGCGCGAGCATCACATAGCGGTCCTTGCGCCCCTTGCCCTGCTCAACGCGGATCAGCATCCGCGCGCCGTCGATATCGGCGACCTTGAGGTGGGCCACCTCCGACACCCGCAGGCCGCAGCCATAGGCGATGCTCAGCGCAGCGCGGTACTTGAGGTTCGGCGCATGGGCGAGCAGCAGCGCCACCTCCTCGGTGCTAAGCACCACGGGCAGGCGCTCCGGCGTCGGGATGCGCGCCATGCGGTCGCCGAAGCCGGCCCGGCCCAGCGTGATGTGGAAGAAGAAGCGCAGCGCCGTGCAGGCGAGATTCATGCGGGCATAGCTGGCGCCGAAGCTCGCCAGATGGAGTTGGTAGCGCCGCAGGTCCTCGGGCTCGGCCTCATCCGGCGTCCGGCCGAGGAAGGCGGTGAACTCGGCGACCTGGCGGACATAATCGCGCTGTGTGTGCTCGCCGAACCGGCGGATCGTCATGTCCTCGATCATCCGCTGCCGCAGCGGGCTAATGGTCGGCCGGGTGTCGGGGTGCTCCTGATGGTCCATGGGGCTCTCCAAAGGTTGAGAAACCCCGTGAT